>NZ_CP047602.1:1537500-1880833 GCF_009905255.1 Thermoanaerobacterium aotearoense | reverse complement strand
TAAAAGTAAAGGCTTTGGGAAACTAATTTTTCGAGCTTTTGAGGAATATGCCAAATCACAAAGAAGCAAATGTATCAGAATAGATGTAGTCACTAATTATGACAATTCTGTACTTGATTTTTGGATTAAAAATGGATTTACTAAATTTAAAAATGTGGAATTAAATTGGACAGGAAAAATTTTACCTGCCATTACTATGAAGAAGAACCTATAAATATTAAGACACAACATTTATAAAAGACGAATTATAAAAATAAAAGAGGCTTCCACCGAAAGAATTTATTTGCATAGCATAAGCAAGTTACCTTACAGAAAATCAACGAAAAAGCAAAAAATGCAGTTCAAAGCATAGAAAAACAAAATAGCCTAATAACTTCATGTTGAGTGCGTAGTATTGATGATAAATGTAAAAAATGGATGAGAGGCTGAAAAATGGCTTAAATACAGGGTTTTCCGGTGATTTGCCGCCCGCCGAAAATGTGCTTTTTGGAGGTGGAGGAACAGGGAAGCTTTGTATTTTTATGTGTATAATTGTTCGTGGAAACACATCCACAGCCTTTCGGGGCGGATTTTGGCGGGTAGGGTAGTGCTGACGGAAAAGGCGGGGGTTGATAGTTTGCGGGGACGTGTCTATCAGAATTTTCGTAATATTTAACTCAGAGAGCAGCTATATTTATAGTCTGTTTCAAAATATCTGTTAATTCTTCAGGAGAAGGCTTCATATCGCCCTCGACCCATCGTATTAGCATTCCATATAGCCCTCCTATGCTGTAAGACAATGCAAATTCGAGTATTTTTTCATTGGATTTAATTGTCGGTTTTACAATCTGAAAAATTGAGGGTGCCACTTTTTTTGCCATATTGTAAAGAGTATCCAACAACATGTTTCTTTTCAGTAATTTTAAAAAATCTATATGTTCCTGCCAAAAGCTGAAATAAACTGCGGCAACTTCCGGATAATGCTTTGGCTTGCTTTCCTTTATTTTTTCCAAAAAGCTTGTAGTGAGCAAGGCCATATATTCGTTGAGTATATCTTCTTTGGTTTTATAAAGACGATAAAATGTCCGGCGTGACAAATCTGCTTCCTTACAAATCTGCGTGATCGTAATTTTTGAATAATCATCAGTTGCCATAAGCTTTATTAGTGTATCTGTAAGCATTTTCTTTGATTGTAAAGCAATCCTGTAATTCATTTTGTTCATATATAAAATTCTTCCTTTCTCGTAGAATGTCACAAATTTTGCAAATATGCGGCACAATAGCTTAATCCCTTGAAAAACACTACCAAGTATAGCATAATATGAATTGTAAAGTGCGTCAAGTGTAACATATTAAGGAGGATAAATTTAATGGCTTATATCAAAAATATAACTGGAATTCAGATGTTTGATTTTCAGATAAACCGTGTGCTTACTTACGGAGAAGCAGCGGCAGATGAAAAAGAGGTTGTTGAAAAAGCGGGCAATATTAGGAATTTGGCACAGTGGTTTGATTTTTGGGTTGCGCTTGGGGAAAAGTGCGAAGGTTTAGATGAATACATGCGTGCGGCTTATGCGTACCGGATGGCCGAATTTTTCCTGAAAGAAGATCATCCTCAAAAATATCATATGTATAAAAAATCCGTTGAGAATTTTCATAAGGCTTTTCGCAAGATGAAGCTGGATTATGAAATTCACGAGATTCCTTACATGGGAAAGGAAATACACAGCATAATTTTCAAAAATAAAAACGAGAAAGGAATCTTACTTGCTTGCGGAGGTTATGATTCCTTTATTGAAGAATTTGTGCTGGCGTTAACACAATTTGCACAAGAGGGCTATACAATTATTCTATTTGAGGGTGATGGACAGGGGAAGACGTTGAAAAACGGGCTTAAATTTATTGCAAACTGGGAACGTCCTACATCATGTGTACTGGATTACTACGGTGTAAAAGAATGCACAATGATTGGCATATCATGGGGCGGGTATCTAGCGGTGAGAGCCGCGGCTTTTGAAAAGCGCATTAAGGCGGTCGTTGCATATGATGTGCTTGAAAACGGATTTGACTGTATGACAAGTATACTCCCGAGAGTTTTAAGACTGGTTGTAAGATATTGCGTCTTAAAAAACAAAAAGATATTTGTGAACAGATTGCTTGGATACGTAAGAAAGAGAAACTTGCTTGCAGACTGGGCAATGATGCAGGGCATGTATATCACCGGAACAGATACGCCTTATGATTTTTATAAGGAACTCCAAAAGCATAACCTGTCGCAGGATGTATGCGATAGGCTGAACTGCCATGTGCTGCTGCTTGCAGGGGAAAAAGATCATTATATTCCCAACGACCAATTTTACAAACTAATAAATAAGATAAAATACGCAAAAAGCTTATCCGCAAGGATGTTTACAGAAGCGGAAGGCGGCGAGCAACATTGCCAAATAGGAAATCATCAGCTTGCTATTGAAGAAATCTTTAAATGGATAAAGAAAATTAGCAATTGATGAAAATAAAAGCTTTTAGGGACGCACTGATTAAGTCAAGAGAGGAATTTAAGCTACGAAATGGCAATCGAATTTTTGTACTGCAAACTGCTTGTACGTATGTAAATCTTGAAATATACCAGTGTCATATAAAGAGTCATCGCCAATAAGAACATTTACTGGTACTATGTCAAGAAAAAGTACAAATTAAAATGAGCAAGTTATTTCCTAGTATTTCCGTACGTATTAAATTATGAATTTCAAGCAGAGAATGTCTTTATGCATATTTATTGCTTACCCAATAAGTTTTGTTGCCTTCTTCAAGTATTGTGCTTCATACTGATCTGGCAATTTATAGTCGCAGTGGCTATGAATTCGTACAGTGTTATAAAAGGTCTCAATATATTCAAATACTAGCTTTCTAGCATGATCATAATCTCTGATTTTATATTGATTTAGCCATTCACGTTTAATTAGTGAATGAAAGGACTCTATGCAGGCGTTATCCCAAGGACATCCCTTCTTTGAGTTACTGAGTGTCATTTTTGATGCAGCTTTCCGGTATTCCTTCGATACATACTGACTTCCACGATCACTGTGGATAACTAGTGGGTTAGTTAACCTTCTAGTTGCCTTTGCTTTATTTATGGTATCTAAAACACATGATACATCTAGTGTTTTGGAAAGTGTCCACGCTATAATTTTCCGTGAATATAAATCCATGATACTGGTCAGGTATACAAATCCATCTACAGTCCAGATATATGTTATATCAGTACACCAGACTGCATTAGGAGAGTCCGGATTGAACTGTTGCTGTAAGATGTTCTCAAGAGAACTACTTAAGTTTGAGTTACGCGTTGTAACTGTATAAGGCTTGATATACCTTGCTTTTAAGCCTATTTCTTTCATATATTTACCTACAGTTCTTTCTGAGATGACCTCTCCAGCTTTATGTAGTTCTTTTGTAATTTTAGGAGCTCCGTAAATATCATGAGACTTTGCATGGATTTCACGAATTTTGTCCTGGACAGACTCTTTCCTTAGCTGCTGTTTTGATGGTTTGCGCTTTAACCAAGAGTTATAACCGGATCTGGAAACGCCTAAATGACGCAGCATTCCGCTAACAGAAACGCGGCGTTTCCCTTTGGAAGCTTCACACTTGCGATAGACTTCAAGATAAATCGCCTCTGTCATTTTCCCAGAATGCTGATGGCTTTTTTTAGTACATCAAGTGCATCCTTTGCATCGCGTAATTCTCTCCGCAGCCTGGCATTTTCTTTTTCTACGTCAGAAGCGTAGTTGCCAGAACCACGAGTTGGGATCGTTCCGTTATTTGTGCTATAATCCCTAACCCACTTGCTAAAAGTGCTATAACCTATACCAAGGTTTTCTGCACACCCTCGAAGCCCTAGATCCTTATGGTCAAGGTAATACTTGACAGCTTCCTCCTTAAATTGTTGATCATGTTGTTTTGCCATGAGAAGTTCCCCCATTCTTTCTATATTTATTGTAATACTTATGTGGAACTTTCTCAATTCAACTTGTACTATTTATATTCTACCATCAGATAGACCAAAAGGCAAAAAAAGCAGAGGAAAGAAAGAAATAAAATTAGCAGTAGCATATGATGGATGGGTAAAAAGAAGCCCAGGAAGTGATGAATATATAACACATAACAAAATAGCATGTGCAGGATTTGCAAGCAGTAAAGAATTTAAAGAATTAGTAGATGCAACGATAGCAAAAGAATACAACGTAGACGAAATAGAAATAAAGATAATAAATGGAGATGGAGCAAGTTGGATTAAAGAAAGTTTAGGCGAAGAAGGAGTATATTTTCAATTAGATCCATTTCATAAAAGCCAAGCAGTAATAAAGAATGTAGAGGACAAAAAAGATGCTCACAAATTAATAAAAATGCTAGATGAAGGAAAAGCGGAAGAAAGTCTAGAATACATAACAAAATTGATAATAGAGCAAAAAGATGATGAAAAGCAGAAGGAAAAACTAGAAAAACTATATAACTATTTAGTAGCCAATAAAGAAGGGATAACACCATACCAAAAGAGAGAAGAAATAAAAATACCAGAAGCCCCAGAAGGAATAGAATACAAACATTTAGGGACAATGGAAAACAATATATTTGATATATTAGCAAACAGAATGAATGCAGGTAAAATGAGTTGGACAGAAAAAGGGGCAAACAATTTAGCAAAGATATTAGCCTTAAAGACAAATGGAAAACTTAATAGTGTTGTAGAAGCATATTTTAATGTAACAATTTCAGAAGAAAAATTAGCAGAGATAAAAGAAGAAATAAAACTATCAGCAGCTGATGTAAACAAAAAACAGAAAAAAGCTAAGGCATATCACATACAAAGAGGCGGTATGCCGTTTGAAGGTTGCGCAATGACAAACAGTCGAAAAGCGATAAGGGAAATACTCAGATACAAATGCTTAAGTGAACTAAAAGTCATATAAAAGGTGCAATATAAAAAGAAAAATGGAGCAAAAACAATTGCACGAAAATTCACAATACGTTAAACATTATGCGGATAAAATTTGAAGAAAAAATTTACCAACGACTACTTGACACAAACTTGATATTGAAAAAGTTTGACATATTTGTAGCGTTGTGTTACAATAATTCCAGACTCTCTTAAATGGAGGATTTTTTATGAAAAATAAAGAAGAACTATTCAGGGAAAATCATTTATTCACGCGGGAAGATATTATAAAGTCATTAGAGTTATTTATTGAACATGAAGAACTAAATGAAGAACCTAGATACTCAAATGATGTTTTAAAAAACAGAATAAAGCTTTGCAAAAAATTCTTAGCTGCAGTAAAGAAAAGCAAGCTCCCAGCTTTGTCAGAACTTTGGTGGTTTTATGAATATCAGTTTTTAGGGAATCGTATGGAATTAAACCTATGCCATGCTGATGAAATTAAGGTTGAAAATGGCGAAATAAGTAGCATGATAGATACAGTAGAACATACCTTGATTACTGTTGAATGCGATTACCTTACAGTTGAACAATATGCGTCAATGCTTGGTGTTGAGCCTGTTACCGTCAGACAATGGATTAGGCGTGGGAAATTGAGACATGCCAAAAAAATTGGACGTGACTGGCTGATTCCTGATACTGAAGAAAAACCCCGTAGAGGGTTTACCTGTGTGCAGTATGTAGTAGATAAAGAAGTAAAAATTGAGAGTGATGAATTTCCGTTGCTTTCGGCATGCGACTCAATATCAATATTTCAAGATCAAGATAACAAAAGGAAATTTATTTGTTACCTGAGAAATTATAAAACAAACTTTAGTAGTAAACTTGAATTGACTAGAAGCGAGGCTGAACGACTGGAGCATACAATAATTGAATCAGGAAAAGCAAGAGTTGAAGGAAATATACAATACGTGCCGAACATTCGAGATATTTTAGACTAAGCAATAGGATGTAATAAATCCAAGCTGATGTTCAAAACATGAATTTGGTTTGGAGGGGGAGCATGTCTGTTTTTAGCGAATACAAAGAAAGATTTATCCTTGAGCCTAAAACGGGAAGCGGCTTAAGGAAATGCCAATTAGGTGCTATTTGGGCTCTGAAAAGTTATTTCATTTCAAATACATCTGAAGCAGCAACTCTCATTAGTTTACCAACTGGGTCGGGCAAAAGTGCAATAATGATGGCGGCCTGTTTTGAGTTGAATCTTAAGAAGATTTTAATTATAGAACCTTCAAAAGTATTAAGAACACAAATTAGTGAACAATTTTGCCGTTTAGAGATTTTAAAGCGTATTGGATGCCTTCCAGAAGATTTCCCGGAAGTAAAAGTATATGAAGTGAAGCATATTCAGTCAGCGGATAAGTGGGCGGAAATTTTTCAAGAACACGATGTTGTTGTTGCTCACCCTAATAGTATATCCCCATATTATAAAAAAGTGTCCCCTATCCCAGCTGAATTTATTGATGCTATTTTTATGGATGAAGCGCACCATGAAGCAGCTCCTACTTGGAAAGCAATTAACTCTTATTATAATAATGTAAAGAGAATTTTTTTAACGGCTACACCATTTCGGCGAGATAGAAAAACGATGGAAGCAAAATTGATTTATCATTATTCGCTTAAACAAGCTTTTGATGATGGTATATTAAGACCAGTTGATTTTTTAGGGGTTAAAGCTGGATTAGATACTGAAAGCGATTCAATATTAATAGAAGCTGCAAAGAAAACATTCATTGAGCAAAAAAAATATAATCCAGTTTCCATAATGATAAGAACAGATAGAATTCATCATGCAGAGTACTTGCTTGAACGCTATAAATCTTCAGGTTTAAATGTTGATATTGTACATTCGGACCGAGAAGATCGAGATAATATACGTGTTGTTAATGAAGTTAAGGAAGGCAAACTTGATGGATTAATAAGTGTTGGAATGGCCAGCGAAGGATTAGATATACCTTTGTTAAAAATCGCAGTATTACATGCAACACCGAAATCTATTCCTTATACTATCCAATTTTTGGGTAGAATCTCTCGCCAACCATTAGAACAAAGTGGAAACGCTATTTTAATTGCCAATAAAGATGAGGTTAAAGGAGAGGTTAGCCGTTTATATAACTCTGATGAGACTTGGGCTAAACTTGTACCACAACTAATTGATGAGAGTATGAAGAAAGCACGATATTATCGTTCTGCTTTAATTGATGAACCAGATTTCGTCTTGCCAGACTTAAATATTTACTTTAGTACTGTTATTTATGATGCTTCCGATGACTTTTCATTTAATACGGACTTCAAAGTGAAAAGTACATCTCCATACAGGGTTTCATATGTATCACAAAAAGACATTAATAGCCCACTAGTAGTAATTACAGTAATTGATAAACCTATTGAATGGGCGAATAGAAAAATTTATATTGAGAACTATCTAGATATTCATATTCTGTACCACATTCCTGAAAAGAACCTTTTGTTTGAATTGACTTCTAGTGAAGAAGCGCTCGATTCTTTTACTAAGAGCCTATATATTGGAAGTATAAGTAGGATTTCATATTCAAAATTGTATAAAGCATTATCTAAATTTGATCACGAAAATTATATTATGGTTGGAATGAAAAATGCAGTTATGCCGGGTATTGCACATCCTTCCTATAAAACATTTATTGGGAATAGCGTTCAAGATACGATCCGAAATTCAGAGGGAAGGGTTTTTGGAGTTAGATATGCTCTCATGAATATGGGAGAAAAAAAGACTTGGGGTATCGCAACTAAGAGAAGCAGAGTTTGGGCTATGAAGCGAGGTACCATCGACGAATATAAAATTTGGTGTGATAATTTGGCTGATTTACTAGATTCGAATATTGACTGTTCTACATTACCGGGCTTATCTTTTCTCGCAAGCACAACTCCAATTAATAAACTTGAGGAAGCACCAATAGCAATACTTCAGGATGATGTGTTTTATAGAGCGGAGTTTTTGATAATTAGTATAGAAGGTGGAAAAACGTATATGAATGCTGTACCCAATATTGAGGTTCGATCATTTGATTCTACTAGTGGTATCTTAACTTGCGTTTTAACACTGGAATCATTTTCATGCAAAATGATTATGAACTTTGATAATCCGTTATTGTGGACTGTTGTTTCAAATAAGGCAATAACTATAAGATTGTTCAAGAGTGCAAATGATGTTATTACAGCAGATTTAGAGAAGATCATAAACACCTTTCCACCAACTTTAATTATGCCAAAAGGTTACATAATTGAAGGACGAACAAAGATTATTCCTAATAGCTCTATTGAGGATATACCCGATGAAGTTTGGGTAAAGAAAGATTGGAGCAATTGTAACATTCAAGCAGAAGCATATAAGAAAAAGCCGAATCCCAAAGAACTACCTGTAATTAATAAAACAATAAAATTTATAGAAACCGACTTTGACAAACAGTCTGATATTCTTATTCTTGATGATGGTGCACATGAAATATCTGACTTGATATGGATACAAGGCTTAAAGCATATTATTCATTTTATTCATTGTAAACCATCTAAATCAGACAAGCCGGGTTGTCGGAAAAGTGACTGTGATATTGTATTTACTCAAGCAATGAGGAGTATTCATTGGGTGTATTCGGAACTAATGTTTGAACGTATTAAGGAAAGACTTCATGGTGAATCAAAAATAATATTTGGATCTTCGCAGTTATTGGACGAAATTGCAGCAACTTTTAAAGTAAATCAATGGAAGTACAAAATAATTGTTGCTCAACCAGGTTTTGATATTGATAAGGTATCTAATAAAAAGCTGAGTAACAATAATGTTTATGAATTAGCAATTCCTACGTATGAAAGAATTACAGCAGGATTGGCTGATTTTGAAATATGGGGAAATCAAAAAAATCAAAATTGATATGTACCCGTGAATGACGATTTTTCAAAAATAGCACAAAAACCCATTGACATGTTTCCACATACAGATACTCTAAAAAATGGCCCGCAGACATCAATTCCATCAACTCAAGCCATGTTGAGTGCGTGGTATTGATGACAAATGTAAAAAACGGATGAGAGGCTGAAAAACGGCTTGAATACAAGGTTTTTCGATGATCTACCGCCCACCGAAAATGTGTTTTTTGGCAGCGGAGATGCCGGGAGACCCTGTATTTTTATGTGTGTAATTATTCGTGGGAACATGCCATATTTGTATGTCGGACTTGATTGCAAGTCTGATGAAGTAGAAAAGCGTGATTACAAGATCTTTTATGTTTTGTCACATACTTCCTGAAATAATCATTTCAATTTTGTTGAAATGGAAACGATAATTTAATATAATATTGTTAACGCACCAATGGACGGGAGGGCAGGCTATGAACAAAGAAGAGCAGCTTATAATGGGTTTGAGAGATTTATACAATAAGATAGTTTTTCTTAATAAGTTTAAGATGGAGGAAGCTCTTAAAGGTTACAAACCTTCTGAAGTACATTGTATTGAATATATTGGCAAGAATGTTGAACCAAACGTTACAAAGTTAGCTGAATATTTTTATATGACTAGAAGTGCCATAAGCAAAATAACAAAAAAATTAATAAATAAAGGTGTTATAGAGAGCTATCAGAAACCGGATAATCAAAAGGAAATTTATTTTAGACTTACTGAAAAAGGAAAAGAAATTTATAAAATTCATGAAGAATTGCATAAAGGGTTTCATGAAAGAGATAAAGTCGTATTTGAAGAGATAAGTGAGGAACAATTAGATATTATGCTTAACTTTGTGGAGAAATATAATAGACACTTGGATAACAAAATAAAGAAACAATATAAGAATATAAGTCATAAGAAATCTTTATAATAGAAAAACATGGCAGCCTTATTATTTAATTAAGGCTGTTTTTTAATTTTGTTGACAAAGAAACAAAAAATATGTTATAATTGTTTTGTTTCTTAGGAAACAAAACAATTAGTGAGGTGAACTCAAATGATTAAATTAAAGTTATTTAAAAAAGATTTTATGCTTCTTGTGTTAGGCCAAATTATTTCTATATTTGGTAATCAGATATTAAGATATGCACTGCCTCTTTATTTGCTAAATCAGGCAGGCTCATCTGTTTTATTTGGAACAATTTTGGCGTCTTCTTTTGTTCCTATGCTTTTACTGTTTCCGATAGGCGGAGTAATTGCTGACCGGGTAAATAAGAGAAATATTATGGTGATTTTGGATTTTAGCACAGCAATACTTATTTCTCTATTTTATCTACTGGTAGGTAAAATAGATATAGTTCCACTTATGGCAATTACAATGATTATTTTGTATGGCATACAAGGTGCTTATCAGCCAGCGGTTAAAGCAAGCGTACCTGTGCTAGTAGAATCGGAATATATTATGAAAGCAAACTCGGTTGTTGATATGATTAGCTCTCTTGCCAGTATGGTTGGACCGGTAATCGGAGGTTTTCTATTCTCTGTTTTGGGATTAACACCTATTTTATACGCAAGTATTAGCTGTTTTTTCGCGGCCGCTGTGATGGAGATTTTTATTCATATTCCATTTAAAAAGAAGAAGACAATCGGGAATATATTTACTATCGGGCTTAGCGACATTAAAGAAAGTTTCGGTTTTATGTTTATGGAACGGCCTGTACTCTGGAAAATATCCTTAATATTCGGTTCTTCTAATTTATTATTGATTTCATTGATTATGATTGCTCTTCCTGTATTAATTACGCAGCGTTTAGGTTTTGCTTTGGACACTGCTAACCGATTATATGGCTATTCGCAAGGTGTAGCAGCTACAGGTGCTGTCTTAGGTGGACTACTTGCCGGAGTTTTATCAAAAAAATTAAAAGCAAAGACTAGTCCACTTCTTTTAATCGGTTGTGCTTTATCTATATTTTTAGAAGGTATTGCTCTACATACGCTGAGGACATCTATGGCAATTTACATTGTTTTACTAATTAATTCAGGACTGTTATTGATGTTACAAACATTATTTCAAATTCAGATGTCGACATATATGCAACTTTTAACGCCAAAAGATTTAATAGGAAAAGTTATTTCATGTTTTATGTGTATTGTTATAGGTACAATTCCATTAGGGCAATTTATCTATGGATTTGTTTTTGAACATATAGGAAATTTCACGTATATTCCTTTTTATATAGCCGCACTTATAATGATAGCAATTAGTATCTTTACCCGTCGCATTTTCTATGAAATTGAGTATCTTATAGAACAATAAAAAGTACATGAAGAGAAATTTGACTTTTCGAGGTTACCATGCCATGAAAAAAAAGCTCTATGTATAGTAAGATGACATTGTTCAATTTAAATTTTGTTTACATTTAAAAGATATAATAAATTCGAGGTGGTGAATGATGCCGAAAATTCTCATCGTAGATGATGACCCGTTTATCAGGGAGCTGGTGAGGAAAATATTGCAAAACGGCGGATTTGAAGCTATTGAAGCCTCTGACGGGCGGGAGGCGCTCGAAAAAATCAACGGTTGTGACTGTGCCATCGTCGACATAATGATGCCAAAAATTGATGGATATCAACTTGTTGAGAAGATACGCAAATACTATGAAAACTTACCCGTGCTTATGCTGACAGCAAAGAGCAGTTTAACCGATAAGGCCAGAGGCTTTGAACTAGGCGTGGACGATTATCTCACAAAGCCATTCGAAGGCGAAGAACTGTTAATGCGCATCAAGGCGCTGTTGCGTCGTTATAAAATTGTATCGTCTCAGATTATTACAATTGGAAGGTTGACGATCGACCGCAATGGATTTAGCGCAAATGGTGAAACTATTCCCATGAAAGAGTTTGAATTGCTGTTCAAATTGGCCAGTTCCCCTGGCCGGACATTTTCAAGAGACAAGTTGATAGAAGATATTTGGGGATATGATTTCGACGGCAACGAGCGGACGCTTGATGTTCATATTGGGCGGCTTCGCGAGCGCTTTCCAGAGGAGAAATACGGCTTTAAAATCACGACCGTACGAGGCATTGGATATAAGATCGAGGTGACAGTATGAATAATGGAGAAAGCAGAAAGCCCGGCAAAATCAGCGTAGTTTTTGGATTTTTGGCGTTTTTTATTGCTTTCTGTGTGTTTATAGCACTGGCATATATTATCGTTAGATACGCAGAACTTTCCGAATTTGCGACGGTGATGTTATCGGGAATAGGCGGATTAATATTTTTTTGTGTGTTTGTCGTGCTTATTAACTTTATCCGGATGCAGCGCTTTAAGCATACCGGACATTTTCTACACGATATTTTGCTTGACGCTTTTGAACAAGTTTCACATGGAAATTTTAACATATTTGTTGAATCAAATCCTAACGATCCGCACTCGGAAATAGCGGATGCATTTAATGAAATGGTTAAAAACCTTGGCTCCATAGAAACTATGCGACAGGATTTTATCAGCAACGTCAGCCACGAAATCCAGTCGCCTCTTACGTCGATAAAAGGTTTTGCTGCGATGCTTAAGAACGATGATTTGCTGCCGGAGGAACGCCGGCGATATGCAGAGATTATAGAAATAGAAAGCCAGAGACTTTCAAGTTTGAGCGATAACCTATTGAAACTCTCCATCCTTGATAGCGAAAAGAAACCGCTAAACATCCACAAATATAGGCTTGACTTGCAGCTTCAATCTGTTGCACTAATGCTTGAACCGCAGTGGTCAGCGAAAAATATCACGCTTGAGGCAGATTTAGAGAAAGTAACAATCGATGGTGATGAGGAGCTTTTATTACAAGTATGGGTTAATCTTTTGCACAACGCGATTAAATTTACACCTGATGGCGGCTCAATAAAAGTCACCGCAGGTAATGAAAAAGTTACTATCAGTGATACAGGCTGCGGCATAAGAAAAGAAGACTTGCCTCATATTTTTGAACGGTTCTACAAAGCCGACAAAGCTCGTGACCGTTCACTCGGTGGGAATGGATTAGGACTTGCACTTGTTAAAAAAATTATTGATCTGCATGGATTTTCGATTGATGTGGAAAGTGAAGAAAATAAAGGTACTCGGTTTACAATCCGTTTAATTTGAGTTTAACCTCCGTTTAAGTGGCAGTTATAAGATATGACTGTAAAGAAAAAACGGAGGTGTTTTTATGGACAAAGTAAAAAATAGTGAATACGCAGTCGAAGTTGTGAAACTAGTAAAGATGTTTGACAAAAAGAAAGCTGTAGATGGAATAAGTTTTACAATTCGGACCGGGACAATCTGTGGCCTACTTGGTCCTAACGGTGCTGGAAAGACAACCACCATTAATATGCTTGCAACGCTCATTAAGCCCGATGGGGGAACAGCAAAAATTTTCGGATATGATGTGAAGAAAGATGTGCAAAAGGTGCGTCAACTCATCGGTTTGACAGGGCAATACGCCACATTAGATGAAAGTCTGACAGCGATGGAGAACTTAAAAATATTTGCTCGTCTATTAGGTTTTTCCCGCATTGAAGCAAAACGCAAAGCCGAAGAATTGTTGGAGGAGTTTTCATTGACAGAAGCGGCAAACCGCAAAGTTTCCATGTTTTCCGGTGGTATGCGCCGACGGCTTGATATTGCGGTCAGCTTGTTGTCTAATCCGCCGCTTATTTTCCTTGACGAGCCGACGACGGGGCTTGATCCCCGCACAAGAGCACAGATGTGGCAGACTATTCGAACACTCGTCAAAAATGGCTCTACCATTTTACTGACAACACAGTATCTTGATGAAGCTGACCAACTTGCCGACGATATTGTTGTTATCGATAAAGGCAAAGTTGTTGCTCACGATACTCCAACTGGGTTGAAACGCTCCATAAGTGCCTCAAGTCTGCAATTAACAGTAAAAAATCCCGATTATGCTCCTAAAGCCGCTCAAATCGTGGAAAAAGTTCTTGGAGGCAAGACACAAATATCGGAAGCGGCGGAAATCACCATACCCCTTGCGGACACTGCCAAACTTGTGGATGTTTTGACTAAGTTAAAAGAAATGGGAATCGGCTTAACTGCTGTAAATGTCCGCGAACCGTCGCTTGACGAAGTTTTCCTTGCTCTCACAGGTGACACAAAGGAGGTTGTTTAGTATGAAAGACACTACTATTATTCCTGCTAACGAACGCGAATTAAAAAACCGCATCAGTTTTGATACTGCTATTGAAAATATGCTTACTTTTGCATACAGGACACTTCTTAAAACTGTGTACAATCCTGAAAGCCTTTTGGACGTCACGCTTATGCCGATACTGTTTACGTTAATGTTCACATATTTGTTTGGTGGTGCGATTTCGGGTAACATCGAAAGCTATCTTCCGATTATTATTCCGGGAATTTTGATCCAGACTTGTATCACATCCTCCGGCAATGCTGGCACGCAACTGAGGGAGGACATTGATAAGAGCATATTCAACCGTTTCAAATCCATGCCTATAGCAAGGATATCACCGCTTGCAGGTGTACTGACTGCTGACCTCTTGCGCTATGCCATAGCGGGCGCGATTGTGTTCACAGTCGGTGCAATTATCGGATATAGACCAAGCTTTTTGAAGGTTGTAGTTTCCATCGAATTTATGATGTTTGTCGGTTGGTGCTTAAGTTGGCTGTTTGCGTTTGTGGCTTTGACGGCAAAATCTGTATCATCTGCATCAATGTACGCAATGCTTATCATGTTTCCACTGACGTTTCTGTCAAATGCCTTTGTTCCAACAAAAACTATGCCTAAAGTAGTTCGCTACTTTGCCGAACATATCAATCCTGTATCCAAAGCAATAACGGCTGTGCGAGAGATATTGGGAAATGGAACAATCGGCACGGATTTTTGGATTGCACTAATAGGTACTTTTACAATCTTCATAGTATCTGTACCGCTTACGCTGTGGGCATATAATCGGAACATGTAAGGATTTTTAAGAGAGCAACATATGAAGTGGAATAATTCAAATAAAAATACAAATGAACAGCACCATAGCTTGTCTTCAGGCGAGCTGTGGTGCTGTTAAGACGTAATTCAAGGATACCGACATCTGTTGAAATAGATGATTGGATTGATGAGACTTGGACGAAACATCAGGTAAATCTTCTTGCTTTTGCTTGTCGTCTGGTGTTACATTGATGTAGAAAGCAGGACTGAAATTTTCTGTTGGGAATATCGAATATGACTAAATAGAAATGTTATTTACATAATATTGCTTATAAATTGCATTATGCAATACAATCGCATATAATATTCTATAAAAGAAGGCATTTTAATATAGAAAGGATAGCGAATATATTTGTTCTTGTTAAACCTGAAATCGCGAAATTCTTTTTAAGAAATTCCTTTTAATATGAAACTAAGTTGCCATTTTAGAAAGAAAGCGAGGAACTATAGGTGAATATAAACAATTTTGAAAATCATGTTGACAAAACTATTTTAGATAGAGGGTATGATTATTATATTAATGGCAATATAGTTGAAGTCTATAAACGCGGAGATAACGAATATGTATTTCAAGTACAAGGAAGTGATGATTATGAGGTAATAGTTAAGATAGATAACGATGGAGAAATTATTTATTCAGAATGTGATTGCCCCTATGATTTTGGACCAATATGTAAACATCAAGTGGCGGCATATTTTAAGCTATTTGAGATAATAAATAACAAAAACAATATAATACATATAAAGAAAAATGCGATAAATCAGTTTTCGATTAGAGAAGTACTAAATAATCTTTCTAAAAAAGAATTGATTAAAATAATAATGGATATAACCGAAAATGATGAAGCTTTAAGAAACAGTCTCATTGTAAGATATTCAAAAGGTAGTTACGAACAAGAACTTGAAAAATGCAAAAAGCTTATTAATTCCATTGTGAAAAAATATACAGGCAGAGAAGGCTTTATATCGTATAGAGAAACTTACAGCTTTGTAAATGATATGGAAGATATATTGCGGAAATCAAGAAATACCGATAATATATTATTAGCTCTGGATATTGCATTTCTTCTGCTTAACGAGTCTATAAGAGCTTTTCAATACGCCGATGATTCCAATGGCGATATAGGTTTCCTCGTATCTGAAACTATAGACTTAATAGGAGATATAGTAACAGATGGTAGTTATTTAGATGATGATTTAAAAGAGGAGATATTTAATAAATTGCTTACGCAAATTGACAATGAAATTTTAGACGAATGGAATGATTATAAAATTGATCTTCTTAGACTATGTATTGAATTTGCAGATGTTGAAAAGCTAAGGAATGAGCTTATAGCGAAAATAAAGTCTATTATTACTATGAATTCAGGTGATGAGTATAAAAGATACAGCAATGAGAAGATGTTGCAAATATTGTTTGAAATAATTGACACTTATGGCACTGATGAAGAAGCTTTAGAATTTATAGAAAAAAACTTAGATTATACCTCATTTAGGGAGTTACTTATAAGTAAGTTCATGAAAGAAAAAAATTTTAATAAAGTTATAGAATTAGCTTTAGAAGGTGAAAAGAAAGACAAAAAATATGCAGGATTAGCATTGAAATGGAAGAAAATAAGATATGAAGCCTATAAAAAACTTTCCCTAAAAGAAGAACAAAAAAAATTAGCCAAAGAACTTCTTTTTGAAGGCAACTTTGAATATTACAATGAACTTAAAGAACTAATTACGGGTGATAAGACAGAATTTTACAACAACTTGAAACAAGAATTAAAAAAGAATGAGGGATGGGTCAGCAAGAATATTTATCTTAAGCTTATAGTAGAAGAAAAAGATCTTGATGAGATAATGGAGTTTGTAAAAGAAAATCCAAGTATCATAGAAGGATATGCCGAAATGTTGCAAGAAAAATTTAAAGATGAGGTGATTGAGGTATATAAGAAGCATATAATGGCAGTTGCAAATTCATCATCTAATAGAAAAGAGTATAAAAAAGTATGTGAAGTTGTTAAAAAGTATAAAAAGATAGCAGGCAATAAAAATATGGAGGAAATAGTTGATAAGCTAATTGCTTTATACAAAAATAAGCCAGCATTTGTAGACGAACTAAATAAAATTAAAAAAATAAAAAAATAACAAAGAATGCATCTTTGAGGAATTAGTTAATCCTACAGCTACAACGAATGTGCTGATAAAAATTGCCAAACGATTCAGAGATCTTATGAAATTTCCCCTTGATTGGAGCACCATTGTCTCTATTATTAAAATTGAGACGAACTATCGTTACCTTAAGTGTGGACAATATACACTTTTTATCGTTATGAAAATGATACTGTATATGATTCAATGCTGGATTTACCGGTTCTTGACCAAGGGGATCATTATTATTTCACATCCAGCCTATTAATGTGAAATGTTTCATCCAAAAAATCAAAGCCTTGTTCTTTGAAAAAATTCCATATCCATTGATTCATACCTATCATTTGTATAGGGTTGTAATGAAAGCCAAACAATTTTTGTGCTGGATTTATGTAGCCGTTTTTTTCAACATTTGTTTTCACTTTGTCTGCAAAGTCTTTTCCACTAACTGCTGAAGCGATATTGTAAAGTTCATCTATCAAATAGCTATTTTTGTCATTGATGAACGTGTTGCTGTTTTGATATTTTTCTCCATAATATCTTTCAATTTCTTCATCGCTTAATTTCTTGTACTTCTCATAAAAAACGACTGCATCTTTTTGAAGCTTTTTTCTGGAATTCAGAGTACCTTTTATATTTCCGAGGCACATAGCAAGAATGGGTATAGTAAGTTCTGGTAATTCTAAAAGTTCTTTTATTTCCTCATACCGTAGATTTGGCGTACCTAAATAAACACTGCCTATACCTTTTAAAGTACATGCACATTCAATGCTTTGAGCAACACACATTACATCTTCTAATGAGATAATAAATTCTAAAAAAGATCTGTTTCGCCCGTAAGGCGCTGCATTTATTTCGCACCATCTTTTTTGCTTGTAAAAATCCAAAAGAAATACTAAGACAGTATCAGATTTTTCGATAAAATTTTGTCCAAGAAGATCTTTAAGTTTTGATTTTCTATCTTTGTCTCTTATCTTAATTATAGTACATGGTTGAGTATTTCCTCCGCTGGCAGCATTTAAACCAACCTCAAGAATGTTGTTCAAAACTTTATCGTCTATTGGGACATCAGAAAAGTTTCTGCAACTTCTTCTATTTTTCAATAATTCGATTGCATCCATTTGGCGATCCTCCTAAAATAAAATTATCGCATAGTGCTATACTATTTTATAGTATTATATTAAACCTAAAGTCAAGTATTTTCTTTAATAAGTTTTTATAAACTAATGATTGATGAGAAAAATAACTATTTAAAGACTGACTTATTACATGGATTTCATGATTTGAGAAGATATTTTAAATTGACAAAGGAATATAATGAACAGTATAATTCTTGTACGAGGTAAAAAACTGTTTTGGGTGTTGATTTGTATGTAATTTCATAAGAAGTATGTGATTTCATATCACAGTTGTATTTGCGAAAAGGAAGGATACTATATGATAATAAGCGTCAGCAGGAGGACAGATGTGCCGGCTTTTTACAGTGATTGGTTTTACAATAGAGTTAAAGATGGTTATGTCTTAGTAAGGAACCCTTTTAATCATCATCAAATAAGCAAAGTCTCCTTGTCGTTGGATGCTGTTGACTGCTTTGTGTTTTGGAGCAAAAATCCTGAAAATATGATCGGCAATCTTCACATTATAGACAATTATCCGTTCTATTTTCAGTTTACATTGAATCCTTACGATGATAAAGTTGAAAAAGGTGTTCCGAAAAAATCAAAAATAATTGATACATTTAAGAGATTATCAGATAAAATAGGGCCCAATAGAGTAATTTGGAGGTACGATCCCATCATTATAGCTGAAGCTATTAGCGAGAAATACCATTATAAATATTTTGAAGTATTGGCATCGAAACTTAAAGGTTATACATCAAAGTGTATCATAAGCTTTGTGGATTTTTACCCTAAAGTAAAGAAAAGCCTTGAGAAGATAGGCGCTTTTGAGATTAGCGATGAAGATAAAATAAGGATAGCTAAAAGACTTGGAGAAATTGCGGAAACATATTCTCTTAAAATTGAAACATGTGCAGAAAAAATAGATTTATCTCAATTTGGAATAGAGCATGGCAGGTGCGTGGATCCTAATCTGATTAAGGAAATTTCTGGACGTGATATTAAGGATGAAAAAGACAAGAATCAAAGAAAAGCATGTGGTTGTGCTGCCAGTGTAGATATAGGAGCTTATGATACGTGCTTGCATGGGTGCATCTACTGCTATGCAAACTACAGCAGTAGGGTTGTCAATGGCAATATGACTTTATACGATGTTAATTCTCCATTATTGTGCAGCAGTATAACAGATGAGGATTTAATAACGGAAAGAAACAGGTAGCTATTTTGTTATTATGTCTAATCTCATTCAAAGATAGAACCCCATTTTGTATTTCTGGCTTTTTTGTAAATATCTCCATCGCTTTTCTTGACCGTGACTTTCTTGATGCCATCTTTTGTGCACAAATCCAGTATTATGTGGCCCTTCCTTATCTGCGGATGTCTTATGATTCTGCTTTTTATCATGTTGCAAGGGCTTTTTGATACACATATGTAGGAGAATTTTTCATCTTCGTATGAAAGTTGGCCGTTTTTGACTTTTCTGTGTATGTTTGTTCTTTGTACACGAGATGAAAAGTGACACCAGTCATCAAAATCTATTGGACATTCTTTATCGTGTGGACATGGCGCTATTACATGGGCACCAAGAGGCATTAAGATTTCCAGTGCTCTTTTTATGTTAGAAAAGCCAATCTTAGTTCCCGGCTCTATGATTATCAGCATGTCGTTAGCGCTTTCCCAAAGTTTTTTTATTATTTCACCGTGTACATCATCATTTAGCTCACCGATTGAATACGATGCAATTACAATATCATGTTTAGGCAGTTCAGATAAACTTTCTAAGTCAGCTTCCATCCAAATAGAATTCTTAATAGATCTATTGTTTGAGTTTGCTGACAGCTTTTTGCCGATTTTTATCATGTTTATATTTCTCTCTAAAAGCGTTATCTTATCTAAATCATTCCATATGGAAGTTGCTGCCCATATTGCAGTACCTGGTCCAGCCCCTACATCTAAAATCGATTTTGGTTTTAAATCATCACCGCATATATCTTTTACATCTTTCAAAACTGTGTAGATGGCTTCGAACGTAGCAGGCATCCTGTATGAAACGTATGCAATGGCTTCTTCGTAAGATAAAATATGTTTCTCATCAGTATTTCTGTATCGATTAGAAATGTCAGAAACCAAAGAAATCAATTTATTTACAGGTATCTTGCTTGCTTCTTCTTCGATTCCATTTAAAAGCTCTGTTGGTATGTTCATTAAAAACAGCCCTTTCTATGCGCATTTACAAATATATTATACCATCTTAAATGAATTTATGTTATAATTCAATTCGAGAAATTTTTCTATGATGCGTTAAAGGACTTGATGCGATGGTTAAAGAAAAGATAAAAATTTCAGTCAGAGACATGGTTGAATTTATATTGAGGTGCGGGGATTTAAACGATGAATTTTTAGGCAGCAGTAATTTAAGAGCATTAGAAGGCACAAAGATACACAAAAAAATTCAGAGTTCCAAAGGTGAGAATTATAAAAAGGAAGTAACGTTAAGATACGAGAGAGAATTTGATGAGTTTATTATTGTTGTAGAAGGTCGTGCAGACGGCATCATTGTAGATGACGGCAATGTGACAATCGATGAAATAAAGACTACGAGCGCCAATATAGATGAAATAGATGAAGCCTACAATCCTCTACATTTAGCACAAGCAAAATGTTATGCCTACATATATTCGATTCAAAATAGTTTGAATATGATAGATATCCAACTTACGTATTATCAAGTCGATGACGGCGATATGAAATTTTTAAGGTATACATATTCATTAGATGAGTTAAAAATATTTTTTGACGATCTTATAGAGAAGTACTATTATTGGGCAAGCATGTTATACAATTGGATAAGGGAACGAAACAGTTCAATAGATAAGATGGATTTTCCATACAAGGATTTTCGAAAAGGTCAAAAGAAACTTATGGTAGCTGTCTACAAAGCGATTGAAAATGGAAAGAATCTGTTTGCCGAAGCGCCAACTGGGATAGGGAAAACCATATCTACAATTTTTCCGTCATTAAAGGCGATGAAAAAAGGGTTAACTTCAAAGATATTTTACCTTACAGCTAAGACGATAGCCAGAACAGTAGCAGAAGAAACATTTAACACATTAAGAACCAAAGGGTTAAAAGCAAAAACATTGGTTTTAACTGCTAAGGAGAAAATATGTTTTAATGAAAAGACCGAATGTAGGCCTGAGGCATGTATGTTTGCAAAAGGTCATTTTGATAGGATAAATGATGCGCTAGTTGATATATTTTTGAATGAAGATAATTTTAATCGTTCAAAAATTGAAGAGTACGCAAAAAAGCATATGGTATGCCCATTTGAGTTTTCACTGGATTTATCTTTGTGGTCAGATGTTATAATATGCGATTATAATTACGTCTTTGATCCAAATGTGGGACTTAAAAGGTTCTTTCAGGAAAAAACCGATTTTACACTTCTCGTGGATGAAGCACACAATTTGGTAGATAGATCGAGAGAGATGTTTTCAGCAGAATTATTCAAAAAAGATTTTTTGTCTTTAAAGAAAGAGATTAAAGGTAAAAGCATCAAGCTTGAAAAGTCGTTGTCAAAAATCAATTCAATATTTCTTAAATTGAAGAAAAGATGTGGTGAAAAAGGCTATTTTGTGACAGATGAGATATTTAGTGATCTAAATGGATATTTAAAGCAATTTATAGGAGAAGCGGAATTGTTTCTTTCAAATGAAAGAAAGCCGTTTGCTGGAGAAGCTGTCACCGATCTGTATTTTGAAGTGATCAGGTATCTTAAGGTTTCTGATATGTACAATGAGTCATATACGACTTATGTTGAGAAAAAAGCTGACGATTTAAAAGTCAAATTATTTTGCTTAGATCCCTCTAAACTGCTTAATGAAACGCTTGAAAAAGTAAGAAGCACTGTATTTTTTTCGGCTACACTTATTCCTATGGCGTATTATATGTCTTTATTAGGTGGAAATCGACAAGATTATGGGCTTCGTCTTGATTCGCCGTTTGATATTAAAAACAGGATGATACTTATTGCTAACGATGTGTCTACTAAGTACAAAGACAGAGAAAAAACTTCAGAGGAAATAGTGGAATATATACATACAGTTGTATCAAAGAAAAAGGGGAATTATATTGTGTATTTTCCATCTTATGAATATTTAAACATGGTATACGACATTTACAAGGAGAGAGGCATTGGCTATTTACTTAAACAGGAAAGCGCGATGATGGAAAACGAGAAAGATGATTTTTTACGCATGTTTGAAGACGGTCGAAATGGTGTTTTGGCATTTTGCGTGTTAGGTGGTGCTTTTTCAGAAGGCATTGATTTAGCAAAAGACCGTTTGATAGGTGTTATAATAATTGGTGTAGGCATACCGCAGATATGCCTTGAAAGGGATATAATTAGAGAGCATTTTGAGAGAAAATACGGGCAGGGATATGAATATGCTTACCTTTATCCAGGCTTCAATAAAGTCATGCAGTCAGCAGGGCGTGTCATAAGAACTGAAGAAGACAAAGGTATAATTTTACTTATAGATGAAAGGTTTTTGCACAAAAATTATATTAAGATATTTCCGAAAGAATGGTTCCCATATACAAAGGTAAATAAAAGCAATTTAGGCTTTCATCTTGATAGCTTTTGGGGGAATTTTTAATGGTAGAAATATATGCTGTGAAGGTAACGAGGGATATTGATGAGTATGAATACGAAAAACTATCAGCTTTTTCATCAGAAGAAAAGAGACGAAGGGTAAGCAAGATTAAAAAGCGTGAAGACGCTGTAAGGACGCTTTTGGCGGATGTTATGCTTAGGATTATATTGATTGAGAAATTTGGACTAAGTAATATAGATATCGCATTTTGCAATAACGAATATGGGAAGCCTTTTTTGAAAGACAAAAGCATATTTTTCAGCATATCCCATTCATGCCAATGGGTATCTGTAGCCGTTGATAGAAAAAACCTTGGAATCGACATTGAAAAAATCAGGGATGTCAACTTAAACGTGGCAAAACGATTTTTTTCACCGGATGAGTTTGAAGACATGATGAAAACTTCTGATAAAATAGATTACTTTTTTACTCTTTGGACTTTAAAGGAAAGCTATGTAAAAGCATTGGGGATGGGCCTTCATATACCTTTAAATTCTTTTACAATAAAGATTGGAGATGAAATTAAGCTTTTAAGCGAGAAGGATAACAAATATCATTTTAGGCAATTTTGCGTGGATGATGAATACAAGATGGCCGTATGCGCTGAAAGTAATTTGTTTTGCAATGAAATTAACGTCGTAAACATTGATGAAATTTTTAATTTTATATAATATATGGTATAATTTAGAAAAAAGAGAGGTGATATTGTGCAGAAATCTGTTGAGCTTACGTATGGAGCTAAGACATTGAGAGGCATGATGCACATTCCTGATAGTACAAGCGGAAAAGTGCCAATGGTAGCCATATTTCATGGTTTTACCGGCAATAAAGTCGAGTCCCATTTCATATTTGTGAAATTGTCGAGAGAGCTGGAGAAGGCAGGCATTGGCAGCGTCAGATTTGACTTCTATGGTTCTGGAGAAAGCGATGGCGATTTTATGGATATGACATTTAGCGGTGAAGTAGAAGATGCAAGGCATATTTTAGAATTTGTCAAAAATCACCCGGCTACAGATGTTGATAATATAGGGATATTGGGACTTAGCATGGGTGGAGCGATAGCTGCCATAATCGCAAAAGAGTACAAAGACATCGTAAAATCATTAGTCCTATGGGCTCCTGCTTTTAACATGAGGGACATAGTTGAGCTTCAACAGCAAAGCGAGGCTGGAAATCTGCTTAGTCAACACGGCTTTGTAGACATAGGAGGACTTGCGTTAGGGCAAAACTTTGTGTTTGACATGATTAAGACGGATATATTTCAGTCAGCGAAGGGATACGACAAAGATGTACTTATAATTCATGGGACTAAAGATGAAGCCGTTCCATATACTGTATCGGAGGAAATTTTAAGGACAGTTTACAAAGAAAAAGGCAAGAGAATATCTATTGATGGTTCAGATCATACGTTCAATAGGCTTGATTGGCAGAAAAGAGCTATAGATGAATCAGTGTCTTTTTTGAAAGAAAAATTGAGGTAAAAGGGCCAGTTATTGGCCCTTTAAAATTATCCTTCTGCAATAAGATTTATAATATTAAGTATTACCTCAACTGCTTTTTCGATAGCAAAAGTAGGTATGTATTCGTATTTGCCATGGTAGTTGTGACCGCCAGTAAAGATATTGGGAGTAGGAAGTCCCATGTAAGAAAGCCTTGCACCATCTGTTCCTCCTCTTATAGGGGATATATTAGGTTTTAAGCCGGCAAGCTCCATGGCTTTTACTGCTATATCCACTACTCTCATATCTTTTTCTATTATTTCTCTCATGTTGTAGTATTGGTCTTTTAAATCTATTTCAACAGTATCTTTGCCGTATTTTTCATTTAAGTTGTCGATCAAATTTATCAGATAATTTTTTCGGTTTTCGAAGTTTTCTTTGTCAAAATCCCTTATTATATATTGCATGTGGGTTTCTTCTACATTTCCTTCAAAATTGGTCAGATGATAAAAGCCTTCGTATCCTTCTGTGTTGGCAGGCGTTTCTTCAAGTGGAAGCATGGAAGCAAGTTCCACCCCAATCAACACTGAGTTTTTCATCTTACCCTTTGCCATACCTGGATGGACATTTCTGCCGTGTATGGTTATTTTGGCTGAAGCAGCGTTAAAATTCTCGTACTCCAGTTGTCCAATGTTTTCACCATCGATTGTATATGCAAAATCTGCTCCAAATTTCTCTATATTGAATTTATCGGCGCCTCTTCCAATTTCCTCATCTGGTGTAAAGCATATTTTAATCGTGCCATGCTTTATTTCAGGGTGCGAAATAAGATATTCGCAAGCTGTGACGATCTCTGCAATGCCTGCTTTATCATCGGCGCCTAATAGTGTTGTACCATCTGTTGTAATTAATGTTTTTCCTATGTATTGCTTTAATTCAGGGAAATCATTTGGCGACAAAACCACATTAAGATCTCTATTTAGGATTATATCTTTCCCATCGTAGTTTTCTATAATCTGAGGATTTACATTTTTTCCTGACATATCAGGACTTGTATCCATGTGAGCTATAAATCCCACAACAGGCACATTTTTGTCAATGTTTGATGGTATGGCGCCCATTACATAACCATTTTCATCAACAGACACGTCTTCAAGTCCTATGGATTTCAGCTCGTCAGACAAGATTCTTGCAAAGGCAATTTGACCTTCCGTACTGGGACATTTCGAAGAATTTTCATCTGATGTTGTTTCATATTTTACATACTTTAAAAATCGTTTAACCGCAGTTTCCAATGTTACCCCTTCTTTCACAAAATATTCTACAATTTAATTTTATCACTTATAAAAAAATTTTAAAAGAAATAAAGCCTGGATTACCAGGCTTTAATAAAATTCTACTAATAAATGGTCGTCAATTTCTACAGGAATTTCGCTTCTTCTTGGCAATTTAATTAATTTGCCTTCCATTTTATTTGCATCGACATTGATATATGGTGGAATATCATTTGTGCCGATGCTTTGTTTTATGAGGGGAATATTTCTACTTTTTTCTTTAACGGAGACGACATCTCCGACATTTACTTCATAAGATGGGATATTTACTTTTTTGCCATTTACTAAAATATGGCCATGCGAAACGAGCTGACGTGCAGAATATATTGTAGGAGCAAAGCCCATCCTGTATACAATATTGTCAAGGCGCCTTTCAAGAAGTGAAAGAAGTTTTTCACTTGTCGGTTCCTTGCTTTTTAGTGCTTTTTCAAAATACCTTCTATACTGTCTTTCCTTAACGTTGTAGATTGATTTGAGTTTTTGCTTTTCAAGAAGTCTTCTGCCGTATTCAGAAAGCTTTTTGCCTCTAGCTAGCCCATGCTGTCCAGGAGCGTACGGCCGCTTTAACGAAGGACATTTTGGGCTACCGCATAGGGGACGTCCTACAATTCTGCACATTCTATGCTTTGGTGTTATTGTTCTTGCCAACTGCTCACCTCCATTTTATAATGATAATCATTATCAATTAACCACATCCAAATTATATAGTATGAAATAAAATTTATCAAGTATTTTTTAAGTATATTTTTATCAAAGAACTAAAAAATATACAAAAACCCGGCATTAAGCCGAGTTTTTTAAAATTTTTCCCAATGCAGTACATCACTTAATGATTTTTTGTTTCTTGGAGATGGGTTGTCTTGACTGTACCCTAATGGAATGATAGAAATCATCCTCAGATTAGAAGGAACGTTTAGCCGCTCATTGATGTCATTTTCGTAACTGCGGTCATATCCAGCGACCCAGCATGAAGAAATTCCATATGCTTTTGCCGCTAACATGATGTTTTCTGTTGCGGCAGATCCATCTTCCAGATGATGTCTATTGTCCTTATCGCAGTATACTACAACACATGCTGCCGCATCTTTTATAAATTTGCCGTATGTAGCCTTTTCTGAGATGAATTTTAGAGTGTCTTTGTCAGTCACAACGACAAAATGCCATGGTTGGACATTGTTTCCTGATGGAGCCAACCTTCCGCAATCGATGATGTCCTCTAAAATATTTTTTGGTATCGGTTTATCTTCAAAAGTCCTAACAGCTCTTCTTTGTTTTAATACTTCTATTGCATCCATTTAAAACACCTCCATCTAATATTATAACCACAATAAAATTGATTTCAAAATTTATAAAATATTTATTGACGTAAAACTATCATTATGCAAAAATAATAGTAAAGAAAAGGGGGAGATATGTGATGGGTAGCATTGAAGGCAGAATCGGCGGTGTATTTGCAGGATATGACATATATGCGCTGTTAGAAGATGGAAATGTTAATGGGAGAATTGGAGGCTCTGTCATTGGCGATGATATAAACATAAAGTATTCTTTGGCTGATGGTACTATCAATGGCAGATTTGGAGGAGCGATTTTTGGAAAAGACATATCAGGCAATATCGGAAATGATTTCGTAGATGCAAGGATTGGCGGCGGTATTGATGGGCATGACTTGAAACTGAAACAGGATGGAAATACAGTTTATGGCAGATGCGGAGGCATTGTTGATGGATTTGACGTTCTCATAAATTTTCAAGGGTCTACCGCAACAGGTAGATTAGGCGGCACATTCGATGGTTTTGATGTCGAGTGCCAGTGTGTCGATGTAGAGCCTGTAATATCTGCGGTCATAATTGCATCGGCGTATTATTTGTATAAGAAGCATCAAAATAATAATCACTCTGGTTAAATGAAAGGTAAGTTTACATAAGGAGATGAGATTATGTCGAGGCTTAAATACATTATTGAGCTTAAAGAATACTATGGCGCTGACTTAAAGAGGATAAATCACGCATTGAAAGTGCTTAACTACGCTGACAGGATTGCTTATGGTGAGAATATCGCAGATGAAAAGATGAAAAAGATCATATACATATGTGCAATTTTGCACGATATTGGCATCAAAAAGGCTGAGGAAAAGTATGGCAGCTCATCTGGCAAATATCAGGAGATAGAAGGGCCACCGATTGCAAGAGAAATAATGTTAAAAAATAATGAAGATGAGGATATTATAGATAGAGTTGCATACATTATAGGTGGACACCATACGGCGTCTAAAAATGATGGTGTCGATTTTCAGATAATATGGGAATCAGATCTTTTAGTAAACATTGAAGAAGACGAATTGTACAAGGATAGAAAAAATGTAGCAAATATTATTGAGAGAAATTTCAAGACACAGACAGGCAAGATGATTGCAAATGATATGTTTCTCAGCTAAAGCTTGATAATATGTATTATATGGTATAAAATATGAGATGTAAAAAAAGATTGGAGGTTTACATATGACAAATGTATTAAACTTTGATTATTCAAATGCGCTAAATTTTGTCAATGAGCATGAAATATCATATCTTGAGAAGCAAGCGCTTCTATCGTTAGATATGGTGCTTAATAAGACAGCTCAGGGAAGCGATTTCCTTGGTTGGGTGGATCTGCCTAAAGATTATGACAAGGAAGAATTTGCTCGCATTAAAAAGGCTGCAGAGAAGATAAAATCGGATTCAGATGCACTTGTGGTTATCGGCATTGGTGGCTCGTACTTAGGTGCAAGAGCAGCGATTGAGATGCTTACACACTCATTTTACAATGTTTTGCCGCAATCTGTTAGAAAAGCGCCAGAGATATACTTTGCAGGAAATAGCATAAGCTCTACATATCTTCAAGACTTATTAGAAATATTAGAAGGAAAAGATGTTTCTATAAATGTCATATCGAAATCTGGCACTACTACAGAACCGGCTATAGCTTTTAGAGTTTTCAGAGATTTTCTGGAGAAAAAATACGGAAAAGAAGAAGCAAAGTCAAGGATATATGTTACGACAGACAGGCAAAAAGGCGCTCTTAAAAAACTGGCTGATGAAGAAGGATACGAAACATTTGTCATTCCTGACGATGTAGGTGGAAGATATTCGGTTTTGACGGCTGTAGGTCTGCTTCCTATAGCGGCTGCAGGAATAGATATCGATGAAATGATGAAAGGTGCATACGATGCGTCTATAGTCTTCAAAAAGCCAGACATCAAAGAAAATTTAAGTATGCAGTACGCTGTTTTAAGAAATGCTCTTTACAGAAAAGGAAAATCAGTGGAGATTTTAGTCAATTATGAGCCGAGGCTTCACTATTTTTCTGAGTGGTGGAAACAGCTTTACGGTGAAAGTGAAGGAAAGGATCACAAAGGAATATATCCCGCTTCAGTAGACTTTTCTACGGATTTGCACTCAATGGGACAATTCATTCAAGATGGAAGCAGGATAATGTTTGAGACTGTCATAAATGTCGAAAAGCCTCTTAAAGAAATAACGATAAATGAAGACAAGGATAATGTAGACGGGCTTAATTTCTTGACGGGCAAGACAGTTGACTTAGTAAACAAGAAAGCTTTCGAAGGGACAGTGCTTGCTCACAATGACGGCGGAGTGCCTAACCTAATTGTGAATGTGCCTGAGATATCAGCTTACAATTTTGGATATCTTGTATACTTCTTTGAGATGGCTTGTGGCATAAGCGGGTATTTAAATGGCGTCAATCCGTTTGACCAACCAGGCGTTGAAGCATACAAGAAAAACATGTTCGCACTTTTAGGCAAACCTGGTTATGAAAAAGAAAAAGAGGAATTGGAAAAGAGGCTAAAAAGATAGTTATGAAAGATATGCCGATTGGCATATCTTTTTTTGTCAGAAAGGTTTCATGTATAATATAATATGTAAGAATTGTTTTTGGATGGTGATGAAATGGAAGTAGGTATATCTACGGCTTGTTTTTATCCTGAATTTCTTACTGAGGAGACAATACCGATAATAGCTGAAATAGGCATAAAAAATGTGGAAGTTTTTTTGGAATCTTACAGCGAATATGATAAAGATTATTGCAAAGCTATGAGGGATGATTTAGATAGATACGGAATTGAAGTTAATTCAGTACATGCAATAGGAACCCAATTTGAGCCGCAGCTTTTTTCAGTGACTGAAAGGCAAAGGAACGATGCCTCAAAGATGCTCATTAAAGTCTTGGAAGCGGCAAAGATACTTAAGGCAAAGATTTACGTTTTTCACGGACCTGCTGTTAAAAAGGATACGACACCTAATATTGATTTTGACAAGATTGCGAAATATGTGGATTATATAGCTGACAAATCAGGAGAATATGGGATTAAATTTTCTTGGGAAAATGTCTATTGGTGCTGGTTTGCATATCCGGAATTTGCCACATTCATAAGACAGTCTGTGAAAAGCAGAAATGTTTATTTCACATTGGATATAAAGCAGGCTATGAAAAGCAAGAAAGATCCATTTGAATACTTAAAATCAATGGGTGATAAACTTATCAATGTTCATTTGTGCGATTACGATGATCGCGGCAATCTGTACCTTCCAGGCAGAGGAACATTTGACTTTGCAAAGCTTAATAGAGAGTTAAAAAAATTGGATTACAATGGATCTATCATAATGGAAGTCTACAGAAGCAACTATAAAGATATTGATGACTTAAAAGAAGGCATTGAATACCTAAAAAGCATCTTTGAAAGATAAAGATAAGGGAGTAAACCCTTATCCTTTAAGCTTTACCGGGTACCATTTGCTTTATTCCGCTTGAATCAAGGGCTATGCCATAGCCATACGCTATCGTAGAAAAATTTAGCTCAGCCTGTTGCAATGGTATGCCTTTAATAGTGACGTTTTTAAGCTCGCCTGTGCCTACACCTCTTTTAGCACATTGAAACAAGTAGTTGACGCCCTGAGGCATAAGCCCAAACATTCTGGCACCTACTGTATCTGTTGCTACAGGATCTGTTCCTGCTATTATCATGTTTGCATTGATAGGCTTTCCTTCTGATGGTCCTGTGCCTATCATTGCTTCTTGGCCGCTTAATATCGTAAGATCTATAGATATTTTTTCAGCCATAGCACGTATGAAATTGTGAAGGTCATCGTGTATTCCTAAATTTTTTTTGGGAAATCCGTGTATTTCTGCAGGAGGCCAGCTTAAGGCTATGTTCTTGATTCCAAGCGATACTGTGGCTTCTTCATGCATTTTCATTTGAGTGAATGAAATTAGCACATCCATTTTTTCATAAAGCTCATTTACTTTTGTTGATTTTAAAAGGCAGTCGTCCAGCAACAATTCCACATAAGGACCGTAATTTAGATCTACAAATTCCACGCCTTCTTCTGAAATGACTTTGTCAAACCCATTGTCAGATAAAACTTTCGGTGTAGGATCTCCGCCAGAACCAGCAGCGATTACAATCCTTCCAGGATTTTTGGATTTTACGTATCTTATAAGGGCTCTCAATGTATTTGGCCCTACTATCGTACCGCTTTGAGGAGGTTTGCTTTTGACGAAATTCGGCGTTATCACAACGGTATTGCCTGTTTCGATTAGATTTTGCAAAGGCAGCAAGTTTAAAGCGGTATTTAAGTTTTGTATCTCATCAGGACCAGATGTTATTGCTACTACTGGTTCTACGATTTTTCTGTACCTCATAAAATCACCTCATATATATGATTTGCATTTTATCAAAAATTAAAATAATCGAAGCAAAAAGCCTAAGTAATTTTAACATTTCAACAAATATTTCATTGACAATTGTACCAGAGGACGGTATCATATAATTTAATAAATTAATATGGTAAACTCTTATCAAGAGTAGCGGAGGGACTGGCCCTATGAAGCTCGGCAACCGGATATCACGGTGCCAATTCCAGCAGCATATCGCTGAAAGATGGGAGCAAAAATATCTCTTCTTTTGGCGAAGAGGTTTTTTATGAGTGATTTCGGAAACTAATTTCCAGCGTCATACTATGGCATAAATTAGAAATTAGATACAGAAAATAACAAAGCCTTTGCGATAAAATACTGAAAAGAGGAAAGAAAATGTAAAATAATGAAAATCAATTTAAAAAAAGAGTATAAGAAATAAAGCCTAATAAAATAGGTTTAAAAATTAACAGTATATGGAATCTCAATATTTATGCTGCTCTACCTAATAATCCATCAAGCATAGAAATAAAATCAAACTTAGATTTTTTCAATCTAGCATCAAGATGGATATTAATAGAATGTATCATAATCCAGAAAGACCAACGCTTTTTGCCTCTGGTTTTAGATAGCTCCAACTCATAGTCATTAAGAAGCCTTTTGTTAACACGCTCAGAAGAAGTTCGCTTTTTCATCTCGCATTTCCATTCATCAGAACCACGTGGAATGACGGTAAACAAGCGAGGATCAGATGAAGGCTTCGTATAAACGGTTCTACCATAATCAGAAGAGGAGCACTTATCTTTACAATTACATGAATCAACTTTACCAGTCGCAAAAGGACAGCGCCATTTAATTCTGTTACGGTCTTTCATAAAACCATTGTAAACCATAGATAATCCTGCCATACAGACAGGAATACCATTTTCATTGATTTTAATAGTACCTTGGTACTTGCTGTTGTTTTTATTCTTCTTATTAAGCGGAATTACAGGTTTAATATTCCACTTATTAAGAAGATGATAAGTAGGGTAATTATCATGAGCACAATCACCAATAAATTTATCAAAAACGAAATCAGGATACAAAGCCCTTGCTTCAGACAAAGCAATAATAGCAGTAACACCATCATAACGAGGAGCCTCAACCAAGCGAAGATAAATCGGAATATCAGATTTAAGCTCTTCGTTGTATGTCACTAAAAAATAACCAGAATAACCATAAAACCATGTCTCATGATAACTATCCCAACCATAGCGAGCATCGGGGTCAGAGAACTTGCGATGGCAGTCACAATTAAATATACCCTTATTAGCACAATCACAAGTTCTAATACCGAAAGGACTTCCGCCGGTTTTAATACAAGTACCGTCACCGGAGATAGTAAGTTTTTCAATATCACCGAGGATGCCATCATTGGCGGAAGGCCTAACAGCAACATCGGCAAAAATTTGTTGAAGAAGCTTCTCAGGTCTTGACTCAAAAATTTTACCCTGTAAAGCCAAATCAACAAATTTCTGTATAATACCAGGGTGGCGTGGTGGGAGCTTCTGATTTTTAGCAAGTTTTTTACGTGGTTTGCGTTTAAAAGGATGGAGAGAATCCTGTCGGTCTTTTTCAATATCAGGATCCTCAAGCCATAACCTGTTAATCAAGTCATAATGAGTACCAACACCAGGAATATTATCAGGAGACACGCCAATCATGCAACACAAAAGATTATCATGATGAAGCGTGTAAACCCATTTAGTAATACTGTGACATTTAAGAAGAGACATAAGTACAAAAGACCGAAAAACTTCAGGCTGATTTTTGGCTGGAGAACCAGTATTAGAGTAATAAGGTTCCAGTACAGGTTTAAGAACATCAAGATCTAAATTATAGAGTTTAGATAAAGCTTCAGAAAATTGAAGGACACGATTTTTATCTGAAGCATAAATGGGTTGAATATTTTCGACAAGGAAAGACTGATAATCAGAATGCGAACGCCATGCGCCCAACATAAAATCACCTCAATAACAAGTAGTATGGTAAAAACACCATCCATTTCGATTATTGGGGCGATTTAAAAAAGTCAAGATAGAATGCAACCATATATGTTAAATAAAGGGAAATATAAAGAAAAAATCTTACAATGTAAATAAAGATGTAAATGAATTGGAAATCGAAAAAGGATTTCAGAATGAAATTTTGGGGGATAAATTTAAAAGATGTCTCCTGAAATTCAGATATATCAGGCAACAGAAGTTGCCGAAAATATTCTTTATTTTTAAGGAGGGGTTGTTTTGCCAAAGTCTATAAACTTATGTCAAAAGCTTAAAAATAAGCAATTTGTCATAACTGTGGAGATATCGACGCCAAAAGGAGCTGATATTTCAAATTCTATTGAAGAAGCGAGAAAACTATATGGAATAGCAGATGCTTTAAATATAACTGACTGTCCTATGGCAAACATGAGAATGAGCCCTATTGCATTGGCACACCTTTTGCAAAATCATCTAAATATAGAGACCATATTCCATTTAACGTGTAGAGACAGAAATCTTATTGGACTTCAGGCAGAGCTATTGGGAGCGTATGCTCTGGGAGTTAGAAATATTCTTGCCCTTACAGGAGATGACCCAAAGCGAGGCGATGTGCCCCAGGCAACAGGTGTGTATGATGTAGATTCTGTAGGTCTTGTGAAGATAGCAAAATCACTAAATGATGGATTTGACTACAGCGGAAATAAATTAGAATCATCTACAAATTTCTGCATAGGGACAACAGCAAATCCAAATGATTTAAGATCTGAATCAATAGAAAAATTAAAGACGAAAATAGAAAGTGGAGCATCTTTTATACAGACTCAGCCTGTTTACGATGAGGAGATTTTATACAGATTTCTTGATGCTGTAAAGCAGTTTGATATTCCCGTATTAGTTGGAGTATTGCCGCTTAAAAGTTATAAAATGGCTGTAAACTTGAACGAAAAGGTGCCTGGCATAGAGATACCTGAGAAAATAATAGACAGGTTAAAAAACGGTGAAAAGGGTGAAGGGACAAAAATTGCAATAGAATTTATAAATAAGATAAAAGATAAAGTAGGTGGTGTCCATATCATGCCGCTTGGCAAGACAGATATAGTTGTTGACATTGTAAATGGCGTAAAAAACATAGGACAAAACGATATAGAAGAAGTATTGTAGTCATCATAAGGAGATGTTGCAATTGGATATTTTTGAAAATCTAAAGAATAGTGCAATCGTCTTTGACGGAGCAATGGGCACTATGCTGCAGAAGAAAGGCCTTAAAACAGGAGAATGCCCAGAGTATTACAATCTTTCGCATCCTGACATTGTGTACGAAATCCACAAGTCGTACATAGATGCAGGTGCTGATGTGATTGAGACGAATACATTTGGTGCTAATAGGATAAAATTAAAATCCTACAATCTTTCAGATAAATTGCCTGAAATAGTCAAAAGTGCAGTGCAGATAGCCAGAAAAGCTGCTGGTGATAAAGCTGTTGCTCTCTCTATAGGGCCTATTGGCGAATTAATGGAACCTTTTGGCAAACTGACATTTGACGAGGCTTATAGTGCTTTTGCTGAGGTTGCTGTAGAAGGGGAAAAAGCTGGTGCTGATTTGGCGCTTATTGAGACTATGTCAGATATATTAGAAGCGAAAGCGGCTATTCTCGCTGTAAAGGAGAATACTAATTTAAAGGCAATTTGCACCATGACGTTTCAAGAAGACGGAAGGACGCTTATGGGGACAGATCCTGTTACAGCAGTAGTAAGCCTCCAAGGGCTTGGCCTTGACGCTATAGGTGTCAATTGTTCTACGGGACCTGACATGATGGCAGACATAGTGAAAAAGATGGCTGAAGTCTCAAGAATACCGATTTTAGCTCAGCCCAACGCAGGAATGCCTCATTTAGAAGATGGGAAGACTCTTTACGACATTACGAAAGAGCAATTTGCCGTTGAGACAAAAAAGCTTTTAGAATGCGGGGCATCTATTGTTGGCGGTTGTTGTGGTACGACTCCGGAATTCATCAAGCTTTTGAAAGCGGAGGTACACGGTACAGAGAAAGACTCTATCGTAAAAAAATACACAGCGGTTTCATCAAACACAAAGACCATTTTTATAGGCAGCGATTATCCGGTGTGCATAATCGGAGAGAGGATAAATCCTACAGGAAAGAAAAAATTAAGTGCAGCCATAAGAGAAGGCAATTTTAATCTAATATATGATGAAGCTTTGTCTCAGGAAAAGCTTGGTGCAAGCGTACTTGACGTAAATATCGGTGTACCGGGTATAAATGAAGAGGAATTGATGCCTAAAATCATTTCACAGGTACAGAATATCGTCAACGTGCCGTTGCAGATAGACAGTAGCAATGTAAGGGCGATCGAAAAAGCGGTTAGGGTAGTCAGAGGTAAACCTATTATAAATTCTGTCAGCGCAAAAGAGAAAAGCCTACAAGAAGTGTTGCCTATTGTAAAAAAATACGGTACAAGCGTTATAGGCTTGACAATAAGTGACGATGGTCTTCCTAAAAATGCAGATGAAAGGCTTAAAAATGCCGAGAAAATAGTAAAAGCCGCTTTAGACTATGGAATACCAAAAGAGGATATAATAATTGACTGTATCGCGCTTACAGTATCATCTGAACAGACGGCAGCAATGGAAACATTAAGAGCCATCAACCTTGTCAAGTCTAAGCTTGGAGTAAGTACGGTTATAGGACTCAGCAACATATCTTATGGATTGCCTGAGCGGCAGTTTATAAATACTGCATTTCTCGCAATGGCAGTATCATACGGTTTAGATGCTGTTATAGTCAATCCAAATGATAAGATAACGATGGATATATTAAACGCTTCAATGGTTTTATCATCAAGAGATAAAAGATGCGAAAGATACATAAATACATACAAAAAAGATGATGGGACAAATAAGACGCCAGTATCATCTGTAGAGAAAAAAACTGATGTCAATGCAAGCGATATGCTTTATAGAAATATATTAGAAGGCAAAAAGGCTGACATAGATAGATTAGTGCTGGAAATACTTAATGAGGGCGTAGAACCATTAAGCATAGTTGACAATACTGTAATACCAGCGCTTAAAGATGTAGGAGATAAATATGATAAAGGAATATATTTTCTTCCACAGCTTTTAAATTCAGCAGAAGTCGTTGAAAGTGCTTTTAAAGTTTTAAAGGAAAAGATGCCTAAAGGTATGGGCTCTAAAGGTAAAATAATACTGGCAACAGTTGAAGGCGACATACACGATATAGGTAAAAATATAGTAAAAGTGCTGCTTGAAAATTATGGCTATGAAGTTATAGATCTTGGGAAAGATGTTAAACCATCTATAATTGTAGATGAAGTAAAAAGGACAAATGCGAAGCTTGTAGGGCTTAGCGCACTGATGACAACTACGTTAAATAATATGGAAAAGACTATTGAAGTGTTGAGAAACATAAAGGACATAAAGATAATGGTAGGCGGTGCTGTCCTTACAAAAGATTATGCATTGAAGATTGGAGCCGATTACTACGGAGCTAACGCGCAAGAAGCTGTAAGGATAGCAGATAAAGTGTTTAGTGAATTAAATACGAATTGAGCAGACAAAAAGCCGGTATAGCCGGCTTTTTTAAAATATTTTCTTGCTTCTTAGATGTTCTTGCACCAGATCCAAAGTCTCTCCGAATCTCTGGAAGTGTACAATTTCCCTTTCTCTTAAAAACCTTAATGTATCTTTTACGCAAGGATCGTCAGTTAGATTTATAAGGTGTTCATACGTTGCTCTCGCCTTTTCTTCTGCTGCCATGTCTTCGTGAAGATCTGCGATTATGTCGCCTTTTGCTTGGATATATGCAGCACTCCATAGCATACCTGTCGTATCGCTGTAGAAAAGAGCTCTATCGTGTTCTGTGTACTGTTCTCCAAGGCCTTCCCTTTTAAGCTCCTCTACTTGAACACCTTTTAGTAGCTTAAAGACCAATGTGGCAATTATTTCTAAGTGCCCGAATTCTTCTGTGGATATGTCTGTCAATGTTCCCTTTGCTTGGCCTGTAGGCATTGTGTATCTTTGAGTTTGGTATCTCAACGCCGCCGCCAATTCACCATCCGGTCCACCATACTGTGCAATTAAAAATTTGGCCATTTTAATGTCTGGTTTACACACATTGGCAGGGTATTCTAACTTCTTTTCATACACCCACATAATATCACCTCTTTAATATTGGATTTCCCATGGCCATGGATCATCTACCCATTTAAATCTGTTGCATTGTGAAGGTGTTTCGCCAAAAGACATCAATGGACCGTAAAGCTGCTCATATTGCGCCTTTAGAGATCTTGACTGTTGGCTATAGTAGTTGTAGTCTCTAAGTGCTTTTTGGTCATCAGGATGTGTGTCAAGGTATAGATTTAAATCGATACAAGCAAAATCCAGTTCCATTATTCTTTTGATGAGAGCTACTTGATTCGCGTCCATTGTTAGTACCCCCTCATTTTTTCTTCCATGTAAGGTTTATCTAATTCTGGGAAGATAGTTCCGCGCTTTAAACCTTGTTCAGGAGGATATGATGATACATATCTTTGCATTGGAATATACGCTTCAGCTAAACCTTTTTGACCTACGTCATAGCTTTGTATATAAAATCCATTATACTCATACATATATAAAACCCCCATTTAATGTTTTCGATATATAATATTCAAAAATATATATTTGTGTGATAATATGCGAATGCAGGTTGTTTTGACGTATTCTGCTTTGTATGGTATATATATTGTATATAAATTAGGTTAGGAGTAATGCGATATGAAGAAAAACGATGAGGTAATGATTTATATAGATGATATGAATTTAGATGGTTATGGATTATCACATTTGGATGAAAATATCATTAAAGTGAGAGGAGCCGTTAAGGGACAGAAAGTAAGGGGAAGAATAAAAAAAGTAAAAGGCAAAGAAATTGAAGCAGATATCGTAGAGATACTCGAGAGATCACCTTTAGAACATGATAATGTATGCAAACACTTTGGCAAATGTGGTGGCTGTGCATATTTAAATATAAATTATGAGAATCAATTAAGGTTAAAAGAAGATTATGTAAAAAAGCTTCTTGATGAAGCAGGCATAAAAGATTTTGAATTTTTAGGAATTGTAGGGAGCCCTGATGTTTTTTCGTACAGAAACAAGATGGAGTACACGTTTGGAAAAGATGACAATGACGCGACACAATTGGGACTTCATGTAAAAGGCAGGTATTACGATATTATAACGACGGATGACTGCAGGATTGTAGACAGCGATTTTATTGCATGTTTAAAAAATGTTTTAAATTATACAAGGCAGCAAGGTTTACCACATTATAATATAAAGACACACGAAGGCTATATGAGATACTTAGTCATTAGAAAAGCTGCAAACACAGGTGAAATTCTCATAAATATCGTTACAACATCTCAGCTAAAACACGATTTTAGCAATCTTGTAAATGAGCTTATAAATGCAAAATTAAACGGCAAGCTTGTTGGCATATTGCACACTGTAAATGACAGTTATTCTGATGCAGTTAAATGTGAAAAACTTGAAGTGTTATATGGCAGAGACTATATAATGGAAGAAATACTCGGCCTTAAATTTAAGATAAGTGCATTTTCGTTTTTTCAGACCAATTCAAAAGGCGCAGAGAAGCTCTACAGCGTAGCAAGGGAATTTGCAGGTGAAATATCCAATAAAACTTTATTTGACTTGTACTGTGGCACGGGAACCATAGGGATAATAATGGCACCACTTGCTAAAAAAGTAGTAGGCATAGAACTTGTTGAAGAAGCCGTTGATGCTGCACGAGAAAATGCGCGATTAAATGGGCTTAGTAATATACATTTTATAGCAGGTGATGTCGCACAAAAGATAAGGGAAATAAACGAGAAGCCGGATGTGGTTGTATTAGATCCTCCAAGACCAGGAGTAAACCCAAAGGCTATAATGGACATCATAAAATTAGACCCAGAAAAGATAATCTACGTATCATGCAATCCTGTATCCCTGGTAAGGGATTTAAAGATGCTTACTGAGAGACAGTACAAAGTGGAAAAAGTAAAATGCGTTGATATGTTTCCTCACACATATCATGTGGAGACGGTGGTGCTGTTGAAAAACAAAAAAATGTAGAAAGTTGTATGGTGGAACCATTAATCGGATTATTATTTGGATTAGCACCTATTCTGTGCGCAAATATTAGTTGTTTTTTATGGCCGGAATAATGGGAATCTTTAAGGAAAAGATTTCATGTTTTATGTGTATTGTTATAGGTACAATAATTTATCTATGGGTTTGTTTTTGAACATATAGGGGATTTCACACATGCTCCTTTTTAATTGATAAAAGCATCGTTTAAACGATGCTTTTTTGCTGTGCTCCCGGCATGGGCGGTAACTTGGCATTGAAAGCTCGTTGTAGGCGATATTAAGATAACCATGTCTGATGATTAGTATAAGTTTATATATTTTAAGAAAGATTATTTTTATGATAACATAGAAAAACAATTAAAAAACCTCTTGACTTGGAGTTAACTCAAAGGATTATCATTATATTAACATTTATAGGTGTATGTGTAAATCATATACTATGCATCCCGCATCTATTATGATCGGCAAAGATATTTGGATTTGTAGTTCCAGGTGTAACCATTGGTTATGGCGCTTAATCGTTGCTGGTGCGGTTGTAGCAAAGGATATCCCTATAAATGTTGTTGTAGGCGGAGTGCCTGCAAAAATAATTAAGAAAATATAAAGTATTTAGGAGGGAAGTTTTAAGATGAAAAAACAGACTGCAGGTAGAGATGCCCTGGGAGCATTTGCACCAAAATTTGCTGAATTAAACGATGACGTTCTTTTTGGAGAAGTTTGGTCTAGAGAAGACAAATTATCATTAAGAGATCGCAGTATTATCACTGTGACTGCTCTCATAGCAAAAGGAATTTTTGACAATTCTCTAAAACATCACATTGCCAATGCAAAAAACAATGGTATTAGTGCTGAGGAAATGGCAGAAATAATCACACATTTAGCATTCTATGCAGGATGGCCTAATGCATGGGCAGCATTTTTGTTGGCAAAAGATATATATGCTGAACAATCAAAAAATTGAATGGGGTGAATTTTATTATGGTTAGATATGAATTAGAAAAGATATCTGATTTTCCATTAGGTGAGGAAAATGTAGCATTTGCACAATATTTTACTGGAAAGAGTTATTTAAGCCTCTTAAATGATAAAGAAGTAAATATTCATAATGTTACGTTTGAACCTGGATGCCGAAACAATTGGCATATACATCATGGCTGTGGTCAGATACTTATATGTGTTGGTGGGTATGGCTTATATCAAGAAGCTGGGAAAGATGCACGACTATTAAAAAGCGGCGATGTAGTATATATACCACCGGAGATTAAGCATTGGCACGGCGCCGTCAAGGATGAAGGGTTTGCACATCTTTCATTAACAGTTCCGACGGAAGGAGCAAACACTGAATGGTGTGAACCGGTTACCGATGAAGAGTATAACAAACTACTTTGAAATTTTTAAATAAAGTGTTTGTTTCTGAATGCATTAAATGCAGACTATGATTGGAATCGACGAAGTAATGATGCATTCCATTTTCCTGCGCTTGGCGCATGTGGTAAGCAAAGCATTCTCATAATCTTCAATGGGCAGCTCAAGTGCCTTCTCGCAGTCGGAGCCAGTGGCGTAAAGGATGTTGAAGATTTTTTTGATCTCATATATTTTTTGTCAAATGCTCCTTTCTCGCCTGCTCCAAAGAAACATCGGCAGGCAGTATACCAAACAAGGATTTTGCCATTTCAACTTTGTCCTGTTTTGTATTTGTAAGTTTGGCAATGGTTTTGCCGTTTTTTGTAATTATATATGTCCTATGTGTTCAAAATTTCATTGGATATGTTTCCTACAATGAGTGTGGGGTATGCGCAAGAATTGGGCATATCAAAAAATATTTGTTGAAAACCTCTTGACTTAGAGTTAACTCAAAGACTTATCATGATATTAATACATAATTATATCCTTAAAGCATTGATTTAAAGAGGTGAGTAGAAATGAATAAATTTAATGACAAAAAAATTTTAATAGCCTATTTTTCAAGAGAAGGGGGCAATTATGTCAGTGGTCGCATTGTGAATTTGTCGGTTGGAAATACGGAAGTTGTAGCTAAAATGATTCAGAAAATAACCGGCGGTGAACTGTTCCGCATTAACACGGTAAAAAAATATCCTGATAATTATAAAGAAGCTACAAAAGTTGCTCAGCAAGAATTACGTGATAATGCAAGACCTGAGCTTTCAGAATATCTTGATAATATTGACGACTATGAAATTATCATATTATGCTATCCCAATTGGTGGGGAACTATGCCTATGCCTGTATTTACTTTTCTTGAGAAATATGACTTTACCGAAAAAACCATTATTCCGGTCTGTACACATGAAGGAAGTGGTTTGGGACACAGCGAAAGCGATATAAGAAAGACTTGTCCAAATGTAAGGCTTGAAAAAGGGCTTGCTATAAAAGGTAGCAATGTACATTCAGCTCAGCCTGAGATTGAGAAATGGCTGCAAAAATACATAAATAATTTTGAGGAGGAAAAGTGAAATGGAATATTCAAAATTAGGAAATTCTGATATTCTTGTTTCTCGTATTTGCGTAGGTTGCATGAGCTTTGGTGACACGTCAAGTAATTTTCATGCATGGACACTAAACGCTGAAGATAGTGAAGCAATAATCAAACATGCTCTTGATCTTGGCATAAATTTTTTTGACACTGCAAATGTATATTCTGGCGATACCAGTGAAGAATATCTTGGCCGTGCGATAAAGAACAATATAGCTCGTGATAAGGTAGTTATAGCTACTAAAGTTTATTTTAACGAAGGCAAACTTTCAAAAAAAGCGATACTTCGTGAGATTGATGGCTCACTAAAACGGTTGGGCACAGATTACGTTGATCTTTACATTATCCATCGCTTTGATTACGACACACCGATAGAGGAAACGATGGAAGCACTTGACAGTCTTGTCAAGGCAGGAAAGGTGAGAGCTCTCGGTGCTTCAGCAATGTATAGCTACCAGTTCTACAATATGCAGCTTTCTGCCGAGAAGAACGGTTGGACAAAGTTTGTTTCAATGCAGAATCACTACAATCTGCTTTACCGTGAGGATGAGCGGGAACTTATTCCGATTTGCAAGCAAATGAATGTTGCACTTACTCCATACAGTCCACTTGCTGCTGGAAGGCTTTCACGTCTTGAATGGAAGGCAGATACGAAACGAAGCCAGACAGATAAAACTGCAATGTCAAAGTACGATAGTACCCAAGAGACAGACTATGGAATAGTACTTCGCGTAAATGAACTTGCTAAGAAGTATGATGTAACAATGACGCAAATTTCTCTTGCATGGCATTTTGCTAAGGGAGTTACAGCGCCAATTATTGGTGCAACAAAGGCAAAGTATTTAGACGACGCTGTAGGTGCTCTCAATGTAAGACTTACAGACGATGACATTGCCTACCTTGAGGAACTGTATGTTCCACACAAAATAGTCGGTGCACTTTAATTCTTGATTTTAAATTAATGTATTTGAAAGGGGTATTTGTATGCAAAAAGTAGTTTTAAATAATGGCGTGGAAATGCCGATTTTAGGATTTGGCGTTTATCAAATAAATGATGCCAACGAGTGTGAATGTTGTGTTCTGGATGCGATTGAAGCAGGGTATCGTCTTATTGATACAGCTGCATCATACGGCAATGAAGAAGCTGTAGGAAGAGCAATAAAAAGGAGCGGTGTTCCGAGAGAAGAACTTTTTATTACTACAAAACTTTGGGTTCAAGATGCCGGTTATGAAAACACTAAAAAAGCTTTTGAAAAATCGCTTAAAAATCTTCAGCTTGATTATCTTGACCTTTATTTGATTCATCAACCGTTTGGCGATGTCTATGGCTCATGGCGTGCTATGGAGGAGCTGTACCGTGAGGGGAAAGTCAGAGCAATTGGAGTAAGCAACTTTTACCCAGACAGGCTTGTTGATTTAATCCTCAATAATGAAATACTTCCCGCGGTAAATCAAGTAGAAACGCATCCATTCTGCCAGCAAATTGACAGTCAAAAAATAATGAAAGAATACAAAGTACAAATAGAATCATGGGGTCCTTTTGCCGAGGGCAGAAACAACATGTTTCAAAATGAAGTGCTGGTATCGCTGGCCCAAAAGCACGGTAGATCGGTTGCTCAAATTATATTGCGTTGGCTTGTACAAAGGGGAGTTGTTGCAATTCCAAAATCAGTGCGTAAGGAAAGGATTATTGAAAATTTCAACATATTTGATTTTGAACTTTCTGCAGAAGATATGGATAAAATTGCGACACTGGATAAGAAAGAAAGTGCATTCTTTTCACACAGGGACCCTGAAGTCGTAAAATGGATTTGTTCATTAAAGAGATAAGCTATTAAAGTGGGTATTGAAATGGGACTTTATGCACGGGAAATACAAAGGCTATAGCGAAAAAGATTAGTTGAGATTAGGAGGAAATAGTGTGAAGGTATTACTTATTAACGGAAGCCCTAATGAGAAAGGATGCACATATACAGCTTTGAGCGAAGTAGCAAAAACTTTGACAGAGCAAGGAATTGAAATAGAAATTATCCATGTGGGGAATAAGGACATCAGAGGATGTATCGGATGCCGCAGATGCAAAACTATAGGCAAATGCGTTTTTAATGATATTGTAAATGAAACGGCGCCTAAATTTGAAGAAGCCGATGGCATTGTAGTCGGATCGCCTGTATATTACGCATCGGCGAATGGAACGCTTATATCTTTTTTAGATCGTCTTTTTTATAGTGTGCCGTTTGATAAAACCATGAAGGTAGGAGCGGCGGTTGTATCGGCAAGAAGAGGCGGATGCTCAGCAACATTTGATGAAATCAATAAATATTTTACAATTTCAGGTATGCCAATTGCTTCAAGTCAATATTGGAACAGTGTTCATGGATATACGCCAGATGATGTTAAAAAAGACGAAGAAGGACTGCAAACAATGCGCACACTAGGCAAAAATATGGCATTTTTAATCAAGAGCATTGCATTAGGCAAAGAAAAGTTTGGATTGCCAGAAAAAGAGCAGCGGATTGCTACCAATTTTATTCGATGAAAAAATTTAAAAGAGAAATGAATGTGATTGCGATGTAAGAATATATAAATGGACAAAAGTAAGTTTAGCTTTTTGGAGCTTTTACCGATTGTAACCATGGTCAAGGGCTGGCTGTTATCCACCCTGCCTACTATCGCCATATCGTAAAAGATGCGGAGGAAAAATTTACTCGGTTTGCAAAGATCGTGTTTAATGTTGATAATGCTAAGGCAGGTATTGACGCTCTGACCGACTTTATCAAGGAGTGCGGATTGCCAACAAAAATGGGGCAACTGAAATCTAAAGTGGAGATTACACCAGAGGTGCTGCGTAAAGTAGCCGATACCTGCAATATCATAAAATATAATCCTCGTGAACTGAGCAGGGATGAAATTTATGAAATCCTGATGGAATGCTTGTGATGAAGGAGTATTGTGTCAACAGAGCAAATGTTCATCTTTAGTATGATAATGTTTTTTTAAAACCTAAAAATACTTGAAAATATATTTGAAGCTTTAAAAAAGGAGAGAATAAAACATTATGAAGAAATTAGGCTTTGGATTGATGCGCCTGCCATTATTAGACAATAACGATCAGTCAAGTAAAAAGGCACTCTCGCGACAGTTTTACTTTGACAACAAAAATGCCCACAATGTTTCTGAAAACACGACAAGATATGGAGCGTATTTTTAATGAACAGCTTGAAAAATGCGGCGTTGAGTATTTTGATTATGATCTGCTTAGTAGCTTATTTTTCATGTACTGGTACAACAAAAAATGTGGCGGAAATTCTTGCTGATGTAGCTGGAGCTGACCTTTATGAAATCAAGCCTGAGGTGCCTTATACCGATGCAGACCTTAATTGGATGGACAAGAAAAGCCGTAGTTCGATGGAGATGAAAGATCCGTCCTCACGACCTGCTATTGCAGGCAAAGTTTCCAACATGATGGAGTATGAAGTTGTCTTTCTTGGATTTCCCATATGGTGGTATACGGCACCAAACATTATAAATACCTTTTTGGAAAGCTATGATTTTTCAGGGAAAACTATCATACCATTTGCCACTTCTGGAGGAAGCGGTTTTGGGAAAACGATGGAAAAACTTAAAAATAGTGTTTCGCCAGAGGCAAAAATTAAGGAAGGTAGGATTTTAAATGGAAAGCCATCCAGAGGGGAGCTTGCTTCATGGGTAAAACATCTTGGTTTGTAAATAAAATAAAAAGATGATTTTGCTACTTGATAACAATTAGTTTTTATTCACAAACAGTTAGATTGTTATTAAAAACCTTCTGTATGCAGGGTTTTTCTTGATGCACAATTTTTGTTGGTATAAAGAATAACCCTGTTTTTTATATATTGACAAATAAAAACATGAAGGAGGTTAAAGAATTTTACATTCTCACGGCTGACTTTAAACACTGTAATTATGATATAATATTGGTTATTAGGAGGTAATAATTTATGACGATTGCAGAAGTAAGTGAAAAATACGATATATCGCAAGATACACTTCGCTATTATGAACGGATTGGATTGATTCCTCCTGTGAACCGCAATAAAAGCGGAAACAGGGATTATACGGATGAAGACTGTAAGTGGGTTGAATTTATCAAATGTATGAGGAATGCAGGTCTTTCAATTGAAGTATTAATTGAATATGTTTCGCTGGTGGAAAAAGGTGACGAAACTATTGAGGCAAGGAAAGAACTTCTAATTGAGCAGCGCAATCATCTAATAAAAAAAATAGAAGACATGAATAAAACATTAGAGCGATTAAACTATAAAATTGAAGTGTATGAGAGATTATTGGTTGAGAAAGAGAAAGAGCTAAAAAATGCGAAATAGAAATAAATTGAGATTTATTGTAAATGGGGATCTTTTAATGTTGTTTTGTTTGGAGAAATTGCAGTCATATATTATAATGAAGAAAAAGGCATCTGTCTAAATGCACTTTAGGAGGAAATTTATGTTATATATAGGATGTCACTTATCAGTTTCAAATGGATATAAAGCAATGGCGGAGGAAGCGTTAAAGCTTGATGCCAATACACTGCAATTTTTCACGAGAAATCCAAGGGGTAGCAAGGCGAAGGATATTGATGAGAATGACTGCAATTCGTTTTTAGAAATTGCGGACAAAAATAATTTTTCTAAGGTTGTCGCACATGCACCATATACTCTAAATCCGTCTTCACCAGATGATAGGACGAGAGAGTTTGCCAAAGAAGTAATGGCGGACGATCTTATGCGGTTAGAGTATCTTCCAGGCAATCTTTATGATTTTCACCCGGGAAGCCATGTGAAGCAAGGTGCTCAAAAGGGCATAGACTATACTGTTGAAACGTTAAATCAAATATTAAAGCCAAATCAGTCTACGATTGTGCTTTTAGAGACGATGGCAGGAAAAGGGACTGAAATAGGCCGGTCTTTTGACGAACTGAAGCAGATCTTAGATAGAGTAGATTTGCAAGAAAAAATAGGTGTGTGCTTTGACACATGCCATGTTTATGATGCAGGTTATGATATAGTAAATAATCTCGATGGAGTGTTAGAGGAGTTTGACAAAATCATAGGGTTAGATAAACTTTTTGCTATACACTTAAATGATAGCAAAAATCCTATAGGCAGCCATAAAGACAGGCATGAGAAGATCGGCAAAGGATATATAGGTATAGATGCTATAGCAAAAGTCATAAATCACCCAAGTTTAAAACACCTGCCATTTATATTGGAGACGCCCAATGATCTTGAAGGTTACGGAGAGGAAATAAAGCTCTTGAGAAGCCTTTATAATGATTGATTTTTGATTTGAGGGATTTGTATGTTTGACGTATGTTTATTGGGTACAGGAGGTATGATGCCTGTGCCAGGAAGAAACCTATCCTCTTTAATATTGAGGTATGGTGGTGTTTCTATATTGGTGGACTGTGGTGAAGGCACGCAAGTTCCACTTCAAAAATTAGGATGGGGCTTTTTGAATATAGATACGATATTTTTCACGCATTATCATGCAGACCACATTATGGGGCTTCCTGGCATAATATATCAGATGATAAACCAAGAGCGGAAAAAGAAGCTTAATTTAATAGGTCCTGAAGGAATAGATGTATTGAAAAATCTTTTAAATGTTCTTTTTGTGGAGATGCCGTTTGAAGTTGAATATACTGAATTAAAAGATGAAGATTCATTAAATGTGGGTGGAATAGCAGTAAAAAATGCTGTAATGCAGCATACATCATTGTGCCTTGCTTACAGCTTTGAAGTCAAAAGACTTCCGAAATTTGATGCAAAAAAAGCGAAGGAATTAAACATACCCGTTGAATACTGGCATAGACTTCAGCACGGCGAAAGCATTGCAAAAGATGGCAACATCATGTATACACCTGAAATGGTGTTAGGTTCCGATAGAAAGGGATTAAAGGTAAGTTACTCTACCGACACTCGCCCTACAAAAGACCTCATAAAACTTGCTGAGAATAGCGATCTTTTTGTTGGGGAAGGAATGTACGGCGATCCATCAGATGCAGAAAAAGCAGTAAAAAAATACCATTCCACGTTTTTAGAGACGGCTTTGGTGGCGAAAGAAGCCAATGTGAAAGAGCTTTGGCTGACGCATTTTAGTCCTTCATTGAAAAATCCAGACAAATATCTAAAGTACGCTAAGGATGTATTTGAAAATAGCGTTGTCGGATTTGATATGATGACAAAAGAACTGCGCTTTAAAAACTCATAAAAATAGTTTCATTTATGCTGGAAAATGATAAAATAAAGTATAGACATTTGCTTAAAATAATTTTTATGATATAATAAATAGAAGTTATTAACGCAAACAAATGAATAGGAGGATTTATTTAATGAGCAGTAATCTTAAAAAAATAGAGAACAGTGTTGCAACAATCGAGTTAAATATTCCAAAGGAAAAATTTGAAGAAGGATTAAACTTTTCATACAAAAAAAATGTAGGTAGATTTAATATACCAGGCTTTAGGCGTGGAAAGGCTCCGAGGATTATCGTAGAGAAGTATTACGGCGAGGGTGTGCTTTATGAAGACGCTATAGAGCACGTATTTCCAGATGCATATCAAGAAGCTATTGACTCTTTTAAATTGGAACCGATAGACAACCCAACAATTGACATTTTGCAGATTGGGAAGGGTCAAGATCTTATCATAGAGGCAGTAGTGCCAGTATTGCCCGATGTAGAGCTTGGACAGTACAAGGGTATAGAAGTCAAAAAAGTAGAGTATAATGTTAAAGACGAAGACATTAATAATAGACTTGAACAGATGAGACAGAGGAATGCGAGAGTAGTACCAGTAGAAGACAGAGCAGCTCAGATGGGCGATATAGTTGACATAAGTTTTGAAGGCTTCTTGGACGGCGTGCCATTTGAAGGAGGCAAAAGTGATAATTATTCATTAGAGTTAGGCTCTAAGACATTTATTCCAGGGTTTGAGGAGCAAATAGTTGGACACAATGTTAATGAGGAGTTTGACGTAAATGTAAAATTCCCTGAGGATTACAGAGCTGAAGAGTTAAAAGGAAAAGATGTAGTATTTAAAGTAAAATTGCTTTCAATAAAGCACAAAGAATTGCCGGAGCTAAATGATGATTTTGCAAAAGACGTAAGCGAGTTTGATACATTAGATGAATTGAAAGAGGACATAAAGAGAGAATTACAAGAACAGTATGATTTTAGCGCTAAAGAAGAAATGAAAGAAAATGCTGTAAAGGCAGTTGTTGAAAATTCTAAGGTTGATATACCAGAAATAATGATAGATAGACAAATTGACATATCTTTAAGAGATCTCGATTACAATTTGAGATATCAAGGATTGGATCTCGACAAATACTTAGAGATAACAGGCAAGAGCAAAGAAGATTTAAGGAAAGAAATGCACGATGATGCAGCTTTAAGAGTTAAGACACAATTGGTAGTTGATAAGATAGGGAAAATAGAGAATATAACAGCTACAGATGAAGAAGTAGATAAGAGACTTAATGAAATGGCAACAAATTACAATGTAAAAGTGGAAGATTTGAAGAAAGAGCTGACTGAGTCTCAGATAAACAATATAAAAGACGATATAGTCTACTTTAAGACGATTGACTTTATTTTTGAGAATAGTAAAATTATAGATAAAGAGGAGTGATATTATGAGCTTAGTGCCTATCGTTGTAGAGCAAACAAATAGAGGAGAGCGCTCTTACGACATATATTCCAGGCTTTTAAAAGACAGGATAGTCTTCTTGGGGGAAGAGATAAACGACGTATCAGCAAGTCTCGTCGTTGCGCAGCTTTTGTTTTTAGAGGGAGAAGATCCTGATAAGGATATTTGGCTTTATATAAATAGCCCTGGTGGTTCCATAACATCTGCATTTGCCATATACGATACGATGCAGTATATAAAACCTGATGTTGTCACGATGTGCGTTGGTATGGCAGCATCGGCAGGTGCATTCTTGCTTGCTGCAGGTGCAAAGGGCAAGAGATTTTCGCTTCCAAACAGCGAGATAATGATACATCAGCCATTAGGTGGTACACAGGGTCAAGCTACAGACATAAAGATTCACGCTGAGAGAATCATAAAAATGAAGCAAAAACTAAATAAGATATTGTCAGAGAGGACTGGACAACCATTAGAAAAAATTGAAAGAGATACAGAAAGGGACTTTTTCATGGACCCAGAAGAAGCAAAAGCTTATGGGCTCATTGATGATATATTAGTGAAGAGAAAATAGGCCCCGGAAGAGGTGAAAAAATGGCTAAATATGATAATCAAAAACAGTTGAAGTGCTCTTTTTGCGGGAAGTCACAGGATCAGGTAAAAAGATTAGTTGCCGGTCCAGGCGTATATATCTGTGACGAGTGTATAGAGCTTTGCCAAGAAATCATCGATGAAGAATTTGAAGAAAACATCGATGTAGAGATAGGTGAACTTCCGAAGCCAAAGGAGATAAAAGAGTTTCTTGACCAGTATGTAATAGGTCAAGACAAGGCAAAAAAAGCGTTGGCAGTAGCGGTTTACAATCATTACAAGAGGATTAATAGCAGAGTAAAATCTGACGATGTAGAGCTTCAAAAAAGCAATATCCTGATGTTAGGCCCTACTGGTTCCGGTAAGACGCTTCTTGCACAGACATTAGCCAGGATGCTTAATGTGCCGTTTGCAATAGCAGATGCTACATCACTTACGGAAGCGGGTTATGTAGGTGAAGATGTGGAAAACATCCTTCTTAAGCTTATACAGGCGGCAGATTACGACATAGAAAAGGCAGAAAAAGGTATTGTATACATTGATGAGGTTGATAAGATAGCCAGAAAATCAGAGAATCCGTCGATTACGCGTGATGTCTCTGGTGAAGGTGTACAGCAAGCATTGTTAAAGATTTTAGAAGGTACTGTGGCAAATGTTCCACCTCAAGGTGGGCGGAAACACCCTCATCAAGAATTCATACAGATTGATACCACAAACATCTTGTTCATTGTTGGCGGTGCCTTTGACGGCATTGAAAAGATAATAGAATCCAGGATAGGTAAAAAGTCATTAGGTTTTGGATCAGAGATTCAGAGCAAACAGGAGAAGAAGATAGGTGAGATCTTAAAGAATATCATGCCTGAAGATCTCTTGAAATTTGGACTTATTCCAGAGTTTATCGGAAGGCTTCCTATTGTTGTGACACTTGATTCTCTTGATAAGGATGCTTTGATACGCATATTGACAGAGCCTAAAAATGCACTTACAAAGCAGTATGAAAAGTTGTTTGAATTGGATGGCGTGAAACTTGAGTTTGACAAAAAAGCCTTAAGTGTTATTGCACAAAAGGCAATAGACAGGAAGACGGGCGCGAGAGGATTAAGGTCTATACTTGAAGAGCTTATGCTTGATGTAATGTATGAGATACCATCCAGCGACAACATTGAGAAGTGCATCATAACAGAAGAAACAGTTTTAAACAATGCTCCACCTACGATTGTTTACTCAGAGTCGCAAAAGACAAAAAAGAGAGTCAAGAAATCTGAGTCTGTATCGTAACAAGTAAGTATATAAGAACCTCCTTCTATCACATAATATCAGATGTAGAAGGAGGTTTTTTATGACACAAAATACTGCGATGCCATACGAAGATAGGCAAAAATTCATTCAAATGCATCTTGATGAACCTCTTAAAGAAAAGTGCCGGGTGCAAAAGGTTGGTGATATTTTAGGTCAAGATGAGGCTGTGTTAAAAATACTGAATAATTTGCGGAGCCAAAACCCTAAGAGCATGGTATTAACTGGTCCTGGAGGTTCGTGGAAAAGGGATATTTTAAGAGCGTGTTTTAGAGAGGTTAAAAATAGCGAAGGAAGCTTCTTTAAAAGTGGAGAGTTTGTAGAATACTATCCTGATATGAAAACCAGCGATGTCTTTATTAGCAATTCATTGTTTGGATACGTATATGAAACTGCTTTTGGCTTTTACAAAGTGAAAAAAATAAAGATAGGGCTTGTCACAAGGGCAAATAAGGGGATTCTTTACATTAGTAATGCAGAAAACTTGACGTCAGACAATATTTTAAAGCTTTTAGATGTTATGAAATCGAAAAAAGTGCACTACGAAGACAGTTTGATTTTAAATGCTCCAGATCATGTGAAGCGCTTTTTAAAAGAAGGATTTCCGGCAGATTTTCGTGTTGCTGTTAATGCAGATGATTTTACATTTTTACCAGATGAATTGTTAGATTTATGCGAAATCATTCAATTTAAGGAATACCATAAAAGAGTATTGGCAGATATAATCAAAAATGCTGCTAATAAGGGGATGTTTCACGTTGATGATGGAGTATGCATAAAAATTGCTGACGCTGCAAAAAATGGAGAAGATGCTGTAGGTATGCTTCAGCATCTGGCTATTGAAGCGCTAAAGCATGGGAGAGATGAAATAACTGCAGATGACTTAAAAAGAGTGATTTTATAGTTTTTGAGATTAGAATATTTTAATGTATAATATATTTATCATAAGGCAAATAGGCAAAAGAGGTGACTTTATGGACAAGAAATACATACTACCGATGGTTCCGCTAAGAGGCATAACAGTGTTTCCGTATATGGTCATGCACTTTGATGTAGGAAGGGGAAAATCTGTTAAAGCTATTGAAGAGGCAATGCTTAGAAATCAACTTGTCTTTTTGGTTACGCAAAAACAAGCTGATATAGATGAGCCTTCAATAGATGATATATATAGAGTTGGCACCATAACAAAAGTAAAACAGATGCTTAAACTTCCGGGAGAAGTCGTAAGGGTTTTGGTGGAAGGCATTTCCAGAGCAGAATTAAAAAATCTTATTAGCGATGAAAGCTTTTATGAAGTAGAAGTTTTAGAGAAGATAGATTTAGAGGTAGAAAAAGACAGCGAATTAGAGGCTTTGATGAGAAGTGTAACGTCAGCTTTTGAAGAATATATAAGCATTTCGTCAAAAATACCGTTGGATAGCATTTACAATGTCGTGACGATTGAAGAACCTGGAAGGTTAGCTGATGTGATAGCAGAACATTTAAGCTTAAACCAAGACAAAAATCAAGAGCTTTTAGAGTGCTTTGATCCAAGAGAAAGGTTGGAAAAATTATTAGGATTTATCTTAAAAGAGCTTGACATACTGGAGATTGAAAAAAAGATCAACATGCGAGTTCATAAGCAGATAGACAAAAGCCAAAGAGAATACTATTTGAGAGAGCAATTAAAAGCGATAAGAGCAGAACTTGGTGAAGCTGACGAGATTGATCAAGAAATAGACGAGTATGAAGAAAAAATCGAATCAAAGGATTTGCCTGATTACGTAAAGGAAAAAGCGAGAGAAGAATTAAGAAGGCTAAGCAGAATGGGACCAGGCTATCAAGAGGCTTCTGTCATAAGGACGTACATCGATTGGCTTTTAGACCTGCCGTGGAATGAAGAGACTAAAGATGTGCTTGATATAAAAAGAGCCGAGAAAATATTAAATGAAGATCACTATGGATTAAAAAAAGTCAAAGAGAGGATTTTAGAGTTTTTGGCTGTAAGGAGCTTCCATGAGAAAATGAAAAGCCCTATTTTGTGCCTTGTAGGACCTCCAGGAGTAGGGAAGACTTCTTTAGGAAAGTCAATCGCGAGAGCCATGAACAGAAAATTTGTGCGTCTGTCATTGGGCGGCGTAAGGGATGAAGCCGAGATAAGAGGTCACAGGAGGACGTACGTAGGAGCTATACCAGGTGGCATAATAAATTCTTTGAAAATAGCTGGTTCAAAGAATCCAGTGTTTCTTCTTGATGAGATCGATAAAATGAGCTCTGATTTTAGAGGGGATCCGGCATCAGCCATGCTGGAAGTCTTGGATCCAGAGCAAAATTCTACGTACAGAGATCATTACATAGATTTGCCATTTGATTTGTCAAAAGTGTTATTTGTGACTACAGCCAATACACTTGATACGGTACCGGCTCCGCTTTTAGACAGGATGGAAGTTATATACATTTCTGGATATACAGAAGAAGAAAAGTTGAACATAGCTAAGGAGTATTTGATTCCAAAAATTTTAAAAGAGCACGGTGCTAATGAAGACATCATAAAGATACAAGATTCGGCAATCGTAGGCATAATCTCTGAGTACACCAGAGAAGCCGGTGTGAGATCACTTGAGCAAAACATTGCAAAAGTTGTGCGAAAATCCATAAAGGCCATAGTAGAAAATAAAGAAAAGTCTATAAAAGTAGGAAAGAAAAATCTGCAAAAATACCTTGGGAAGCCAATATACAGGGTAGACAAGGCCAATCTGAAAGATAAAGTAGGCATGGTGACAGGACTTGCGTGGACAAGGGTAGGTGGTGATACGCTTACTGTTGAAGCGACTACGATGCCTGGAAGCGGAAAACTCACATTGACAGGACAGTTGGGAGATGTGATGAAAGAATCGGCACAAGCAGGTTTCAGCTATATAAGGTCAAATGCAGATGCTTTGGGAATAGATAGCGATTTTTACAAAAATTTAGACATTCACATACATGTGCCTGAAGGTGCGATACCGAAAGATGGCCCATCAGCAGGCGTAACAATGGTTACGGCTATGGTATCTGCGATAAAGAAAGTTCCTGTAAAAGGCGATATTGCCATGACCGGCGAAATAACCCTTACAGGTAAAGTCTTACCGATAGGCGGCTTAAAGGAAAAAGTGCTGGCTGCACATAGAGCAGGTATTTTTAAAGTAATTGCGCCAGAAGACAACAAAAGGGATTTAGATGAGATACCGCAAAGTGTAAAGAAGAAAATGGAATTTAAATTTGTTTCAAACATAGATGAAGTTTTGAAACTGTCGTTAGTAGGTGATGAGTGACTATGAAGGTAAAGTCAATAGAGCTTAAAATTTCAGCATACAATAAGACACAGTATCCAAATGATGGACTTAAGCAAATTGCAGTAATAGGCCGGTCTAATGTAGGGAAGTCGTCTTTCATAAATGCAATAGTAAACAGAAACAATTTTGCAAGGGTAAGCCAAAAACCTGGAAAGACTCAGGGAATTAATTTCTACATCGTAAATGATTCTTTTTACTTGGTGGATTTGCCGGGCTATGGCTATGCAGAGGTATCAAAAGAGCTTAAGAAGCAATGGGCTAAAAATATTGAGACGTACTTAAACACATCAACATGCCTGGTAGGTGCCATAATGTTGGTTGATATAAGGCATAAACCTACAGATGACGATGTCTTAATGGTTGACTACTTAAAGAATAGAAGCATTGACTTTCAAGTAGTTGCTACAAAGTCAGACAAGTTGAAAAGATATGAGATACAGATGTCTTTAAAAGTCATATCTGAGACGCTTTTGGTTGATAAGGAGAAGATTATACCATTTTCTTCCTTAAAAAAGACAGGTGTAGATGATGTCTACACCTACTTGGATTCAATTGTTGAACATAATGATGTGACGATTGAGTAAAATTTTTTATGATATAGCATTAAAGTAAATGGGATGATAGACGATATAATTGATGAGGCGATAAAGCCGTAATTTGTGTTTAAATGAAGCATATAAAAGTAATTATGCGAATAATGATAATGAGAAGAAATTTTTTCTAAGTTGTTGCATGAAAATAGGATTTGAAATTTACATCATGAAGTATTATAATTGTATTTATCAATGAGCGAAAGGGGTGATATAAGTGGAAATAGGACAATCGGTAGTGTTTACGATCCCCATATTTGGAGGCATTCCAGTCACAACTACAGTCGTAGTTACGTGGATAATAATGGCCATATTGACGATAGCTTCTCTCATCGTCACCAGAGGTTGGAATCAGGTTCCTACTGGTGTGCAGAATTTTGTTGAGACCATCATAGACGTATTAAATTCTTTTACAAAAGATGCGTTAGGGGAGTATTGGGCATCATTTGCACCGTATTTAGGGACTGTTGCTTTGTATCTGATACTTGCAAACACTATCGATTTATTTGGTTTGACACCTCCTACAAAAGACTTAAGCGCAACTTCAGCTTTGGCAATCATGTCTATCATAGTAGTCATAATTGCGTCGATTAAAGCTAAGGGCTTGAAAGGCTACGCAAAATCATTTTTTGAGCCGATGCCATTCTTTTTCCCTATGAAGATTCTTGATATGTTTACAAGACCACTATCACTTGCAGCCAGGTTGTTTGGCAACATCATAGCAGCTTTTATAATCATGGGCTTAATAAGCAAAGTAGTACCAATAGTCGTACCGGCCATATTCAGCATATACTTTGATTTATTCGATGGTGCACTGCAGATGGTGGTGTTTGTATTTTTGACCATGCTTTATATTGAAGAAGCAGTTGAATAGTAATATAATTTAGATGATTTGTTGATAATTGAAATGTTTTAGCAAAAGATATAATTAAAATTAATTAAAAGGAGAGATGAAAATGAATTTATTGGCTATAGGAGCAGGAATAGCTGCAATTTCAGGTATTGGTGCAGGAATAGGTATAGGTATTGCTACAGGAAAGGCGGTTGAAGCTGTATCAAGACAGCCAGAATCAAGAGGCAGTGTAATGCAGTTTTTACTCCTTGGAGGTGCTTTGTCTGAAGCAACAGCTATTTATGGTCTTTTAGTTGCCTTTTTGATTATATTCTTCATGAAACCATAATGATACGAAAGAAGGTAATAAATTGAGCCTTATAAATCCGTATACTTTCATTTTCACCATAATAAATCTTGTCGTCTTATACTTGATATTGAGAAAATTTTTGTTTAAACCAGTCACGCAATTTATGGAGGAAAGGTCGCAGAGGATAAAAAATTCTCTGGACGAAGCAGATAGAAAGGTTCATGAAGCTAACGAATTAAAAGCGCAATATGAAGAAATATTGAAAAAAGCAGATGATGAAGGAAAAGCCATCATCGACAGAGCAGAAAAGTATGCAAAAGAAAAGGCAGAAAAGATCATAGAAGAGGCAAACATAGAGGCAAAAGCCATAATAGAAAGGGCAAAAGAAGAAGCCGAGACTGAAAAGATAAAGGCGATGCACGATCTTAGGGTTAGCTTGTCACACCTTATAATAGAAGCAGCCTCAAAGGCTATTGGCAATATCAACATCGATGACGACAAAATAATAAATGAGGTGGTTAAGGAGGCAGGTGCATCTTGGAACAAGTAATAGCAAAAAAATATGCACGTGCTCTTTTTAACGCCGCCAGAGAAAATGACAGCATCGAAAAATACTACAGTGAGCTTAAAAGCATATCTGAAATGTTAAAAAATAGACAAATATACAAAATTATTACAACAAGGGGCATCTACATCAAACAAAAGATGCGCTTGATAGATGACATCTTAAATGGTTATGATAAAGAAGTCATAAATTTTATAAAGCTCATCATATCAAAACACAGAGAACACATCTTTCAAGAGATATTTAATGAATATGAGAAACTGTACTTAGACTACAAAGGTATCGTAAATGCCACAGTAGTTTCTGCACACCCGCTTGACTCAAAAACACTTGAAGATATAAAAAGCAGATTGGAGTCGAATTTCAAGAAAACAGTCAATTTAAATCCTACAGTTGATGAGTCTATACTGGGTGGATTGAAGATTATGATTGGAAACAAAGTCATTGATGGTTCTATAAAGGGAAAACTTGAAACAATGCTTAAAAATTTAGTAAGTGTAAGTTGAATTAGACTTTAAAAATAGAAGGTGAATATATGGATATAAAACCTGAAGAAATCACATCAATTCTGGAAGACAAGATAAAAAATTTTGATTTCTCGATTAAAACAGAAGATGTAGGCCGTGTTATAACAGCAGGTGATGGCATAGCAAAGATATACGGGCTTGACGAAGCCATATACGGTGAGATGGTAGAGTTTGAAAATGGCGTATACGGCATGGTGATGAATTTAGAAGAAGACAGCGTAGGCGTAATTGTCTTAGGAGAGCCTGAGTCCATAAAGGAAGGCACAGTTGTAAAAAGAACAGGGAAAGTTGTGGAAGTACCTGTTGGATACGGCCTTTTAGGTAGAGTCGTAAATCCATTGGGACAGCCTTTAGATGGAAAAGGACCTGTAAAAAGTGATGGCACAAGGCCTGTAGAGTATCCAGCACCACCTATAATAAAGAGGAAGTCTGTGGATACTCCGTTGCAGACAGGAATCCTAGCAATTGATGCCATGATTCCAATAGGCAGAGGACAGAGAGAACTTATAATAGGAGATAGGCAGACAGGTAAAACTGCCATAGCTGTAGATACGATAATCAATCAAAAGGATAAAGATGTCTACTGTATATATGTGGCAATTGGTCAAAAAGCTTCTACTATTGCTGGACTCGTAAACACATTAGAGAAATTTGGTGCAATGTCATATACAACAGTAGTTGCGTCAACTGCCAGTGATTCAGCGGCACTTCAGTATTTGGCACCTTATGCAGGTTGTGCGATGGCAGAGCATTTTATGTATGACAAAAAAGACGTCCTCATAGTGTACGATGACCTTTCAAAACATGCTGTGGCGTACAGGACGATTTCGCTTCTTTTGAGAAGGCCACCAGGAAGAGAGGCATATCCTGGAGATGTATTCTATCTGCATTCAAGGCTTTTGGAGCGTTCAGCTAAGCTATCTGACGACATGGGTGGCGGATCGATTACGGCGTTGCCGATAATAGAAACCCTTGCAGGCGATATTTCAGCATACATTCCTACAAACGTCATATCAATAACAGATGGTCAGATTTATCTGGAGTCAGAGCTTTTCTATTCAGGTATAAGACCTGCTATAAATGTCGGCCTTTCAGTGTCACGTGTCGGCGGTGCAGCTCAGAAAAAGGCCATGAAAAAAGTATCTGGAAGAATGAGATTGGAGCTGTCACAGTACAGGGAGTTAGAGGTTTTTGCACAGTTTGGATCTGATCTTGATAAATCTACACTTGATTTGCTAAGGCAAGGCGAGAGAATTGTTGAGATAACTAAGCAGCCAAGGTATCAGCCTATTTCAATGGAAGATCAGGTTATAATGATATACACGGTAATGAATAAGTACCTCATGGATGTTGAGCTTCAAGACGTTAAGAAATTTATAAAAGATTTGCTGGAGTTTATTGACATAAATCATCCTGATATAAAGAAAACTATCAGAGAAACAGGAAAGTTGGAAGATGATACGATCGAAAAGTTGAAGGCGGCTATTGAGGAGTACAGGAGCAAATACGCATCGAAAGGTGATGCATAATGGGAAAGAGAGACATTCAACTCAGAATAAAAAGCGTAAAAGAGACTCGCAAAATAACAAGAGCCATGAATCTCATTTCAGCCGCGAAGTTTAGAAAAGCAAAAACGATGCTGGACAATGTAAGGCCGTACTATGAAAAGATACAATCAACTATGGAAGATATACTTATTCATAGCGGTGAAGCGACTTCACATTATTTTGAAAGACAGCATGAAGCAAAAGGAAAAAGGAAAAAGGCAGTCATCGTCATAACTGGTGACAAAGGATTGTGCGGCGGATACAATCACAATGTCATCAAAAAAGCGGAGGAAGTCATAGATGGTGATACGCAGAATTTGATGGTTATTGGCGAAGTGGGACGCAGCTATTTTCTAAACAAGGGTTACAATGTGGATGTGGAATTTTTATACACAGCCCAAAATCCCACCACATCAGCAGCAGGTGAAATATCTGATTTACTTGTGGATATTTACGATAGAGGGATAATAGACGATATTTACGCTGTTTACACTGAGATGGCTGGATTAAGGCAGATTGTAAAAACGGTAAAAATCTTGCCTTTAGACATAAAGAATTTCAACAGCGATAAAGATGTCAAAATTTTAAGCGATATGATATACGACCCATCGCCGACAAAAGTTTTTAACCTTTTAGTTCCTGAGTACATCAAAGGTTTGGTGTACAGCTTTTTGGTAAATGCTTTTGCATCAGAGCACTTTTCGCGAATGGTTGCGATGGATGGTGCTACATCAAATGCTGACAAGATGATTGCGAAGTACACATTAGAGTACAATAGATTAAGACAGGCTTCTATAACGCAGGAGCTTTCGGAGATAATCGGAGGTTCATCCGTTTAAAGGCTTTGAAAAATTTTTTAGATTGAATGGAGGCTAATATGAATAAGGGTTATATAACACAGGTAATAGGACCGGTTGTTGATATACGTTTTGACGAAGATTTGCCGCCAATCAACAATGCCATAAGAATCCCATTTAAAGGTGATGAGATAATCGTAGAAGTATCTCAGCATACAGGCGACAACACCGTAAGGTGCGTTGCAATGTCGTCTACAGATGGACTAAAGAGAGGGATGGAATGTTTTGATACAGGCGGGCCAATTTCTGTACCGGTAGGCGAAGGAACGCTTGGCAGGATGTTTAATGTGTTGGGCAAGACGATGGACGAACTTGGCGAAGTAAAAGCAGACAAGTACATGCCTATACACAGAGATGCCCCCAGCTTTGAAGAACAAAGCCCAGTAACAGAAATCTTGGAGACCGGCATAAAAGTCATAGATCTTCTTACACCTTATGCAAAAGGCGGTAAGATAGGTTTGTTTGGTGGAGCTGGCGTTGGCAAGACGGTTTTGATTGAAGAGCTTATAAGGAATATAGCGACAGAGCATGGCGGATATTCTATTTTTACAGGTGTTGGTGAAAGAACGCGTGAAGGCAATGACTTGTGGCATGAAATGAAGGAATCTGGCGTCATTGACAAGACTGCATTTGTCTTTGGACAGATGAATGAGCCGCCAGGAGCCAGAATGAGAGTTGCTCTTACAGGTCTTACAATGGCTGAGTACTTTAGGGATGAAAAGCATCAGGATGTGCTTTTGTTCATCGACAATATTTTCAGGTTTGTCCAGGCAGGTTCAGAAGTATCTGCACTTCTTGGCAGAATGCCGTCTGCGGTTGGTTATCAGCCAACACTTGCAACAGAGTTGGGGGCACTTCAAGAGAGGATAACTTCTACAAGAAGTGGATCAATAACATCTGTACAGGCTGTCTATGTGCCTGCAGACGATTTGACAGACCCTGCACCTGCGACCACATTTACTCATCTTGATGCGACTACGGTTTTGTCGAGAAGCATCGTTGAGATGGGCATATATCCAGCAGTAGATCCATTAGATTCTACGTCAAGAATATTGGAGCCAAATATAGTCGGTGAAGAACATTACACTGTTGCAAGGCGTGTTCAGGAAATACTCCAGAAGTACAAAGAGCTTCAAGATATAATAGCAATACTTGGCATGGATGAATTGTCAGATGAAGACAAGCTTACAGTGTATAGAGCAAGGAAGATACAGAGGTTTTTATCACAGCCTTTCTTCGTTGCCGAGACATTTACAGGCATACCAGGAAAATATGTGCCACTTAAGGAAACAATAGAAGGATTTAAGAAGATCGTCAACGGTGAAATGGATGACATACCTGAAGCAGCATTTTTCATGGTAGGAAACATTGACGAAGTGTACAAAAAGGCTGAAGAAATGAAGTGAGGTGCATAACATGGACAATAAGTATCACCTCGAAGTATTGACTCCATATCGCAAATTTTACGATGGCGATGTGGAGGAGATCATTGTTACTACAAGTGCTGGTGAAGTAGGAGTCCAAAAGGGGCACATTCCGATGACTGTCGCATTAGGAATTGGCACGCTTAAAATAAAAAACGACAATGAATGGAAAGAAGCCAGCATTTCAAATGGCTTTATGGAAGTGAAGCAGGACAATGTCGTAATACTTGCTAATGCTGCAGAATGGCCTGAAGAGATAGACATAAAAAGGGCTGAAGCAGCTAAAGAGAGAGCAGAAGAAAGGCTAAGGCAAAAGAAAAGTCAGAAAGAGTATCTTCTCGCTAAAGCAGCATTGAGGCGTGCTTTAGTGAGAATGACAATTGCAAAAAAATACAAAAATATATAAGAATTACCTCCACCATTGTGTATAAAAACATCCTATTTAGACCAAAATCTAAATAGGAGAAAATAGTGGAGGTGTTTTTATATGAAAAAATTAATAGCTTCTGTATTTGCATTTATAATTTTGACAGGAATATTTAATGTTTATGCAGCGGAAACTTCACCTGTTATTTCAAAAGAAGAAGCCATATCTATAGTAAAAGAAAAATTGGGAGACATAAAATACGACAGTGAGAATATTCAATACAGAGAATTTACAAACAAAGACTCTGTATGGATTTTAAGCTATACAAAGAACGATGTTTTTGAGAATACAACTGTCACTGTAGACGCTAAGACAGGTGAAATAATAAGGTACAATTTTATCACTGATTTTAAAGGCAATAAGAATATAAAGCGAAACGATGCGAAAAAGATAGCAGAGGAATTTCTGGACAGAGTAAATCCTAAGAACTTAGGCAAGTACAAGTATGATGCAAATTACAAAAACGACAGTTACGATGAATATAGTTTTAAATGGAAAAGAGAAGAAAATGGCATTGTGTTTCTGTACGACACAATAAATGTTTCTGTAGATAAAAGAACAGGTTTAGTCACTCATTACACATACGATTGGACAGAAGGGGACTTGCCTACACTGAAAAACGTGATCGATATAAATGAAGCTACAAAACTTTTTAAAGAATACCTAAAACCCAGATTGGTTTATACGGTAATTTACAATAGAAATAAAGGCGATGTAAAACTTGTGTATGTTTCACCATCGCCTCAGTACATGATAAATGCGTATACAGGCGACATAATAGACATAAATGGAAACGCAGTAAAGTTAAGTGCTCCAAGCAATGTGGATATTAAAATGGATATGGAGCCTGTATTAAACAAAACACCTGTAAACAAAGATGAAGCATTTAAGATAGCAGCAAAATATGCAGGAAGCGATTATGAATTAAAGGATACAGCCTACATTGAAAAATATGGTGGGCTTAATTTGAAAGTATGGACGTTTTCATGGAACAAATCAAATGGAATAGGCTATTTGCATGTAGCGGTAAATGCGGATACGGGAAATGTGGTGGATATTTTAAAAAGCAGTAAAAGTAGTTTTGATTCATCAATTTCCCGGGAAACAGCCCTTAATAAAGCAGAATCATTTGTAAGAGAAAATTTCAAAGAAGCATTGCCGTATATTGATTTTGGATTTAATGATGTTGATAATATGAATAGCAATATCTATGGATACCACTTTGTCTTCCCACTAAAACATTACAACATACCTTTTATAAACAATGCCATAACTGTAGATGTTGATGGAGATGGAAATGTATCTTCGTATACTTACAAAAACTACGATATACCTTATCCAAAGCCTGTTGACATTATGAATCAAGGCGACGTTACAGCTAAATACCTGAAGAAATGTAATTTTTCATTGAAATATTACAAAACGGAAAAAGGCATTATACCGGTTTATACAGTTGATGATCCTGTTGAATCAAGTTTAATAGATGCAAAGTCAGGTGAAATAATAAAACCATATTAAAAAAGGGCTTTTTAAGCCCTTAAATTATCTTTAGACGGCATTTCAGATAAAATCATGCTTAAAAGCATGAGAAAGCCTCCTATGATGGATCGCAATGTCATGATTTCTCCAGATACTAAATAAGCAGTTATGGCTGAAAAAACTGGTTCTAAAGAGAATATGATGGCAGCATGTGTAGCTGATGTATTAGCTTGCATAGTGTTTTGAACTGCCAATGCAAATGCTGTCGCAAAGATTCCTGTCAATATAAGTGCAAACCAAACGGTTTTGTCAGTCGGTATTGCAGGTTTCTCATAAATAAATGAAAAAATTCCGCTTAATATTGTTACGACAAATATCTGAATTATCGCAAATGATACGGTATCCACAGATGGTGCGTATTTTGCTATCAAAACTACTTGAAACGCAAAAGATACAGCACAAAGGAGAGTGAGAAAGTCTCCAAAGTTAATTTTTAAGTCAATATTGGCCGTCATTAGAAATAATCCACTAAGTGCTAATAATACGCTTAACCATGATGTCTTTGACAGTTTAGTTTTTAAGAAAAATGATTCCAATATAGGTACAAGCACTACATTAAATCCAGTAATAAAACCAGATTTTGATGCAGTCGTGTATTTTAAGCCTAATGTCTGAAAAGCATAACCTAAAAAAAGCATTATGCCTACCATGATAGAAACTGCAAATGTATTTTTATCAATGTGAAGCAGTCTCTTGCCGAACATTATGACAAGCACGATGAGCGCTATGAGAAATCTTAAAAACAAAAAATTGTAAACCGGCAATATACTTGTAGCTTTTTTTACTATGACAAATGTAGAACCCCAAATGATAGTCACTAAGACCAACATTATATCGCTTTTTAATTTTTTAGACAATATTTAAGCCTCCCTTAAATCATGGTCTGAAACGCTGTGCAATTGGCATCCGTCTTCCTACGCCAAATGCTTTTGTGGTAACTTTAAGACCTGGCGCTGCTTGCTTTCTCTTGTATTCGGCGTTATTCACCTTCCTTATGACATCTTTTACCAATGCTTCATCGTAGCCTTTTGACACGATCTCACTTACCGATTTATCTTCTTCTATGTACAGCTTCAATATATCGTCGAGTATCTCATACGGTGGCAGAGAATCTGTATCTTTTTGATTTGGCCTAAGTTCGGCCGATGGAGCCTTTTCTATAGTGGATATAGGGATTATTGTCTTTTCCTTATTTATATACTTTGCAAGCTCATACACCATTGTCTTTGGAACATCAGATATTACAGCAAGCCCACCACTCATGTCGCCATACAGTGTGCAGTATCCTACGGCTATCTCTGATTTGTTTCCTGTTGTCAAGACCATATGACCTTCTCTATTTGATATGAACATTAGATAATTGCCTCTTATTCTGGCCTGGAGATTTTCTTCCGCAAGGTCACCTACAGTATCGCCATTTCTATTAAAAATTGATATGTAGCTTTTAAAGACATCTTCAATAGGTATTACCCGATATTCTATGTTTAAGTTTTTAGCAAGATCTCTTGCATCATCTTTGCTGCCTTCTGATGAATACCGAGATGGCATAGAAACACCCAGCACATTTTCATGCCCTAAAGCCTTTACTGCAAGTGCGCATGTGACAGCAGAGTCAATTCCTCCACTTAAGCCTACAACTGCCTTTTTAAAGCCAGTTTTCCTGAAGTAGTCTTTAAGGCCCAAGATCAGGGCATCGTGAACCCATGATATGTCTTCTTTTACATCTTTTAAAGGCGCAAGATATTTAAGCTCATCAGTATCGATAAAAACGAGATCTTCGCAAAAAGCTTTAAGGTTTGCTACTCTATCACCATTTGAATTTATCACAAAACTATTTCCATCAAAAATCAGTTCGTCATTGCCGCCTACTTGATTTACGTATATAAGAGGCAGTTTGTATTTCTTTGATATTTGTTTTACCATTTGTACTTTTAATTCGTGTTTTCCAAGGTTATATGGAGATGCAGAAATATTTATAAAAATGTCTGGGTTTAACTTATACTGCTCTTCCAAGACATCTATATCGTACCTTGGCCTTTCCCAAAAATCCTTGTCGTTCCAGATGTCTTCACAGATATTGATTGCAAGCCGCATTCCTTTAAAGTCGATGCAAGTACGCTTTTTAGCTGGTTCAAAATACCTTTGCTCATCAAATACATCGTAATTTGGCAAAAGGGTCTTATCTGCTTGTCCCACTATTTTGCCATTGTAAAGGAGAAGCGCTGAATTGTGAAGCAAATAGTCTTTCTCTTCATCTCTTGTAACGGTTCCTACAATGACGCCAATACCTTCTGTTTCAGGCAAAAGCATATCATTAAGGGCTCTATATGATGTTTCTAAAAAATCAGGGTTGTATAATAAGTCCTTTGGAGGATATCCGATTATAGACAATTCTGGGAAAACGATAAGATCCATATTGGCTTTTTTAGCCTCTTTTATATTCATGATTATCTTTTCGCAATTGGTTTTTATATCGCCGACAGTCGGATTTAATTGTGCTAATGCTATCTTCATTTAGTATCACCTCGAATTATTTTCATAAAGATATTTTAGCACATAATAAAAAAAAATACACCAGCATAAACGGTGTATCAATGAAAACTACTGCCACTTGATGATTTTCTTTTCGATGTAGACTAATAGAACGTACATAAGTGCGGCCAGGATAGACAGTATAAGGACACTTGTCATTACTATGTCTAACTTGAATACTTGCCCTCCATAGACGATAAGGTATCCCAATCCTGCTTTTGATACCAAAAACTCTCCTGTTATGACACCGACCCAGGATAAACCCATATTGATTTTTATAGCAGACATGATAGTTGGTATGCTGGCGGGCAGTATACATTTTGTCAGTATTTGAAATTTGGTGGCTCCAAATGTCTTTAGAAGCTTTATCTTATCTTCATCTACCTGTTTAAACCCTGTCTCGAGGCTTATAATAGTCACAATCAGCGATATGGCTAAGCCCATTGTTATAATTGGTGCTTCGCCATTTCCCATCCAGACTATAAATATTGGTCCTAAGGCGATTTTAGGGAGGCTGTTTAAGACGATCAAATACGGTTCTGCGACTTTTGAGGCAAAGTCAGACCACCAAAGCAGTATAGCTATCACTATGCCAGAAAATGTCCCGAGAGCAAATCCAATAAGCGTCTCGCTTAATGTGACCCATATATGCGTAAAAAGTGAGCCGTCTTCGCTTAAGTTTATTATGGTCTTTATCATGCGAGATGGTTGGCTGAACAGAAATGGATCTATGAGCCTTAGCCTTCCTGCTATTTCCCATAATGCGAAAAAAGCAACGAGTATGGATATTTGAGTGATTTTAATGGCGATTTCTTTTCTTTTCACTTTCTTCAGAAATTCTACATGCTCCTTTGACATGTTTTGAGTTGCTTCATACATGCACATCAAGCTCCTTCCATATTTCGTTGAAGTATTCTTTGAATTCAGGTGCTTTTCTGCATCCGATAGGCGATCGGTCGTCACACGTAAGATGTATCTCATATATGTTTTTTACGACTGCAGGCCTTTTGGACAAGACTACAATCCTGTCACACATTGCGATGGCTTCGGAAATATCGTGGGTTACTATTACCGCTGTCTTTTTAACATTTTTCAAAATAGTCCACACTTCATCAGATATGGCGAGCCTCGTTTGATAGTCAAGGGCCGAGAAAGCCTCGTCGAGAAGCATGATATCAGGCTTTAAGGCCAATGTCCTGATTAGCGCTGCTCTCTGTCTCATTCCACCGGATATTTGATTAGGATAATGGTACTTAAATTCTGATAATCCATATCTTTCCAGTAGATCTTCTACGTTTTTTATAGAGTTTTCATTGACAGCGTTTTGTATCTCAAGACCTAAAAGGACGTTTTGCATGATGTTTCTCCATTCAAAAAGATGGTCTTTTTGAAGCATGTATCCTACTTTTCCGTTTACAATTACGCTTCCATTTGACGGCTTTAAAAGACCAGCAATGATAGACAAAAGTGTGGATTTACCGCATCCAGAAGGGCCTATGACGCCTACGAATTCTCCTTCATATACGTTAAATGATACGTCTTTTATAGCTTCCGTCTCGCCTTTTATCGTATGATAGTTTAGAGATATGTTTGAAAGCTCAACCATTACTTTCTTCACCAGATGCACCTCCTGTCATATTTTAGACATGCTTACAGGGGACAATCTTTCGGTTGTCCCCAATTTATTATTTCTTTATTGTTGCGACAGCCTTGTCTGCAAAAGTATTGTCGATTAATGCGTTTGGATCTACCTTGCTGTCGATTTCACCAGCGTTTAATAAGACATTCTGAAGAGCATCAAAATCAGATGGTTTCATCTGTGGTGTAGTGCCCCATGCATCTATGCTTTTATACCTGTCGATTACTTTTGCAATTATATCAATATCAGTATCTGGGAAAAATGATTTTATGTCTTCGGCTACTTGCTTTGATGAATGAGACTGCACGTACAACATGCCTTTGTAAACTGCATTTGTAAAGTGTTGGATGATATCAGGATGCTCCTTTATATAGCTTTTTCTTGCGTTAAATGTTGTATACGGCACATCGTGTCCGGCGGCACCTACAGATGCCACGATGTATCCTCCTTTTTCGCTTTCAACTTGTGATGCAGTTGGTTCAAAAAGTGCCACATAGTCTGCATCTGATCTCATGAAAGCACCTGCTGTCGCTGTGAACTGAAGATTCGTTACAAGATTTACATCTTTTTTAGGGTTTATACCATGCTCTTTCAGTATATATTCAAGAGTCATTTCTGGCATTCCGCCAGGTCTTCCGCCTATTATCTTTTTGCCCTTTAGATTTTCCCATTTGAAATTAGGCTCCGGTTTTTTGCCAACTAAGAAAGAACCATCTTTCTTAGTAAGCTGTGCAAAATTTACGAGATAATCTTGTTTTCCTTCTTTGTACACATAAACGGTGGTTTCTGGACCTTGTAGTCCAATGTCAGCTTGACCTGAAACTACGGCAGTCGCAGCTTTATCTGAGCCTTGTGCAGTAGTTATCTCTAATTGCAGTCCTTCTTCTTTGAAAAAGCCTTTGTTGACAGCTACATAATATGGCGCGTAAAAAATTGAATGCACGGTTTCAATAAAGTTTATCTTTGTAAGCTTTTGCTCTTTTGCCTTGCAACCGGTGAATAAGAAAGATGTAAGTACAAATATGAGTATAAGAGTGAAAATAAGTAATTTTCTGCCTCTCATGTGGATACCTCCTATTTAATTTGATTTCAGTTTATTATATTCTATCAATTGTAAATGGTGATTGAAAAAAGATGAAGTTTTTTTCTTACTTTATTTTGTTAAATGATTTCACAAGGAGGAAATTAAATTTTTTTGTCGAATAAGATTATTTGTGCATTTTTATAAAATATATAAAGGAGAATCGATATGGCACAAAAAGCAGCAAAAAAGAACAAGGTCAACATTGATGTTTCTAAAAGAAGCACAGATTACACAAACGTGATGAATATTGTATTTTACATATCATTGCTTCTTCTTATAGCATTGCCGCCGTATTTTCGTGGCATGTACTTTGACAATGAGTTTTTGCCTACTATATGCATTACTTCAATTGTCGTCATAATATGGTCATTGGTGAAGATTGTAAAAAAAGAGCCGATAATCTCTGAAAGACTGGATTATGCTGCAATATCAATAATAGGCGCATATCTAATCTCTACGTTTTTTGCTGTAAATGTAAGATCTGCAATAGGAGAAGTATTAAAGTACGTCGATTATGTTTTTATATACTTTTTGGTCAGCAGACTTGCCAATGACAAGAAAAAAATATGGATACTTTTGAATGTGCTTGTTTTAAGCTCATTTGGAGTAGCTTTAGTAGGTCTTTTGTCTGCAGCGGGGTACGTAAACTACAATGGTTCATGGGTTGGAGGAAGGATTAATTCCACATTTCAATATGCTAATACTGCTGCATCGTTTTTGATGGCATTTTTGTTTGTAAATTTTGCACTCATATCGTACACAGAAAACAGGTATTTAAAAGCACTTTACGGAGTAGAAGCTTTTATGCAGCTTTATGCTTATGTTTTTACGCTATCCAGAGGCGCTTGGGTGATGTTTCCTTTTCTGTTTTTATTCCTTATAATAATGATGCCAAAAGGGAAAAGGGTAGAGCCATTTATTTACTTGATAGGTATAATCGTAGCGTCAGCGTTGCCAATACTTAAATTTAACTCTGTCGTAAATGGATCTAAGCCTCACAATTTGGTTATGTGGATACTTGTAGGATGCCTCTTAGCATTGTTATTTACGTACATTGTGAGTTTTTTGGTAGAAACGGTAAACAAGATAAGTTTAAAAATAGGCATATCCATAATTGTCATTGTTGGTGTGTTATCAACCGTAGCAGGTTATATGGTATTGACAACGGAAGTACCTCTTACACTAAGTCATAGTCAAAACGAGGCAGATAGCGGTAAAAGTGTTACAAGATTTGTCGACGTGGATGCTGACAGAATATATGTGTTGAAGTACGATGTGATATCAAAGAATGGTGATAATAAGGATTGGGCGTACGACATTACCATAGAAAGCAGAAATGACCTCGATCAGCCTACGAAGATAAAAGATGTGTACGACAAAGAAACTTTCAGTGGTGAAAAGACGATAGAATTCTCCACTTTGAAAGATACGAAAAGATTAGCTATTACTTTTACAAACTATTTTAAAGGTACCTCTGTGACATTTGACAAGGCGTACATCTATCCTAAGAATGACCCAAATGCTGTTCAAAATATAATGCTTAAATATAAATACTTGCCTGAAAATGTGGCATCAAGGATACAAGACATAAGCTTGACAAGCCATAGTAGCTCAGAGCGAATGCAGTTTTACAAGGACGGATTCAAGATTTTCAAAGACTATCCACTTTTTGGTGCAGGCGGAGGTGCTTGGGCGTCACTTTACTTCAAATATCAGTCATACTTGTACTGGACTACACAGACACATAATTACTTCATGCAGGTTTTGCTTGATACAGGCTTAGTTGGAGCTTTAGCGATGATATTCTTCTTAGTTACATTAGTACTGTCAGTTATCAAGCTTTATAAATCCGACTTAGACGTAGAGGAGTGCATACTGCTGGCGGCAGCAACTTTAGGCATATTGAGCATATATGCCCATGCTGCTATGGATTTTGATCTTTCGCTGTCTGCCGTCACAATAGCCTTATATTCCCTTATCGGCATAATAAACAGCATGAACATAAGCAAAGCACCTAAAAATATAGCTGTAGTGAAAGGGAAGAAATTATACAATGGATATTACAGTTTTGGCGTTTTGGCAGCAGGCATAGTTGTCATGTTTATGTCTTTCTCACTTTCCACAGCTTTGAGCTATGCAGAAAAAGGAGACCAATTTGCAAAGACTAACAATATTCCTCAGGCAATGCAGTATTACAAAAGCGCTGTTTCTTATGATCCGTGGAATGCGAAGTACAGGATGTCTTACGGTCAGACATTGGCAAGTATAGCAGATCAGACAAAAGATGGGGCTACTTATCAAGCAGCGATGACCCAAGAACAAAAAGCAGTCGATTTAGAACCGCACAACTCTCAGCTTTTGGCACAGCTTGGAGCATTTTATCTATCTCATGGTCAGATAGATAATGGGCTTAAATATGTTAAAAAGGCCGTCGATGTACAGCCTTTAAGGCCAGAAAATTATCAGCAGTTGGCTGATGCTTATAATAAAGTAGGCATGTTTTACCTGCAAAACAATGATAAAACAAAAGCTAAAGAATATCTTGAAAAGGCTGTAGATGTTGAGAACTTGTTTAATAAGGCTAATTCAAAGTCAGAAGAGCCAAAACCCATGACTGATGCCACAAAGCAAATAATACAAAACTCAAAAGAAGTGTTGAAAGGGATACAGTGATGTATCCCTTTTTTGTATTCATATTGTACTGATTGACATGTTTGTATTAAATAGATACAATTGATATAAATTAATAAAATTGTTATATAAAAATAGGAGGAATAAGTACAATGAATGAAAGATATGAGTTAAATAAAAACTTGGCCCAGATGTTAAAAGGCGGAGTTATAATGGATGTTACAACACCTGAACAGGCTGTAATTGCAGAAAAGGCAGGCGCAGTTGCGGTAATGGCACTTGAAAGGGTACCTGCTGATATAAGGGCACATGGCGGCGTAGCAAGGATGTCAGATCCGAAGATAATAAAAGCCATCAAAGAAGCTGTGTCAATACCTGTCATGGCAAAAGTCAGGATAGGACATTTTGTGGAAGCACAGGTTTTAGAAGCTTTAAAGATAGATTATATAGATGAAAGTGAAGTATTGACACCTGCAGATGAATCATATCACATAAACAAGTGGCAGTTTAAAGTTCCATTTGTTTGCGGTGCAAGAAACTTAGGCGAAGCATTAAGGAGAATTGGCGAAGGCGCTTCAATGATAAGGACTAAAGGCGAAGCAGGCACAGGAAATGTAGTTGAAGCAGTAAGACATATGAGGACTATCAATGCCGAAATCAAAAAGCTTACGACTCTAAGCGAAGAAGAGCTTATGACAGCAGCAAAAGAATTGCAAGCACCTTATGAATTAGTAAAATATGTTGCGAAAAACGGGAGACTACCAGTTGTGAATTTTGCAGCGGGTGGCATTGCAACACCTGCAGATGCCGCACTGATGATGCAGCTTGGAGCAGATGGAGTCTTTGTAGGTTCAGGCATATTTAAATCAGAGAACCCTGAAAAGCGCGCTGAAGCGATTGTAAAAGCTACGACATATTATGATAAACCAGAGATAATAGCAGAGGTATCAGAAGGATTAGGAGAAGCAATGAATAGCATCGATATAAGGGATCTTTCAGAAAAAGATTTATATGCAAGTAGGGGCTGGTAAAATGCGCGTTGGAGTCCTTGCAATACAAGGTTCTGTAAAAGAACACATAGAAAAACTAAAAAGATTAGATGGCATAACACCTGTGGAGGCAAAAGATAAAGAGACTTTGAAAAACATAGACGCACTTATACTGCCTGGTGGGGAAAGCACTGCCATAGGGAAAATGCTTAATGACTTTGACTTAAAAGATGCCATAATAGATCTTTATAGATTTGGTATGCCTATATGGGGAACATGCGCAGGCATGATATTGATGGCCAAACACATCGCAAATGACGATAAAGTTCATCTAGGCATAATGGACATAAAGGTGCGGAGAAATGCATATGGAAGTCAGCTTGACAGCTTTACTGCAAAACTTAGTATGCCTGACGTATCAAAAGAGGAAGTAGATGCAGTGTTTATAAGAGCACCTTATATTGAGGATGTAGGAGAAAATGTAAAAGTGCTATCTATATACGATGGTAAAATAGTGGCTGCAAGGGAAGGAAACCTTTTTGCTACATCATTCCATCCAGAATTGACGGACGACTTAAGTTTTTACAAGTATTTTTTAGGGCTGCATTAATGCAGCCTTAATCGATATTTAAAAAATTTATTAAAAATTTGATGGCAAAAGAAGGATTTTCAAAATTTATGTTGAATTAAATTAAAGTAGTGATATTATCAAAAATATCCCCATTTTTAGGATAGAAAATTTGGTGTTGCCATGATGAAGCTTTTTATAAAGATTACTGTATTCCTAATGATTTTTCTCATCATTTTAAATATCATTGTAGAAATACAAGTGATAGCATTTGCATATAATATAAAACCACTAAAATCTGATGCTATTATCGTCCTCGGTTGTGCAGTTTACGGTGAAAACCCCAGTCCTTTTTATAAAGAAAGGTTAAATGAGGCTATAAAGCTTTATAAAGAGGGATTTGGCAAATATATCATTGTGTCTGGCGGCAAAGGATCTGGTGAGGATATATCTGAAGCAGAAGCAGGGAAAAAATATCTTTTGAAAAATGGTATACCTGATAATATAGTATTAAAAGATGACGAATCGTATTCAACATTGCAAAACCTTAAAAATTCTAAAAAAATTATGGATGAAAAATCGCTGAAGACGGCAATAATTGTATCAAATAGCTTTCATTTAAAAAGGGCAAGCATGATTGCGAAAGAAGCCGGAATAAATGCAAGCTATTCAGGAGTATTTGTAAAAAGGTATTTTTATGAAGAAGTATACGGCTTTTTACGAGAAGTACCTGCATTATTGTATATGTATTTAAAAAATATTGTGTAAAAGGCTTTCCTTTTTTTGTAGAAGAAGGAAAGCCTTTAGTGAAAGCGTATTTTATTTTTCAGATGGCTTTATCATTAGTCCATTGTTGAAGTGGTTCAAACCGCTCATTAGATCGATGACTGATAAAAGCTCTACTATTTCTTCATCAGTTACGCCAGCTTCTTTTAATTTATTGGTGTATGTGGTTATGCACATTTCACAATTGTTTAAAATTGACACAGTTAAAGCGACGAAAAGTTTTGTTTTAGAGTCGATTTTTCCTGGTCCCATTGCTACTTGAGATTTCTGAAGAAATAATTTTAAATATTCTGGCTTATTTGCCATTGCACGCATTGTTGGAGGAACAAATCCCATCTGCTTTTCTATTTGTTCAAATATTTGCTGTACTTCTGGGCTTGCATCTTCCTTGCTGACTAATTTAACACCTATAGCCATACTATCACTCCTAAAAATGAAATAATATATACCCACCCCTCTGTGATGGGGTATAACATAATGATACTACTATTCTATTGTGAATGCAAGTGAGGTGAAAATTTCAGCTTATGTAAGCTTTGAAGCAATTAAAGAGATATTCAACATATAAGTTCCTGTTAGGTTTTTATAAATTTTTATTATTATACTCGTTAAATATTTGCTGTTGTAATTATTGAATCATAAGCCAGTATATCTCCATGGATGTCACTTGATAGACAGGGTTGGATACAATAAATTTAAAGAGGTTATATTAAAGTGTGTGGAATTAAACCATGAAGCTATGGTTGCAGATAGAATATTTTGGTCAGAAACTGAATACAGGTCTTAAGCCTGTTTGTGATAACTAGCTCAAAAGTGAAAGAAACTCCTTCACTTTTTTGATGGTTTATTGTATATTTTAAGTGAATTGATTATTTTGATGTAAAATGATAAAATTAAGCCATATAAATTTTAGGTGGTGATATTGTGCCGCTTTCGGATCAAGAGAGAAAAAATATGCGTGAAACATGGCGTATAAAATTCAAGAAAGATAGAGAAATAGAAAAATATAGAAAAAAAGAAGCTTTTGATAGAGTGTATAAAATTGCAAAGATTCTAAAAGAAAAGTATTTTGTTGATAAGGTTATATTGTATGGTTCACTTGCAAGAGATGACCGTTTTGATAATCTGTCTGATATTGATATTTTTATTGATGGATGGGATGATAGTAAATTTAACTATTGGACGATGCTGATTGATGTTGAAAATGTTGCAAAGCCTTATAAAATAAGCATAGTTACGCAAAAAGAAGCTTATAAATCTCTGCTAAATGAAATATTAAGAGAAGGGAAGATTATAGAGTGACGGATATTAATAAAATTAAAGTCACATTAGCAAGACTACAATTAGAACTTGAGAATATACAGAAATTGTATGATATTTTAAATGAGAGAGGCTTATTAGATAGTAAAAACAGAAAAGAGAAATTGACTGATGATTTCATGCTAAGGGCTGTTGGCTCTATTTTTCATGATTTTTATACTTCCGTTGAGAATATGTTTAAAATTGTGGGTAGAAATATAGATAATTTGATCCCTTCAAGCTCCGAATGGCATTTAGAATTACTTGAACAAATGTCGACTCCTATAGAAGGAGAAAGGCCGGCTTTTATTAGTTCTAATTCAAAGTTTTTGCTTAATGAGTTTAGGGGATTTCGTCATGTATTTCGTAATGTTTATGGATTTAACCTAGTATCAGAACGTATTGAAAGGCTACTAGATATTTTCCCTCATACTGTTGATAATTTAAAAATGGATGTAGTACAGTTTATAGAAGACATGCAATCTATCATGAGAGATGAGTGATTTGAGGCTTAAGGCTCTAATTACTTTTACTTAATACTGTTGATATAATTTTTACCTTTACAATTTTAGAGTTTTAAAGTATAATTAGATTAAATTTAATACTTGCGTAAATAGTTTGCGGGGGAACCATTTTGGTTGAGAAGGTAAAACCTGACCCTTAGAACCTGATGTAGTTAATACTACCGTAGGGAAGCAAGCTTTTGATTATAAAGCTTTACCATGCGGTAAGGCTTTTTTTATTTACTACATTTAAGTATAACCTTCTTTCTCCCCTTCATTTTACAAATATCAAAACAAAATAATTTATGAAAGGATGAGCAAAATGAACTACACTACGCAATTAGACGCAGCAAAAAAAGGAATTATAACTGAAGAGATGAATGTTGTGGCAGCAAAAGAGGACATTGAAGTAGATTTATTGCTGAGCAAGGTAGCTTCTGGTAAAGTAGTCATACCTGCTAATAAAAATCATGAAGCATTAAGTCCTGAAGGCGTAGGGGAAGGACTTAGAACAAAAATAAATGTAAACTTAGGTGTATCAAGGGACTGCAACAATATAGATGCAGAATTAGAAAAGGCAAAAAAGGCAATAGAAATGAAGGCAGAGTCTATCATGGATTTAAGTTCATATGGTAAAACTTTTGAATTTAGAAACAGATTGATAGGCATTTCTGAAGCCATGATAGGTACTGTGCCAGTATATGATGCTATAGGATATTACGACAAAGATTTAAAAGATATTGTTCCTTCGGAATTTATAAAGATCGTCGAAAGGCATGCACAAGATGGCGTTGATTTTATGACTATTCATGCAGGTATCAATAGAGAAACAGCGGAAATTTTCAAAAGAAATGAAAGACTTCTAAATATCGTTTCTCGCGGAGGCTCTTTGTTATATACGTGGATGGAATTAAATGACAAGGAAAATCCTTTTTATGAGTATTTTGATGATATTCTTGACATATGCGCTGAGTACGATGTAACAATAAGCCTTGGCGATGCATTGAGGCCAGGCTGTATAAATGATTCTACAGATGCATGCCAAATAAAAGAGCTTATAACTCTTGGAGAATTGGCAAAAAGAGCTTATGAAAAGAATGTTCAAGTGATTATTGAGGGCCCAGGTCATATGAGGCTAAATGAAATCGAAGCAAATGTTCTGTTGGAAAAAAAGCTATGTAATGGTGCACCGTTTTATGTATTGGGGCCAATCGTAACAGACATTGCACCTGGATATGATCATATTACAAGTGCAATTGGTGGTGCAATTGCCGCAGCAAGTGGAGCGGATTTCCTGTGTTATGTAACACCCGCTGAACATCTGAGGCTTCCAACGATTGAAGATATGAAGGAAGGCATCATTGCTGCTAAAATAGCTGCTCATGCAGCAGATCTGGCAAAAGGCATACGCAATGTAGAAAAATGGGATAATGATATGTCTTATGCCAGGAGAAAGCTTGATTGGGATGAAATGTTTAGATTAGCCATAGATCCTGAAAAGGCAAGAAGGTACAGAAATGAATCTCTACCACATGATAGCGAGACATGTACAATGTGCGGAAATATGTGTGCTGTAAAAAACATGAATAAAGTTATTACAGGAGAAGATATAAGCCTATTAAAATAGTTTTTTAAAATGAGGAGGATTGTAAATGAATATAAAAAAGATCACTTATTCAGCTATGCTGATTGCAATCGGTGTAGTTTTTGCAAATTTTGTATTTTTCCCCGTAGGTGTTTCGAAAACGACACCTATACAGCATATAATTAATGTCATAGCTGCAGTGACACTTGGTCCAGGATATGCGGTACTAATCGCATTTTCAATATCCATAATCAGAAACATAATGGGGACTGGAACACTATTGGCTTTTCCAGGCAGCATGATTGGTGCTTTATTGGCAGGGGTTTTATATAAATTGACAGGGAGAAAGATCTTAGCTGCTTTAGGTGAGGTTTTTGGTACAGGGATAATAGGAGGTCTTGTGGCATTTCCGATAGCTAAATATATCATTGGTAAAGATGTGGGAGCACTTTTCTTCGTCACTCCATTTTTAATAAATACAGTAACAGGAAGCATTATAGCCCTTATTTTGCTTGAAGTTTTGGATAAGTCGAAAAAGGTTTATAAATAAAATATGCTAATTCGGTAAATTCCTAATTTTGTGATATAATGAATTTACAATCAAATAACAATAAAAAAGGGGGCTACAGTATGCCTGATTTTGGTACTCCATTTGCTGGACTTGCAAATAAAAACAAAATAACTCATGAAGAGCTTATAAGAGCTATACGATTTATGGTGGCAGCAGAGTATGAGGCTATACAGTTATACATGCAATTGGCAGAGTCTACAGATAATAAATTAGCAAAGGATGTTTTAATAGATATAGCTAACGAAGAAAGAGTGCATGCCGGAGAATTCTTAAGGCTTTTGAAGGAATTATCACCAGACGAAGAAAAGCTGTATGAAGAAGGAGCAAAAGAAGTAGAAGAGATGATTGAAAAAAATAAATAGATTAGGTGTAGTAAAATTTCACTGAAATGCTGATATGAATACACAAAAATAACGCTTTTAGATTTCGTAAATAAGGAAGGGAAAGATATGGCTTTAAAGGTACAAGTGAAAACTCTCTTGTGCCTTATTTTTAATTTCAATCTTTGTTTTATTTTTCCATAAAAAATTTTTTTAAAAAAAGAAGGATTTTTTGAATTTGCGTAGAATATTTATAATATAAAGAGCGACATATTAATATACTAGTATACAAGTTAAAACTAAAATGATTTTTACTAACTCATTGCTTTATGTCCCCTATGAAATATTTTTAGGAAGAAAAAATTGAATAAAAAAGAAGGAATTTTAAAAAATGTGTCGAATATATAGAAATATGAATATTAATATTCTAGTATACAAGCATACAAGTTATTCAAAAATAGGGGATGTGAAGCGATGGGATTAGAACTTTTGGAAAACAATACGTATGAGTCTAAAAAAGACTACATCTACAGGATGATTAGAAAGAACATAATCGACATCAATCTAAAACCTGGAGAGGTTATATCGGAGAATGATATAGCTAATGCATTTGAAACCAGCAGGACACCTATTAGAGAAGCATTTACGAGGCTGGCAAATGAAGAACTGATTGAAATCTATCCACAAAAAGGCACCTTTGTTTCTTTGATAGATATAAAGCGCGCTCAAGAAGCAAAATTCATGAGGGAAAACCTTGAAAAAGAAATCGTAAGACAGGCTTGTAGAGAGTTTCCAGATGACATCTTGTTTCAGCTTGAAGCGAATATAAACCAGCAAGAATTTTGTGTCATGAAAGAAAATTATATAACCATATTCGACTTAGACAACGAGATGCATGAGCTTATATACAGAGGATGTAAAATGGATAGAATATGGTCGGCCATAAGGTTTATAAGCGGTGATTATGACAGAATAAGGACATTGAGATTGTCTTCTGATACTGATTGGGATGCTATCATAAGCGATCACAAAAATATTGTAAGCGCCATAAAGGAGAAAGATGAAGAAAAAGGTTTAAAGATAATAAGTGAACACTTGACAATGATAGACAGAGATGTAGTACTTTTGAAAGAAAAATATCCAGAGTACTTTAAACAATAAATTACATTGCAACAAAAATCTACAATAAGGGAGTAAGATATATGAAGATGACTTTCAGATGGTTTGGCGAAAAAGACGACAGCGTGACACTTTGGCAAATTCGCCAGATACCGGGTATCTATGGGATTGTAGGGGCTTTGTATGATGTGCCGGTAGGAGAAATTTGGCCAATTGAAAAAATACTTGAATTAAAGACAAAAGTTGAGTCATACGGCCTTAAACTGGAGGTGATAGAGAGTGTAAATGTTCACGAAGACATCAAATTGGGACTTCCGACGAGAGATAGATACATTGAAAATTATAAACAAACTATAAAAAACCTTGGCAAGTTAGGGATAAAAGTCGTATGCTACAACTTCATGCCTGTTTTCGACTGGATACGTACGAATCTAAATGAGGAATTACCTGACGGATCTTATGTAATGTCATACGATGATGATATGTTAAAAGGGAAAGATCCGCTTAAGCTTATTGAAGACATGGACAATGGATCAAATGGCTTTATACTTCCAGGGTGGGAACTTGACCGCCTTAAAGAATTGAAGACGCTGCTTGATATGTACAAAGATGTTGATGAGGAAAAACTGTTTGAAAATTTAAAGTACTTCTTGGAAAATGTAATACCGACATGCGAAGAATACGATGTGAAAATGGCTATACATCCAGATGATCCGCCATGGTCATTATTTGGACTGCCAAGGATCGTAACTTGCAAAGAAAATCTTGAAAGGATTGTAAACCTTGTAGACAGTCCTTACAATGGATTGACGCTTTGCAGTGGTTCTTTAGGCTCAAATCCTGAAAACAATATACCGCAGCTTATAAGGCATTTTGGAAAGATGGGAAGAATCCATTTTGGTCATGTAAGGAATATAAAGTTTATAGGAGAGAGAAAGTTTTACGAATCAGCGCATTTATCAAGCGAAGGATCATTTGATATGTTTGAAATCATGAAAGCTTATTATGATATAGGTTTTGAAGGATATATAAGGCCAGATCATGGTAGGATGATATGGAATGAGAAAGCGAGACCGGGATATGGACTTTACGACAGAGCTTTAGGTGTGACGTATTTGAATGGACTTTGGGAAGCAATAAATAAGATGTCTAAATGAACTATTGTAAGAAAACAGTTGACAGTATTAAAGGCTATATTAAAACTAATTATTTGTTTTGCTGAGAAAGGAGAAAAAGTATGGATTCTGCAATGATTAACAAAGGTGGGGGTAAGGAGGCTAAACAAGGGAAAAATAGGGATTTTAAGAAAACATTAAAAGCTATTAAAAAAGATTGGCAATTATATAGCCTGCTTATACTACCTATAGCATATTACATCATATTTAGATACGTGCCTATGTACGGCAATATCATAGCTTTTAGGAGATTTGTTCCTGGAGGACCTGTATATGGCACGGAATGGGTTGGACTTAGGTACTTTGACATGTTTATACATGACCCATCGTTTTGGCAAGTATTTAGAAATACGATAATTTTAAGTGTTGAGTATTTGGTAATAAGCTTTCCGTTTCCGATAATTTTTGCCTTGCTTTTGAATGAGATCAAAAGTACGTGGTTTAAGAGATTTACCCAAACAGTGTCATATTTGCCATACTTCATATCGACTGTCGTTGTGGCAGATATGATAATGCAGATACTTGATCCATCGTCAGGCGTTATTAACATGATTGTAAAACATTACATTGGGCATACTATCAACTTTTTGGCAGAGCCTCAATGGTTTAGGACTATATACATTGTTTCAGGTATTTGGCAAGGCATGGGTTGGGGAGCTATACTGTACCTTGCAGCGCTGACAAATATCAATCCAGAATTGTACGAAGCGGCTATAATAGATGGTGCCAGCAGATGGCAACAAACAATATATGTGACTATTCCAGGTATATTGCCTACGATCATGATACTTTTGATATTAAACATTGGTGGTCTTTTATCAGTAGGATTTGAAAAGATACTGCTACTTTATAATCCATTGACATATTCTACGGCAGATGTCATATCGACGTATCTGTACAGAATGGGGCTTGTTTCAAATAACTTTAGCTATGCCGCAGCAATAGGCATGTTTGAAGCAGTGATAGGTCTTACTTTGGTTTACACTGCAAACTACTTGTCAAGAAAATTCACAGAATCCAGTCTATGGTAAGGGAAGTGATGATAGATGAAAGAGTCGAAACAATATAAAATATTTAAAGTAGTAAATACAATAATAATGATTTTAGTAATATTGGTTACACTGTATCCTTTCTGGTATCTATTAAGTGTGTCTTTAAGCGGCGAAAAATACGTTTATGCAGGTTTGGTGTCTTTATATCCAAAGGGCTTTACATTAAAGACGTATCAAGTTCTTTTGGCAGAAAAAGAATTCTGGACCAGCTATAAAAATACGATTATTTATACTGTTGTAGGTACACTTGTTTCACTGTTTTTGTCGACGCTTTTAGCGTATCCGTTGTCTAAAAAGCGATTAAAAGGTAGAGGAATCATTTTAGGCTTTGTGGTGTTTACTATGTTTTTTAGTGGTGGACTTATACCGACCTACCTTTTAGTAAACGCTTTAGGCATGAGAAATACCATATGGGGTGTTGTGCTTCCAGGTGCAGTCAGCACGTTTAACGTAATGGTTATGAAGACTTTCTTCGAAGGCATACCGGCGGAGTTAGAGGAAGCTGCAGAAGTTGATGGAATGAGCACATATGGTATTCTTCTTAAGATAATCCTTCCGCTTTCAAAACCTATAATGTACGTTATGGCGCTTTTCTACGCAGTAGGCGTTTGGAACAACTGGTTTGGTCCATTTATATACCTTGATGACAGCTCAAAATTTCCTGTTGCACTTTATTTGAGAAATATTTTAGCAGGTGCACAGCAGACGGCGGTTAGCAGTACATCTGACCAAAGTGAATTGGCTCAAATATCTGCGACTTTAAAATCAGCCAGTGTCATATTGACTTCGATACCAATCATGATGGTATATCCATTTATACAAAAGTACTTTGTTCAAGGTGTCATGATTGGTTCATTAAAAGGTTAAAAGGCATCATTAATGATTATTTAATTCAATAAAAAAGGAGGGAGCATTTGAGTTGATTTTTAAGGGGGTGGTGGCAACATAAAAAACCAAATCTTTATGATGATAAGCTTTTGATTTTAATTAATTAAGAGGAGGATATTTTATATGAGTAAAAATGCAAAAAGATTGCTGTCGTTTTTGCTGGTTGTAGTTTTGGCTGTAGGTGTTTTGTTATCAGGCTGTGGAAATAAAAATTCTTCGTCCAGCAGCAACAATACAAGCAAACAAACTCAGACTGCCACAAACAATAGCGATCCACAAAACCTACACTTTAAATCAGATAAGCCATTAGAATTTACAATGCTTTATAGCGACCATCCAAATTATCCTTACAAATCAGATTGGCTTTTGTGGAAAGCCATAAAAGATGCTACTAATGTCACGCTAAAGCTTACTATAGTGCCAATGAGTGATTATGCTCAAAAGAGAAGCCTTCTTATTAGCTCAGGCCAGGCACCAGAGATAATACCAAAGACTTATCCAGGACAAGAGGTACCATTTGTTTCATCAGGTGCAATACTGCCAATAAGCGACTATATAAATCAAATGCCTAATTTCTCAAGAGAAGTAAAAGAGTGGGGACTTCAAAATGACATCAATTCATTAAAGCAAGCTGATGGAAAGTTCTACGTTTTGCCAATGTTGCATCAAACTTATACAATGCAATATTCGCTGGCAATAAGACAAGATATTTTTGAGAAAAATAATATACCGATTCCAAATACATGGGATGAATTGGAATCAGCTTTGAAAAAGTTGAAAGAAATATATCCAAACACATATCCATTGTCGGATAGATGGCAAGGCAAAGCTTTAATAGGTGAAGCATTACCGACATTTGGTGTGCCGATTGCAGGAAGCGATGGACTATTTGATTGGACTCAAACTTCAACTGTTTTGTACAACAGCGCAAAGGATGATTGGGAATTCTACCCAACATCACAAGAATACAAAGATACATTGACATACTTCAATAGACTTGTAAAAGAAGGACTTCTTGATCCAGCCAGCTTCACACAGACAGACGACCAAGCAGTACAGAAATTTGTAACAGGCAAGTCATTCGTCATCATGACAAATACGCAGGAAATTCAGAATATGATCAATCAGATGAATCAGACATTAGGAAAAGGTAACTTTAAAGTGACGCAGATTTTACCATTGGCAGGACCAAAAGGTGGCGTTATTGCAGGCAATCGTCTTGAAAACGGTATAATGATCTCGGCTAAAGCAAAAGACGATCCAAACTTCCCACAACTTCTTAAGTTTGTAGACTGGTTGTGGTACAGCGAAGCAGGTGAGACCCTTACAAAGTGGGGTGTTGAAGGCGTAACGTATCAGAAAGTCAATGGTAAGTTCCAGCTTATGCCTGACGTAAACTACATGAACTTGAACCCAAGCGGCACAAAGAACTTGCAGAAAGATTATGGTTTCTCTGGTGGTGTCTTCTGCTTGCTGTATGGTGGTCCAAAAGATCTTGCTGAATCGATGATGACTCCAGAAGTAGCAAATTTTGAAAACCAAGTTAATACTCAAAGAAAGCTGTTACCAGTTGCACCGCCTGTGCCGTTTACTGAAAGCCAGAGAGAGCAAGCTAATATGCTTAGCCAGCCAATTTCTGACTATGTAGAACAGATGATGTTGAAATTCATAACAGGTGTTGCATCTATAGACAAAGACTGGGATAGCTATGTACAACAAGTTAATGCTAAAGGCGTAGATCAATTAGTCAAACTTACGAATGATGTATATAAAAGCAGCAAAAACAAATAATGATTGATGTTCATTCTATTTTCCCTTTGATGGCTTGTGCCTTCAAAGGGAAAAATGTTAGTGAGGTAAATTTACTTAAGAGTTCAAAATGATGGTATCATATTATTATAATGGACTTGTGGAGAGTGATATTATGATTAGCGATAGGAAATTTGCTGGCAGTATGTACGACTGCTGGCTTAGATATGAAATTTGTGATGAAAAAGTACTTGATGAATATAAGGATTATTTTAAGTATATTGTCGTTAAAAAAGATAATCCGATTATAAATAATGCTGTCGACGAGCTTAAAAAAGCTTTATCAAAGCTTGTAGATGATGCAAAAGTGTTAAGGCACATGATAGAATCTGATTGCATTTTTATAGGCACGCTTGATGATTTTGAATCAGAAGGATTATATGTTGACTTAGAAGATGAACTTAAAAGTGAAGGATTTGCATTAAAGATATTAAAAAGAAATGGTAAAAATGTATTGTCCATAATTGGCGGAAGCGAAAAGGGCGTTTTATACGGTGTTTTTCACCTTATAAGATCTGTGTTTGGCGGTAAAAATCTGGAAGATACATTGTGCATTGAAAATCCTCAAAATGATTTTAGGATATTAAATCATTGGGATAATATGGATGGCAATATTGAAAGGGGATATGCGGGAAAATCTATTTTCTTTAGAGATAATCGCATAGTCCAAGACTTTTCCAGGATAAAAGATTATGCAAGGCTGCTTGCATCCATTGCAGTAAATGGAGTCGTAATAAATAATGTCAATGTTCATCAGCAAGAAACTAAGCTTATTACAGATGAATTTTTACCTGATGTGGCGAAGATAGCAGATGTATTTAGGAATTATGGAATAAAGACGTACTTAAGCATAAATTTTGCATCACCTGTTGAGATAGGTGGCTTGTCTACTGCAGATCCACTTGACGATGGAGTTAAGAAGTGGTGGAAAGATGCAGCATCGAAAATATACAGTTACATTCCTGACTTTGGCGGCTTTTTAGTGAAAGCAGATTCAGAGTTTAGACCTGGACCATTCACGTATGGGCGCAATCATGCCGATGGTGCGAATATGTTGTCTGAGGCATTAAAACCATATGGAGGTATTGTCATTTGGAGAACATTTGTATACAATTGCATGGTTGACTGGAGAGACCGATCTACAGATAGGGCAAAAGCGGCTTATGATAATTTCAAACCGTTAGATGGAAAATTCTTAGATAACGTCGTCTTGCAAGTTAAAAATGGACCGATGGATTTCCAGATCAGAGAACCAATCACACCACTATTTGGCGCCATGGAAAAGACAAATGTTTTTATGGAGTTCCAGATTACTCAAGAGTATACAGGACAGCAGAAACACTTATGTTACCTTGTGCCGCTTTGGAAGGAAGCTTTAGACTTTGATACATTTGCAAAAGGAGAAGGCTCGTTTGTGAAAAAAGTTGTAAATGGCAGCTTGTTTGGAGCAAGATATGGTGGGATTGTGGCTGTGGCCAATGTAGGAGACAGTGAGTGTTGGACAGGACATCCACTTGCACAATCAAATCTTTATGGCTTTGGAAGGCTTGCATGGAATCCGGACCTTTCATCGAGGGAGATAGCTGAAGAATGGGTGAGGCTTACATTTGGATGTGATAAAGATGTTTTGGATACAGTCGTACCGATGCTTTTGGAATCGAGAGAAATATATGAGGAGTACACAAGCCCTCTTGGGATAGGGTGGATGGTAAACCCAGGCCATCATTATGGCCCTAATGTAGATGGATATGAGTATTCTCATTGGGGTACGTATCACTACGCAGATTTTAAGGGCATAGGCGTCGATAGGACTGTAGCAACAGGCACAGGTTACACAGCACAGTATAAAGAGCCTGTTGCAAAGATGTACGAAAATATAGATACATGTCCTGATGAACTTTTGCTATTTTTCCACCATGTACCGTACAGCCACAAGTTAAAATCAGGTAAGACGGTCATACAACACATATACGACACTCATTTTGAAGGTGTAGAGCGAGCAGAAAAAATGAGGGATGCTTGGATTACGTTGAAAGGAAAAATAAGCGATGAGATTTATGAGGCTGTGTTAGAAAGATTTGACATACAAGTAGTTGATGCTAAAGAGTGGAGAGATGTTGTAAACACTTATTTTTACAGGAAGACTGGCATAAAAGATGAACATGGAAGGAAAATTTATGAATAACCGACTTAGACGAAGCTTGGGAGAGAAATACAGTAAAAATCGAAAAATTTAGATTAATAACTTAGTTGATTGATTGGAGGAAGTTTATTATGATTAATATAGCCATAATTGGGGCAGGTAATATTTCATCTGCTCACATACAAGGCTTTTTAGAGTTTAAAGATAGGTGCAAGATTGTCGCTATAGCTGATATCTACGAAGACAAGGCTTATGAAAAAAAGAAGCGGTTTGGCTTAGATGATGCCATATTGTACAGCAATTACAAAGAGATATTGGAAAGAGAAGATATCGATTTGGTGGACATATGTACGCCGCCTTACACACACGCAGACATTGCAGTGGAAAGTTTAAATTCTAAGAAACATGTAATCGTAGAAAAACCGATGGCATCATCATTAGAAGAATGCGACAGGATGATTGAGGCATCAAGGAAAAACAAAAAGCTTCTTTCAGTAATAGCGCAGAACCGCTTCAGAACGCAATTCATGAAGCTAAAGAAGGTTGTAGAATCAGGTTTAGCGGGGGATATAGTACATGCACAAGTTGACTCATTTTGGTGGAGAGGTCATTCATACTACGATTTGTGGTGGAGAGGCACATGGGAAAAAGAGGGCGGTGGTTGCACATTAAATCATGCAATACACCATATAGACATGCTTATATGGCTTTTGGGGATGCCTGAAGAAGTGCAAGCTGTAATGAGTAATGTAGCGCATGACAATGCAGAAGTGGAAGACATATCCATAGCCATATTAAAGTACAAAAGCGGCGCTTTAGCCCAAGTAACCAGTTCGGTAGTTCACCATGGAGAAGAGCAACAAATTGTGCTTCAAGGCAAAAAAGCCCGAATATCAGTGCCATGGAAAGTATATGCATCTACAGCATCCAGCAATGGTTTTCCATCTGGAGAAGATGAAGAACTGGAGAGGAAAATACAGGAATACTACGACAGCCTTGATGTGACAAAATACACAGGGCACACCCCACAGCTTGACGATGTATTAAAAGCATTAGAATCAAACCATGAAATTTTGGTAAGTGGTAGCGACGGAAGAAATGCAATAGAACTTATAACCGCCATATACAAAGCAGCCACGACAAAAGAAGCTGTCAAATTGCCACTTGAAAAAGATGATCCATTCTACACAGTAGATGGAATAATGGCAAGAGTGCCTCATTTTTATGAGAAAAAAACGTTTGTAGAAAATTTCAATGACGAACGCATAACATTTGGAAGGGAAATAAAGTAAAAAGAGGAGGAACGCCAAATGAGCAAAGAAAACGGTATGTACTATATGCCTGAAAGCAGGGCTAAAAAAGTCTGTGGCGATGGAGAATTTAAATTTGCAGCCATTGGATTAGATCATGGGCACATATATGGAATGACAAAAGGCTTGATAGAAGCTGGTGCTGAAGTAAAGTGGGCATATGACAAAGATCCAGAAAAAGTAGAAAGATTCATAAAAGCATTTCCGACTGCAAAAAAAGCTAAAGGTGAAGATGAAATACTCATGGACAGTGAAGTAAGATTAGTAGCAAGTGCAGCAATACCGTCAGAAAGATGTGACATAGGCTTAAAAGCAATGGATGCAGGTAAAGACTACTTTGCAGATAAACCTCCAATGACGACATGGCAGCAATTAGAGAAAGCAAAAGAAAAAGTCAAAAAGACAAGTAGAAAGTATGCTGTGTACTATGGAGAGAGGCTTCACAACGAAGCATCAGTTTATGCTGGACAGCTAATAGAAAAAGGAGCAATAGGCAGAGTAATACAAGTATTAGGGATGGGACCACACAGAGAAGGAAAAGGAAGGCCAGATTGGTTTTACGAAAAAGACAAATTTGGAGGCATACTGTGCGACATAGGAAGCCACCAGATAGAGCAGTTTTTGTATTATACAGGTGCAAAAGACGCAAAAGTCCAATCAGCAAAAGTAGCAAATTACAATCACAAGCAATATCCCACATTTGAAGACTTCGGCGATGTGACGCTAATTGGAGACAATGGAGCCACAGGATATTTCAGGCTTGATTGGTTTACGCCTGATGGACTTGGCACATGGGGCGATGGAAGGCTGTTTATATTGGGCACAGAAGGCTACATAGAGCTAAGAAAGTACATTGATGTTGCCAGAGAAAATGCTCCAGACCATGTGTACTTGGTAAACAAAGACGGTGAATTTTTAATAGATGTAAAAGGGAAGGTAGGGTTTCCTTTCTTTGGGGACTTGATACTGGACTCATTAAACAGGACAGAAAATGCCATGACTCAGGAGCACATTTTTAAAGCAATAGAGCTGGCACTGGAAGCTCAAACAAATGCCATAAAGGTTGAATGAAATTTATTTAAGAAGAGGTGTTTTAAATGATAAGTAAATCTTTTTATGCGCATCACAGCGCATTTGGCGCTTTCTCAAGTTTTGTAATCGGTAAATGCGGTAAAGGCGGTGGCGTCGTACTAAATGATGTTCGGCCGCCTGAAAACAACGTCTACATTGGATACAAAAGAGATGGTGTTATAAGCTTGCTGCCATTTATTAAAGATGATACAAAAAATGCTGAAGAAGAGTTTACAGGAGAAGTCTCTACAAGCAAAAAAGAAAAAAACATAAAAATCTTTGGGGAAGATGAGATAGAAAGAGAGTTATGCTGGGCATCAGACACTTGGACAGCAGGAGACTTCAAATTTTCCATCATCACTCCATTTGGATACGTAAAAGATCCTTCGGTGATGAATGGAGACGAAAAGAAACTTGCACTGGCACCTGTCATATTTGTACAGTTGACAATGGATAATACTGACAGCGATAAGGATGCTGAGATGATATTTGGCTTTGAAGGTCCGAAAAGGATATTATCTGAGCTTACAGATGGAAAATACTTAGGAGGAGTATACGGCAGAAAATACGGTTTTGCTATCAAAAAAAGCGATGATGTAAGAGAGCTTTCAAGGCTTGATATTTTGACATCATGGGCAAATGACAACTATCAAAATCATGGGCTTGGCAGAGCGCCGTCTTTGATATTTAAAGTGCCGAGAGGGGAGAAAAGGACATATACTGTGGCATTGGCAACGTATCAAAGCGGCGTCATAACAACAGGAATCGATGCTGAATTTTACTACACATCTGTTTTTAAGTCATTGGAAGAAGTATTATCCTTTGGACTTGACAATCAAGATTATTACTTAAATTTAGCAAAGGAAAGAGATGAAGAGCTTAAGAAAAGCGGTTTAAATGAATACAGGCAGTTTTTATTGGCACATGCAGCCCACAGTTACTATGCCAGCACGGAGCTTTTAAAGAGAGACGATGGTATGCCTCTTTGGGTGGTAAACGAAGGCGAATACATTATGATAAATACATTTGATTTGACGGTTGATCATGTCTTCTGGGAAATGAGGTTCCATCCTTGGACGATTACAAATACATTGGATCTGTACTATGAAAAGTACAGCTACAGGGATCAAGCAGGTCTTGCCTTTACGCATGATATGGGTGTCGCAGATGGTTTTTCTAAAGAAGGCTATTCATCTTACGAGCTTCCAAACCTGACTGGATGTTTTAGCTACATGACACATGAGGAGCTTTTGAATTGGGTTTTGACAGGTTCTGTCTATGCAATAAAAATAAATGATAAAGAATGGTTAAAGAAAAACATGGGTGTATTCGAAGATTGTTTCGATTCTCTTGTGGCAAGAGATAAAAATAATGATGGAATAATGGACGTTGACAGTTCAAGGTGTGAGACGGGGTCGGAAATAACGACTTACGATAGCCTTGACGAAAGCTTGGGACAGGCGAGAAACAATCTATACCTTGGTGTTAAGACATGGGCAGCTTACGTGATGTTGCATGGTTTGTTTAAAGAAAATGATCTTAGTGAAAAGGCAGAAAAAGCTTTAGAAAAGGCAAGACAGGCTGCTAATACTATCGTTGCCAAGTTTGACGAAGAAAATCAGTATATACCTGCAGTATTTGAGAATGGCAACACATCAAGGATAATACCTGCTGTAGAGGCATTGGTATATCCATATGTTGTAGGATATACTGACTTTGTAAGTGAAGATGGTGTATTTGGTGGGCTTATAAAAGCCTTAAAGAAGCATGTAATGACGATTATGAAGCCTGGTATATGCATAGATGAAGTATCTGGAGGTTGGAAGCTTTCGTCAACCAGCAAGAACACATGGAATAGTAAAATTTTCTTATGCCAATATGTGATAAAAGATGTGCTTAATATAGACTTTGGAGACAAAGAGATTGAGTGGGACAAAGTACACGCAATGTGGCAACAGGTGTCTTGCAGTGAAGATTGCGCTACAGATCAGGTAAACAGCGATACAGGTACGCCAAGAGGAAGCCGCTTGTATCCGAGACTTGTGACAAGTGTATTGTGGATGAAATAGACTTTGGGGGTCTTAACATGATTAAAGTGATAGTGCCAGATTTTTCCGATAAGAAGTTTTCTGATAGGTGGAGATATTGTGTTGGAACAGGCAGACTTGGCCTTGCGCTACAAAAGGAATACATCGATACATTAAAATATGTGAAAGAAAACATAGACTTTAAGTATATAAGAGGACATGGCCTTTTGTGTGACGATGTAGGAATATACAGAGAAGATGTGGTAGGCGATGAAATAAAGCCTTTTTACAATTTTACCTATATAGATAGGATTTTTGACTCATTTTTAGAAATCGGAATAAGGCCATTTGTGGAAATCGGATTTATGCCTAAAAGATTAGCATCTGGTACACAGGCGGTATTTTATTGGGAGGGGAATGTCACTCCTCCCAAGGATTATAAAAAGTGGGAGAACCTCATAAAAGCTGTCGTTTCGCATTTCATATCAAGGTACGGAATAGATGAAGTGGCAAAATGGCCATTTGAAATTTGGAATGAGCCGAACTTAAAAGAGTTTTGGAAAGATGCTGACGAGAAGGAGTATTTTAAGCTGTACAAGATAACTGCAAAGGCTATAAAGGAAGTAAATGAGAATATAAAAGTAGGAGGACCTGCTATATGTGGTGGTGCTGACTATTGGATAGAAGATTTTTTGAATTTCTGCTATGAGGAAAATGTTCCTGTAGATTTTGTGTCGCGACATGCGTATACGTCTAAGCAAGGCGAATATACGCCGCACTTAATATACCAAGAGATCATGCCGTCGGAATACATGCTAAACGAATTTAAAACGGTGAGAGATATCATTAAAAACTCGCATTTTCCAAACCTTCCGTTTCACATAACTGAATACAATACATCTTACAGTCCTCAAAATCCTGTACATGATACGCCATTTAATGCTGCCTATATTGCCAGGATTTTAAGCGAAGGCGGAGATTATGTTGATTCATTTTCTTACTGGACGTTTAGCGACGTTTTCGAAGAAAGAGATGTGCCGCGATCGCAATTTCATGGAGGATTTGGACTTGTGGCTCTAAATATGGTACCAAAGCCTACCTTTTACACATTTAAATTTTTTAATGCTATGGGAGAGGAAATGCTTTATAGAGATGAGCATATGATTGTGACGAGAAGGGATGATGGCTCTGTTGCGCTCATAGCGTGGAATGAAGTCATGGATAAGACTGAAAATCCAGATAAAGAGTATGAAGTCCAGATACCAGTTGGATTCAAAGATGTGTTTATTAAAAGACAATTAATTGATGAAGAACATGGCAATCCATGGGGAACGTGGATACACATGGGTAGGCCGAGGTATCCCAGCAAAAAAGAGATAAATACGCTTAGAGAAATTGCAAAGCCGGAGATTATGACAAGCCATGCTGTTACCAATGATGGATACTTAAATCTAAAGTTTAAATTAGGCAAAAATGCGGTTGTGCTTTATGAATTGACAGAAAGGATTGACGAATCGAGCACATATATAGGACTTGATGATAGCAAGATAAACGGATATTGATATGCATTTGGAGGGATTGATATGGGACTTTTCGACATGCCATTACAAAAACTTAGAGAATACACTGGTACAAATCCATGCCCTGAAGATTTCGATGAGTATTGGAATAGGGCTTTAGATGAGATGAGGTCAGTTGATCCTAAAATTGAATTGAAAGAAAGTAGCTTTCAAGTATCCTTTGCAGAATGCTATGACTTGTACTTTACAGGTGTTCGTGGTGCCAGAATTCATGCAAAGTATATAAAACCTAAGACAGAAGGGAAACATCCAGCGTTGATAAGATTTCATGGATATTCGTCAAATTCAGGCGACTGGAACGACAAATTAAATTACGTGGCGGCAGGCTTCACCGTTGTGGCTATGGATGTAAGAGGTCAAGGAGGGCAGTCTCAAGATGTTGGCGGTGTAACTGGGAATACTTTAAATGGGCATATTATAAGAGGGCTAGACGATGATGCTGATAATATGCTTTTCAGGCATATTTTCTTAGACACTGCCCAATTGGCTGGAATAGTTATGAACATGCCAGAAGTTGATGAAGATAGAGTGGGAGTCATGGGACCTTCTCAAGGCGGAGGGCTGTCGTTGGCGTGTGCTGCATTGGAGCCAAGGGTACGCAAAGTAGTATCTGAATATCCTTTTTTATCTGACTACAAGAGAGTTTGGGACTTAGACCTTGCAAAAAACGCCTATCAAGAGATTACGGACTATTTCAGGCTTTTTGACCCAAGGCATGAAAGGGAGAATGAGGTATTTACAAAGCTTGGATATATAGACGTTAAAAACCTTGCGAAAAGGATAAAAGGCGATGTCTTAATGTGCGTTGGGCTTATGGACCAAGTATGTCCGCCATCAACTGTTTTTGCAGCCTACAACAACATACAGTCAAAAAAAGATATAAAAGTGTATCCTGATTATGGACATGAACCTATGAGAGGATTTGGAGATTTAGCGATGCAGTTTATGCTGGAGCTAAATTCATAAGGAGATGCTTTAAGCATCTCCTTAAACTGTATTTTTTATTAATTTTTTATATTCACTTACGTTTAAGCCTGTGTACTTTTTAAAACATGATGAAAAGTAATTTGGGTCTTGTATGCCTACGACATTAGCTATTTCAAATGATTTCATGTTCTTCTCTTTAATAAGGCTTATTGCTTTTTCCATTCGCTTATTTGTAAGGTATTCTATGAAGTTTATGCCCGTTTCCTTTTTAAACGTACGGCTTAAATAGCTGGGGTTTAAGTAAAAATGCTTTGCTACAAATGATAGTGACAAATTGCTGTCACCAAGATTTTCTTCTATAAATTTTTTAACATTATCAATTAAATTATTTATATTGCTAATCTGTTCTTTGTTGACAGCTTTTATTGTGTTTGTTACTATGGAGGATAAAAACTCTATCATTTCAGGCAACGTTTCTATATTAACTATCTTGTTATACGTGTTTATTTCAGATAAATATACATCGTCAAAATTTTCTTTTAATTCAAGAGAAACCGAGAAGCAAACGGAAATAATGTTTAATGCACTTACGTGTATCAACTTAAGTGCATTTTCACTTTTAACATCTATCAAAGAAAAAACTTCTTTTACAGTTTTTATCGCATCATCTTCTAATCCGGACTTTAAATAAAATTTTAATTCATTTAAGAGATGCATTGTGTCACTGTCTGATTTGCTTTCTCTAAACTGTACGTCCCTATAATGTATTATATTGTTGTTCCCGACTGCAATGTGATAGTTTAATGCGTCGACGGCCTCCATATAAGATGCTCGAACTTCGCTGATATTTTCTTTTATATTTCCGATGCCGATATTTAAAGTACAATAAAGCTCTTTATTTATTTTGTTTTTAAGGCGCATGCAAATTTTATATAAATCTATCTTTTCGTCATTGCTTAAGATGACGATTCTATTCATCTGGTCAGAGAACACAATGATATTTTTTAGCTTTTTAAAATAGCTTTTGACGTAGTTGTTGACTTTAAAATTTTGAATCAAGCGAGATTCTTCACCCATGTCCGTTGAATTAGCAATTTCTATCGCAGCAATTTGAAAATTTCCATTTTTAAAGTTAAGTTTGAAAAAATTAAGCTTTTCAGTTATAGAATTTTCAGACAAGTTGTTAGTAATCAACTCATTTAAAAAACGCTCTTTTAGATAAGGCAGATTCTCATATAGTTGCTTTTTTAGATCATCAAGCTCTTTCTTTTCTTTTTTCTTTCCTTCAATGTATGATTTCACTTTTTTTGCTGTTGTTAAGACTTCGTTTTCGTCAATAGGTTTAAGCAGAAAATCAAAGATTCCCAATTTTACAGATTTTTGGGCATAATTAAAGTCATTGTAGCCTGTAAGAACTATAATTATTAAGGATGGGTGTCTTTTTAAAATGAATTCGCTAAATTCGATGCCGTCTATTCCAGGCATTTTTATATCGGTAAATACAATATCTGGCTTTAATTCGTCGATTAATTTTATGCCTTCATTTGCGTTAGAGGCTTCTCCCACAATCTCCATTCCTAACGATTCCCAGTTTATGCATTGCTTCAAAAGACTTCTTTCTAAATATTCATCATCTATTATAAACACCTTAATGCTATTTTCCAACATTTTAGTCCTCCTCATTTATTGGAATAGTTATTACTATGGTTGTACCTTCGTCTGGTTTGCTGTGAATCTTCACAACATCGTTGTAATTATAGTAGATTTTCAATCTTTCAATCGTAGATCTAAGTCCAACTCCTTTTGATTGACCGGATTCTATTTCCCTTAGCTTTTCTTCACTCATGCCTTTTCCATTGTCAGAGACAATAAGGGTTATTTGATTTGAAGCGTAAAGAGATTTTATTGTTATTATGCCTTGGCCGTCTTTTCCTCTTACACCGTGATTCAATGCATTTTCTACTAAAGGCTGAAGTATCAGTTTTGGTATTTTATATGGCAGCGTCTTATCGTCAATTTCTTTTATGATGTCAAATTTGTCTCCAAAGCGGATCTTTTGAATCGTAAGATAATTGTCTATTATTTCTAATTCATCTTTTATAGTTATTTCCTCGTTGCCGTTCATCAAAAAAGATCTGTAAAACTTTCCTAAAGCTTTTACGATTTTACTGGCGTTTTTCGTGTCATTCATCAAAATCAACGCACTTATTGCATCAAAAGAATTAAACAGAAAATGAGGCTTTATCTGTGATTGCATTACTTCCAGCTCTAATTTCCTTTTCATCTTTTGCTCATTTATTATATCACCGATGAGCTTCTTTATCTCATCGATCATCTTGTTGTACACGTCTTTTAACATGCCTATCTCGTCGTTTCCTGTGACGATATCTACTTTTTCAAATTTACCATCTTTTATACCTTTCATAGAGTTTACTAATTTTACTATAGGTTGCGATATAAAAAGCGATATAAAGAGAAGACCCAGTAAAAGCAACACTATGTTTATGATTATGACAAAAAGAAGTATTATGTTGTAGATCCAAAATTGGCTATTAAGCTCATTAAACGGCGTTATGCTGATGATATTCCAGCCGAAGTCATTTTTCAAGTCTGATATTATATAGACTTTACCATCTATCTTTTTAACTGTTGAACCATTTGGATTGATGAATGTATATATTTCGCTGTTTAAATTTTTGCTGATGTTTGTCGGTTTAATTATTGTATTGCCTTTCTCGTCTCTTATGATTATGCCGGATGTATAGGTATTTATTGAACTATTTATATACTTGTACAAATAGGACTCAGAAATATTTATTATCATGATTCCGGCAGGCTTCTGGCTATTTATATCGTTTATGACCCTTATAAATGATACATATCCTTTATTTCCACTGCTTTGATCTATGAGATCTCCATCATTTGCTTCCAGTATATATTTTCCATTTAAACTCACAAGCCTATCATACCATTTAGCTGTCTTTATTGTGGACAAGCTTATGCTTTTAAAAGAAACATTATCAACAAAGTATTCGTTTCCTCGGTTGTCAAAAATATATATGGAAGAAATAAAGTCGTTAAAGTTTAAAAAATCTGACAAATATTTGCTCATTGGCTGTATATAGCTTGCATAGTTGCCTGCATTTCCGTTTGCTAATGCTGATTGCAGAATCTGGCTTGATATTAATATTTTAGATTGATTGTCTACAGTGTTTATTAACGACTCTATGCTTGAATTAATATTAGACACAATTTCGTTTGAAACCTGCATCACCTTGTTGCTGGTGATATTGCTGTTTATTTCTTGGTACGCAATAGAAAGGAAAGAAATTGAAATAATAAGCACAAACAAGTAATACAGCACTATCTTAGAGGATATACTTAGATCTCCAAACTTTTTAATTACCTTGTCAAACATCTTATTTACTCCTTTGGAGCTGATTTTTTTAAACGCATCTACGAGTAAAGCTGTGTAATATCGATTTTGTGACATTTAAACGAAATACTTTAATTATATTTTATCACATCTTGAGAAAAAAAGTAACCAGTTTATTTGTTGATTAGACAAAGTAAAAAAATTAAAGAATCAGGTAAAAAAATTCTATTTTCTTAAAAAAATTTTGATATATAATTCTCTTATAAATAAAAGTTAGAAATAAAAACAAGTATTAACAATAACTTAATTTTATTCCTTTATATTCTTTTGTTTTATTTAATTTCTTTTAAATTTCTTTTATTCAGCAGAGAAATCATTAAATAATGCTTTAGTAAACGTTAAGTGCAAAATGATGGTATATATGGGTAGATATGTTGCGAATATTTAAACACTTGTTTGATTATTTAAAAATAATTCTCTACTCATATATAAAAATATATTTGAACTATACGGAGGTGGTGATATTATAAAAAATATTTCTGATATTTTCTGAATTTTTTAATATCTTGTGGGAGGGGAAAAGATGAAAGGGAAAAAAGTATTTATTCTAATTCTGTCAATTGTAATGGTTATCTCAGTGCTTTTGACAGGCTGTAGCAACACGAAAACAACCAGCAATAATACAAGTAAAAACACATCTAACAATAATACTAAACAAATGAAGACATTCACACTTTTCTATGATACATCAACAGCTACGCCATATGACTATACAAAAACACCTGTCTGGAAAAAACTTTCTGAATTGACAGGTGTGAATTTACAAGTAAGTTATCTTGTTGGAACAGATGAAACATCAAAAGCGACACTTATGATAAGTGGTGGCGATTTGCCTGATTTAATTGTGGCAAGTAATAACACATTTGAACTTTTTAGAGAGGCTAATGATCTGGTACCTCTTGATGACTTGATTGACAAATACGGTACAAACATAAAAAGATGGTATTCTCAAGAAGATTTAAACAAGATGAAAGACCCGAAAGATGGTCATATCTATTATTTGACACCAGCAAGAAAAACATTATACTTATACCCATATTCTGGTTTCTATCTACCGTTAGAGGTTTTAAGAGAAGCTGGATGGCCTAAGAAATTAACACTTGATCAATATTTTAACATAATTGAAGATTATGTAAAAAAACATCCGACATATAATGGACAGCCAGTAATAGGATTTACTGCTCTCACTGATAGTTGGAAGATATTCACTTTAACTGGTGCTCCAAGTTACTTAGCTGGAAATGCTAATACAGGCGATGTATGGGTTGATGACAATAATAAAGCACATCCATTTGCAATAAGCCAATGGGCACATGATTACTATAAGAAGTTGAACGAAGAATGGAACAAAGGCATACTCGACAAGCAGATGTTTACCAGAAATTATGATTCATATCTATCTTTGATTTCATCAGGAAGGGTTTTAGGATTTTACGATCAACGTTGGGACATACAGAATGCAATTAATTCACTCGAGCAACAGAAACTTTATGACAGAGTACCTTTTGCTTTACCTGTAACCTTCGATGGTGTTACAAAAGAAGACTATAATAGTATGAATATGACAGGCAATAGTGCAGGTATTGTTATAACAAAGAGCTGCAAAGATCCAGTCGCTGCGTTTAAATTTTTAGATGCCATGTGCAGTGATGAAGCTTTGAAGCTTGAAAACTGGGGAATTGAAGGTAAAGATTATTCAGTAAAAGATGGAAAGATGTACATGACACCAGAACAATTGACTCAATATAAAGATAGCAATTATACTAAACAAGAAGGAATCGGACAGTATTGGTATTTCCCACATCCAAATGACGGTGTAAAACTTGCAGATGGCAATTTTGCATCACCTCAAGACACTCCAGAATATATAGCAAGTTCATACAAGCCATACGAACAAGAAGTATTAAAAGCATATAATATAACTAATCTATCACAAATGATGGCACCACCAATTGAGACACCTTACGGTTTTGTATACGATATAAGCATACCAGATAGTGAACAGCAGATTAAGGTTGCAAATCAAAAGGCATCTGATCTTACAAGAAAGTATGTAGCACAAATGATACCTGCAAAACCGGATCAATTTGAAAGCATATGGAAAGAATACGTTTCTGAAATGCAGAAAGCACATTACGACCTTGAAGTGCCATATATCCAACAGCAAATTGATTGGAGAATACAGCATTGGGGTACAAAATAATGAATTAATATAATTAAAAACTTTCTGTAATGAAGTACGAGTTCCGTACTTCATTACGCTTAAAATATTATTTGGAGGATTGAACATGGCTGTTACAGATGCTAGAGTAGAAGTTTTATCAGAAGGGAAAATGATAAATGATAAAAGAGATAAAAGAAAGAAATTTTTAAAAAAATTAGTTCAACAAAAAGAACTGGTATTGATTGTATTGCCGTTTCTTGTATTGCTTATTATATTTAGCTATCTTCCGTTGTGGGGATGGATAATAGCATTTAAAAATTTTAATCCGGCTATTGGAATAAACAAATCGCCTTGGGTTGGACTTGAAAACTTCAAAATGCTGTTTGAAGATCCAACTTTTTATCAGTCAATACGAAATACGTTAGGAATAAGTATTTTAAAATATTTTATTGGATTTTTTTCTTCAATAACATTGGCGGTTTTGATAAATGAAGTTAGAAATATGAAGTTTAAAAAGACAGTACAGACTATTTCATATTTGCCACATTTCGTTTCATGGGTTGTTGCAGCAAGCATTGTCCTCGATGTCTTGTCGCCGGATGGAGTTATAAATCAACTGCTTTTAAAATTTCACATTATAAAGCAGTCCATAAACTTTATAGGAGTTCCACATCTTTTCTGGCCTTTAATGGCGCTTTCGGACATGTGGAAAGAAGTTGGATGGAATTCAATTATTTATCTGGCGGCAATGACTGCTATAGACAGTGAGTTATATGAAGCGGCAAGTATTGATGGAGCAGGTAGGATAAGAAGAATTTTCTCCATAACATTACCATCAATAGTGCCAACCATAAAAATCCTTTTAATATTAAATGCAGGATGGATATTAAATGCTGGATTTGAACAAGTATTTCTATTGTCAAATCCCATGGTCATAGACTATTCACAGACATTGGAATTGTATGTATACAATTATGGTATACCAATGGGCAGATTTTCATTTGCGACAGCAGCCGGTATATTTAACTCAGTTGTTTCTTTAGCAATGGTTACATTAGCAAATAGAATATCGAAAGCACTTAGTGGTGAAAGTGCATTTTAATCTAATTTACAAGATTTCAGGGGGTTATAAAGTGGCTAAAAATAATAGAATAAGGTTGAGCACAGAAGATATTGTATTTGACACGATTAATTACATTCTTCTCACGATTGTAATAATAGTCACCCTGTATCCGTTTGTACATGTGTTGGCAGTTTCATTTAACGATGCTATAGATACTGTGAGGGGTGGAATTTATCTATTTCCAAGAAAATTTACGACTTTTAATTACGTTTCAATTTTAAGCGATCCTGAGATTTACAATGCTACAATCATTTCAGCATTAAGAGCTGTTATAGGTTCTGTTTTAAATGTGATTGCCAGCATAATAGTTGCATATGCCATAAGCAGAAGGGATTTTGTTTTAAGAGGTATAGTTTCAAAAGTATTTACTTACTCAATGTATTTTACAAGTGGCTTAATTCCATATTACTTGCTGATTAGAGATTTACATCTTATGAACAATTTCTTGGTTTACATCTTGCCAGGGATAGTAAGCGCATGGAATATAATGGTTGTTAGGAGTTATATTGATGGCTTGCCAGCCAGTCTTGTGGAATCGGCAAAAATAGATGGCGCTAGTGAGCTGAGGATAATATTTTCTATCATATTTCCACTTAGTGTTCCAGTATTAGCGACAATAACGCTTTTTGTTGCAGTTGGACAATGGAATTCGTGGTTTGATACAATGCTTTTTTGTTCCATGAATCCAAATTTAAGCACATTACAGTATGAATTGCAAAAAGTATTGCAGTCGACTCAACAGTTTACACAACAAGCGTCTTTTGATATGGGGTTAAGAAATAATTCTAATTCAGTTACCCCGGAAAGCATAAGAGCTGCTATGACGGTAGTGGCAGTGGTTCCTATTATGATGGTTTATCCATTCTTGCAGAAGTATTTTGTAAAGGGTTTAACCATTGGCAGTGTTAAGGGTTAGTACATCTTTGGTTTTTTATAAATGCTGAAAGGGGGGAAATTTAAAAATACTTATTAGACAAAATTTTTTAATTGCGAGGTGATAGTAAATAAATTTTTCAATAAATTAAATTTACTGAGGGAGGAAGTAAGAATGAAGAGTATTGTAAACAGAGTTGTATCTATCGTTACAGCTTTAATAATGATTTTTGGGACATCACTGTTTTCACAACACATAAGGGCATTTGCTGATGACACTAATACAAATCTGGTTTCTAATGGGGACTTTGAGACAGGCACAATTGATGGCTGGATTAAGCAAGGTAATCCTACATTAGAAGTAACTACTGAACAAGCAATTGGGCAATACAGTATGAAAGTTACGGGTAGAACACAGACATATGAAGGACCTGCATATAGCTTTTTAGGAAAAATGCAGAAAGGTGAATCATATAATGTATCGCTTAAAGTTAGACTTGTTTCTGAACAAAATTCATCTAATCCTTTTATTACCGTGACTATGTTTAGAGAAGATGACAATGGCAAGCATTATGATACAATAGTTTGGCAAAAACAAGTTTCTGAAGATTCATGGACTACTGTAAGCGGGACTTATACATTAGATTATACTGGAACATTAAAAACATTATACATGTATGTAGAATCACCCGATCCAACGCTGGAATACTATATTGATGATGTTGTAGTGACACCACAAAATCCAATACAAGTAGGAAATGTGATTACCAATGGAACTTTTGAAAATGGAAATACTTCAGGATGGGTTGGAACAGGCTCATCTGTTGTTAAGGCAGTGTATGGAGTGGCTCATAGCGGAGGTTATAGTTTATTGACGACAGGGAGAACAGCTAATTGGAATGGTCCTAGCTATGATTTGACTGGCAAAATAGTACCAGGTCAACAATACAATGTTGATTTTTGGGTGAAATTTGTTAATGGCAATGATACAGAACAAATAAAGGCTACTGTTAAAGCGACTTCTGACAAAGACAATTATATACAAGTTAATGATTTTGCAAATGTAAATAAAGGCGAATGGACAGAAATAAAAGGCAGTTTTACTTTACCTGTGGCAGATTACAGCGGTGTCAGCATCTATGTAGAATCTCAAAATCCTACTTTAGAGTTTTACATTGATGATTTTTCTGTAATAGGTGAAATTTCAAATAATCAGATTACAATACAAAATGATATTCCGGATTTATATTCAGTATTCAAAGATTATTTCCCCATCGGTGTTGCAGTTGATCCGAGTAGATTAAATGATGCTGATCCACATGCTCAATTGACTGCTAAACATTTTAATATGCTTGTTGCAGAAAATGCCATGAAACCGGAAAGCTTGCAGCCTACAGAGGGAAACTTTACCTTTGATAATGCTGATAAGATTGTTGATTATGCAATAGCACATAATATGAAGATGAGAGGTCATACATTGCTTTGGCATAATCAGGTTCCGGATTGGTTTTTCCAGGACCCATCTGATCCGTCTAAACCAGCTTCAAGGGATCTGCTGCTTCAAAGATTAAGAACGCACATAACAACTGTGTTAGATCATTTTAAAACAAAATACGGTTCTCAAAATCCAATAATCGGATGGGATGTTGTAAATGAGGTTCTTGATGATAATGGCAATTTAAGAAATTCTAAGTGGTTACAAATTATAGGACCTGATTATATAGAAAAAGCCTTTGAATATGCGCATGAGGCAGATCCATCTATGAAATTGTTTATTAATGATTACAACATCGAAAATAATGGCGTTAAAACACAGGCAATGTATGATTTAGTGAAAAAGTTAAAAAATGAAGGTGTGCCTATAAACGGAATAGGCATGCAAATGCACATAAGCATAAATTCAAATATAGACAATATAAAAGCTTCTATAGAAAAACTTGCATCATTAGGTGTGGAAATACAGGTAACTGAATTAGATATGAACATGAATGGTGATGTATCTAACGACGCATTGCTTAAGCAAGCGAGATTGTATAAACAATTATTTGACTTGTTTAAAGCAGAAAAACAATATATAACTGCTGTAGTTTTTTGGGGAGTTTCAGATGATGTAAGTTGGCTTAGTAAGCCAAATGCTCCGCTACTTTTTGATTCAAAGTTACAGGCAAAGCCAGCATACTGGGCAATTGTAGATCCAGGCAAAGCCATACCTGACATTCAATCTGCAAAAGCTTTAGAAGGATCACCGACGATTGGTGCAAATGTTGATAGTTCTTGGAAACTTGTAAAACCATTGTATGCTAATACTTATGTGAAAGGAACTATTGGAGCAACTGCTGCTGTTAAATCTATGTGGGATACTAAAAACTTATATTTGTTAGTACAAATTTCAGACAATACTCCATCTAATAATGATGGCATCGAGATTTTTGTGGATAAGAATGACAACAAATCTACTACCTATGAAAGTGACGATGAACATTATATAGTTAAGAGGGATGGTACAGGGAGTTCAAATATTACAAAGTATGTAATGTCTAATGCTGATGGCTATGTAGCACAGATAGCTATTCCAATTGAAGACATTAGTCCTGTGCTGAATGATAAAATTGGATTTGATATCAGAATAAATGATGACCAAGGCAGTGGCAATGTAAATGCGATAACAGTTTGGAATGATTATACAAACAGTCAAGATACTAATACGGCATATTTTGGAGATTTAGTATTATCAAAACCTGCACAGATTGCAACAGCTATATATGGCACTCCTGTTATTGACGGTAAAGTAGATGGCGTTTGGAATAATGCTGAAGCTATTTCGACAAATACATGGGTCTTGGGTTCAAATGGTGCTACTGCAACAGCAAAAATGATGTGGGACGATAAATATCTTTATATATTGGCAGATGTAACAGATAACAATTTAAATAAATCCAGTGTAAATCCTTATGAACAGGATTCTGTGGAAGTTTTTGTAGATCAGAATAATGATAAGACAACTTATTATGAAAATGATGATGGGCAGTTTAGAGTTAACTATGATAATGAACAAAGTTTTGGAGGAAGCACTAATTCAAATGGATTTAAGTCGGCAACAAGTCTTACACAAAATGGATATATTGTAGAAGAAGCTATTCCTTGGACGAGTATTACTCCGTTAAATGGTACTATCATAGGGTTTGACTTGCAAGTTAACGATGCAGATGAAAATGGTAAGAGGACAGGTATTGTCACATGGTGTGATCCAAGCGGAAATTCATGGCAAGATACTTCTGGATTTGGAAACTTGATGCTTACAGGTAAGCCATCTTGGGGCAGTACAAGTAATTCGGGAACTACAAGCAGTAGCAGTAATACAAGCAGTACAATAGGTGTAATCACAAAGAACGGCAACGTTATTACATTGATACTTGATGCAGGAAAAGCTAAAGACCTTATAGTAAATTCAAAGGACAAGAAAGTCGTATTTGACATAACAACAATAGGTGAAGGACAACAGAAAGTTGTGCAGATTTCTAAGGACATTTTAGACACAAGTGCTGCCAACGGCAAAGACATCGTCATAAAATCAGACAATGCATCGATAGCACTCACGAAAGATGCACTTAATCAAAACCAGATACAAAACGGTGTCAATGTATCAATAAAAGACAATGGAAAGCCTAATGTGACAAATTATGTGACGCTTTCTAATGTAGTAGATATAACAATAAGCGGTAGCAGTGGGAATGTAGCATTGGCAAAACCAGTAGAGGTGACATTAAATATATCAAAAGCTAACGATCCAAGAAAAGTAGCAGTTTACTACTACAACCCAACAACAAATCAATGGGAGTACGTAGGGGGTAAAGTAGACGCATCATCTGGAACAATAACATTCAATGCAACGCACTTTTCACAATATGCAGCATTTGAGTATGACAAGACATTTAATGACATAAAAGACAATTGGGCGAAAGACGTAATAGAAGTATTAGCATCAAGGCATATAGTAGAAGGAATGACAGATACACAGTATGAACCAAACAAGACAGTGACGAGAGCAGAATTTACAGCAATGATACTGAGGCTTCTAAACATAAAAGAAGAAGCATACAGTGGAGAATTTAGCGATGTAAAAAGTGGAGACTGGTATGCAAACGCGATAGAAGCAGCATACAAAGCAGGGATAATCGAAGGTGACGGAAAGAACGCAAGGCCAAATGACAGCATAACAAGAGAAGAGATGACAGCAATAGCCATGAGGGCATACGAGATGCTGACACAGTACAAAGAAGAGAATATAGGTGCGACAACATTTAGCGACGACAAATCCATAAGCGATTGGGCAAGAAATGTAGTGGCAAATGCAGCGAAATTAGGAATAGTAAATGGTGAGCCAAATAACGTATTTGCACCTAAAGGAAATGCCACAAGAGCAGAAGCAGCAGCTATCATATACGGCTTATTAGAAAAAACAAATAATCTTTAAGTAAAAAGGCAGAGAGGAATAATCTTCCCTCTGCCTTTTTACTTTGTGATAATTTAGACTGTTATTTCTATTGATATGTCGTTTTTATCTAAATTGAAATGAAATTTTCTATCATTAATGATTAATTCATATTCTCCTAAAAAGCCTGTAAATTCGAATTCACCTGTATTGCTTGTGACAAGACGTGTTTGATGTGTCCACCATTCGTCTTTAATAAGCTTTTTTAATTCGTAATATGATGGCTTGCATGAATTGTCCTCTCTAAGAAGGCCTGCAGGCGCACCAAGCCATGCATTTTCATCGCAGAAATTCCACCATGTGATTGATTCTACCATTGGATGTGAAAAGAGAGTCTTATAATGTTTTACGACTTCCGTTGCTTGTCGTTCTTCCCCATCAGGTGTTGAAGGCCAATCACTTATCTGGTAGTCATTTAGGTCTTCTATTTCAGGTGGCATCAAATGCCCTGATAATAATGTGTTTTCTGTAAAATGCAATGGAATATTGAAATGCGAAAATCTTTCGAGTACTTCTAAAGTTTTTTCAACTCCCCAATATCCTTGATGCATGTGTGATTGGATCCCTATGGCATCAATAGGGATTCCAGCTTCAAGGCATCCTTCTATGAGTATTTCATATGAAATTGATGTATTAAAGTCATTTATAAGGAGAACTGCTTCAGGATTAGCTTTTTTAGCTTCATTAAAAACTTCTTTTACGAGGCGAATACGTCCTAATTCTTTGCATATCCTGGTTATTCCATTGTCGTACTTATTAAAAATAGGCATTATGACAACTTCATTTATTACATCCCATATATTCACTAATCCTTTAAAATCACTTGCTTCACGTTTTATGCGGGATAGCTGAGCCTTTAATATGTCTTCATTGCTCATATCTAAGAGCCAAGGTGCTGTTACAGTATGCCAGCAAAGTGGATGGCCTTTTACAAGGCAACCTTTTGATACAAGCCATTCTGAAGCCTTTTTGAGTCTATTTGTGTCTGGCTTTCCTTTTTCAGGCTCGAACCTGCCCCAATAAAATGGAATCGTAGCATAGTTAAATAAGTCAAAAAATTTCTCAAAACGGTCTTCAATTTTTTCTTTATCATTTTCTTTCAATTCACCATTGGCAAGAGGAAGAGAATCAAATGCTCCACAACCAAATAAAAATTTATGCTTCACCTGAGATACAGCGACTTCTGCATCTTTTATAGGTGAACCATCTTTCTTAACTAACTTTATTTTGGCGATTCCTTTGCGGTGTTTTAATTTATCTGCAGCATCCGCATTCATTATAATCCCTCCAACATATGTAATTGTTTATAAATAAAATTTACTCTCACACTTTGAATAAGTCAATAAATCATACTTATAAGACTAACATAATATTAAGGCGTTTTTTTGTCGCATTTGACTATGTTTTTTTTTTACATTAACAAGTAAAAATATTTAAGATTGTAGTAAAAAAATTATATTCATTATAATTATATGGTATTTTATCATATTATTGTAAACAATTTAATCAAAATAATAGAAAGGATGTGGAGACATGAAGTTGTTTAAAAAGATCATGTTGATCATGCTATCAATTATGTTGATAGTTAGTGCATCGGCATGTGGTACAGGTTCAAGCGGTTCCAGTAATTCTAATGCTTCTAAGTCTTCAAATTCATCTGGTACGCCACAAAAGATAACGCTTACATTCTGGAATATCTTCACTAACGATCCGCAAAAGACCATAGTTAAAAATATAGTAGACAAATGGAATCAGGAAAATCCAAATGTGCAGATAGAGCAAAGCATTACAGAGAATGATGCGTATAAGACAAAGATAAAGACTGCAATAGCGGCAAATGAAGCTCCTGATATTATATACGCATGGGGTGGAGGATTTTCAAAGCCATTTGTTGATGCAGGAAAGATATTGGCTTTGGATGATTATTTAAATGATGGAACAAAAGATAAGATGTTGCCTGGAGCGCTCAATAATATTACGTACAATGGAAAGGTTTACGGCTTGACATTTGCACAGCAAGCCAGCGTACTCTATGTAAACAAAGAGCTTTTTGACAAGTACAATGTAAAGATACCGACAACTTTTAGCGAATTAATCGATGCCATAAAGACATTTAAGTCAAAAGGAATTACACCATTTGCTTTAGGAGAAAAAGATGAATGGCCTGGAATGTGGTACTACGATATGATAGCTCTCCGAGAGGCTGGCGCACAGCTTTGTAGAGATGCGTTAAATGGAAAGGCTTCTTTTGAGGATCAGGCATTTGTGGATGCTGCTGAGAAGCTTCAAGAGATGGTTAATGCTGGTGCGTTTGACCAAGGCGTCATGGGGCTTACAAGAGATGAAGCGACAGCAGAATTCAACCAAGGCAAAGCTGCTATGTATTTTGGAGGAAATTTTGATGCAGCTTCTTTTGAAGTAGATTCTTCATTAGTCAAGGGCAAAGTAGAAGCTGTAAGATTTCCTACCATCGAGGGAGGTAAAGGAGATCCGACTGAATACATTGGCGGTGGCAGTGATGTTTTACTTGTAAATGCCAATACTAAATATAAAGACGAGGCAGTAAAAGCTGCAAAATATCTGGCTCAAAATATGTCTCTTGAGTTTTACAAAGTTGGAGCTGCTTTACCCACATGGAAGTACGACAGTGTAGATCAGTCAAAAGTTGATCCTTTAGAGATACAGATAATGAATAATATAGTAGCTAATTCAAAAGACAGTGTTCTTGCATGGGATCTGTACCTTGAAGGAGATCAAGCACAGACACATAAAGATTTGGTAGCACAATTATTTGCAAAACAGATTACTCCACAGGATTATGCAAAACAAATGCAAGAAAAAATCAATGGGAAGTAAGTTCAGCTTGCCGCAAAGTTTTTGACTGCTTTGCGGCATTTTAAATTTTTGTATAAATGATGAATAGGTAAATAAATTAAAGATTGTGGTAAAAAATTTGTATTCAATAAAGTTTAATGATGCTTTATCATATAAGTGTAAGATGTAAACATTACAATAACAAATTTAGAAAGGATGCGTGGCAATGAAAAGATTAAAAAAACTCATGTTAGTTTTGCTATCGATGATTCTGATTATTTCGGCATCAGCTTGTGGAACTAACTCAAACAATTCAAGTAGTTCCAATGCCTCTAATTCATCGAAGCCGTCTGGTTCATCCGAAAAGATAACGCTTACGTTTTGGAATCTATATACCGGTGAACCTGCAAAGACAAAGGTTAAAGAGATCATCGATCAATGGAATAAGGAAAATCCAAATGTGCAGATTGTGGAAAGCGTGACAGAAAATGATGCATACAAAACGAAGATAAAGACAGCAATAGCAGCAAATGAAGCGCCAGATATATTCGAGACGTGGGCTGGAGGATTTTCACAACCTTTTGTAGAATCAGGCAAAATTCTTCAGTTAGACAGTTATTTAAATGATGGTACAAAAGATCAATTGTTATCAGGTGCTTTTGACAATGTTACGTATGATGGAAAAATATATGGCATTCCATTTGATCAACAAGCGAGTGTACTTTATATAAACAAAGAGCTTTTTGACAAATACAATGTAAAGGTTCCAACAACTTTTAGCGAACTTATCGATGCTATAAAGACATTTAAGTCTAAAGGTATAACTCCATTTGCTTTAGGCGAGAAAGATGAATGGCCTGGAATGTGGTACTACGATATGATAGCGCTTCGCGAAGGTGGCGTGCAGCTTACGAGAGATGCTTTAAATGGCAAAACATCGTTTGACAACCAAGCATTTATAGATGCTGCAGAGAAGCTTCAAGAGATGGTAAACGCTGGTGCATTTGACCAAGGTGTCATGGGGCTTACAAGGGATGAAGCGACAGCAGAATTCAACCAAGGCAAAGCTGCTATGTACTTTGGAGGAAATTTTGATGCAGCAGCATTTGATTCAGATCCATCATCTCTTGTAAAAGGTAAGATTGAAGCGGTGAGATTCCCGACAATAGAAGGTGGCAAAGGCGATCCTACAGAGTATATTGGAGGATCAGTTGGAGCATTAATGGTCAGTGCAAATTCAAAGCATAAGGATGAAGCTGTTAAAGCTGCAAAATATCTTGCAAAACAGTTATCAGACATGGAATATTTGATAGCTGCTGGTTTGCCAGAGTGGAAATACGATAGTGTAGATCAGTCAAAAGTTGACCCATTAGAAATACAGATTATGAATAATATCGTTGCAAACGCTAAAGGTAGTGTTCCTGCATGGGATATTTATCTTAGTGGCGATGCTGCACAGATTCACAAAGATTTAGTAGCACAATTGTTTGCAAAACAGATCACACCTCAGGACTATGCAAAACAAATGCAACAGAAGATAAACGGCAAATAATGATATCTTCAATTTCCTGCTAATTATTCCATAATTAGCAGGAAATTATTTAGCTATAATACTATTTGCTTTACTATTTTTGTTAGGAGGTTTCCTATGGAAAAAATCTTAAGCGATAAGAAGGCTATATTCCTCTTTGTGTTTCCAGCTTTTTTAGTCTTTTTAGTCATCGTATTGCTTCCCATATTTTTTTCTTTCTACTACAGCTTGCTAAAATGGGATGGATTCAGCAAAGGTGTATTTATTGGGCTTCAAAATTATAAGAACCTATTTATAAACAATACAGACGGATTTATTATTTCAGTAAAAAATTCATTTATCTTAGCTTTGCTATCTGTTTTTATTCAGCTACCTATTTCTCTTTTGCTGGCTCTTATTCTCTCAAGAGGCATCAAAGGCGAGAAGTTTTACAGGACTGTTTACTTCATACCTGTCATTTTGTCTACTGTCGTCATAGGACAACTTTGGATGAAAATATACAATCCCAATTACGGCCTTTTGAATTTTATCTTGACTAAGATAGGGCTGCAATCACTTACGAATCAATGGCTGGGAAATACTAAGACGGCTCTGGGAGCAGTTTTTGTGCCCATACTGTGGCAGTACATTGGCTATCACATGCTTTTAATGTATGCATCAGCAAAATCCATACCTACTGACATATACGAAGCTGCTAAAATTGATGGTGCGACAGAATCGCAGATAGCTTTCAGAATAACAATACCTCTTATGAAGCCGATATTAAAAGTCTGCGTCATATTTGCAGTAATTGGTTCTTTTAAAGCTTTTGATTTAATATACGTTCTTACAAACGGCGGACCACTTCATGCCAGTGAAGTGCCATCGACACTTATGTACAATATGATATTCTTCAGATATCAGTATGGTTATGGCAGTGCTATGGCTATATTTATCATATTGGAATCACTGATTGGAACAGTTATCATACAAAAACTATTTGGAAAAGATGAAGCATATTAAAGGTGGTGTAAAAATGGAGAATATAGCAAACAAGAAAAATAAAAGCGGCGGAAGAAAAATTGGTTTTTACCTATTGGAAGCTATGTTGGTGATTTGGGCTATAATACAGCTATATCCATTGTTTTGGTTGTTTTTGTTTTCTGTTAAAAACAATACTGAGATTTTTGGTGGCAATATTTTAGGTTTTCCACGAATATGGCAGTGGTCAAACTATTCTGAAGCATTGTCCAGCGGCAATGTAGGAAGGTACTTTATAAATAGCTCTATCGTCACTATTTTGACCATAGTAATATCAAGTATTTTAGTTTCAACAAGTGCTTATGCCATTGTAAGGATGAAATGGAAGTACAGCAAATTGGTTTTAACCATATTTTTGATGGGTATGATGGTGCCGATACATGCTACACTGCTTCCACTTTTTATAATATTGAAAGACTTGAACTTGCTTAATACTTATGCATCATTGGTGATACCTTATGTGGCATTTGCTATACCGATGGGCATATTCATTTTGACTGGATTTCTTTATACGATACCAAAAGAACTTGAAGAATCTGCTTTTTTAGATGGATGCAGCATATACAAGTCGTTTTATTACATCATACTGCCGCTTATAAGGCCTGCATTGGCGACAATAGCGATTTTTACCTATTTGTCAACGTGGAATGAGCTTATGTTTGCGAATACTTTTATAAACAGCGATGCCATAAAGACATTGACAGTCGGCATAATGTCCCTATCTGGACAATATCAGACGGAATGGGGGCCTATCGGTGCTGGTCTTGTAATCGCTACGATCCCAACCATATTGATATACGTATTATTAAGCGAGCAAGTACAAAAGAGCCTTGTGGTAGGAGCTGTAAAGGGGTAAAATTATAATAGTGATCATATTAGTAGAAAAATTTTTAAAAGGAGATAATGAAAGTGAGAATACGCTTCAGTTATTATCCTGACGGCAAGAAGAAAGCCTTGACTATGAGTTATGATGATGGACAGGTTTACGACAGAAGGCTGGTTGATATCTTCAATAAATACGGCATAAAAGGCACATTCAATCTTAATTCAGGTATGTTTGACGCTGAACCTTATGTATCAAAGGACGAGATAAAAGAATTGTACGATGGGCATGAAGTTGCCGTCCATACAGTAGACCATCCATACCTTACTTTAATACCAAAAGAAGAATTGGTGTATCAAATAATGGAAGATAGAAAGAACCTTGAGACATTGGTAGGATATCAAGTGCGAGGTATGGCATATCCATTTGGAGATTACAACCATAAAGTGGCAAAAAAGCTTAAATCATTTGGGATTGAGTATTCAAGGACTGTTAATTCTACAAAAAGCTTTAGAATACCAAGTGATTTTTTAGAGTGGCATCCAACGTGTCATCATGACCAAGATGTAATAGAAAAACTTAAGGATTTTAAAAATGTTCCAAAGTGGGAGCAGATGCCTTTATTCTACGTTTGGGGACACAGTTTTGAATTTGAGAGAAATGGCAATTGGGAGTTGATAGAAGAATTTTGCAAGATGGCGGCCTTTGACGAAGATGTTTGGTATGCTACAAATATTGAGATTGTGAATTATATAAATGCGCTAAAAAGCTTAAAGTTTAGCGCTGATGGCAGCATTGTATATAATCCATCAGCAATACCTGTATGGATTGAAGTGGACGGTGAGGCGATTAAGATAGATTCTGGTGAGATGAAGAAATTAAAATAGCATTTATTTATGTTCAATCCACTATGTCGATAGCAATACGATATAGTGGATGATTTTTTTGCGGTTTAAGAAAAATTCCTTTTATCCGATATATAGATTGAGGAGGTGATAGTGTGAAAAAGACGATGGCTATTGCACTTTCTGTGGCAATTGTGGCAAGTTCCATATCGCTTGTTGCAGCAAAGCCGAGGGAAGATCATAGAAATGCTTTAAGACAGGAAAGTGCAATAACTGTAAAAAGTGAAAGTAGAGAAGAAGTATCTTTTGGCAAAACCAATGAGGCAACTTACACATTGTATCGTGGAAAAGTCAGAGCCAAAGGTAGAGAAATCAAGTTTGATGTTCCTCCTGTAATCAAAAGCGGCACGATGCTTATTCCAGTCAGAGCTGTTGTTGAAAGCTTAGGTGCAAATGTAAATTGGGATGCTGCAACAAATACTGTTACTATCACAAAAGGTGGTACGACAATTGTATTTGACTTAAACAGCTCAAAAACGTACGTCAATGGTACTGAAGCGACTTTAAGTATGCCGGCAATGGAAATAAGCAATAGGACTTTTGTGCCAATAAGATTTATAGCAGAAACACTTGGAGTAAATATAAATTATGACGATAAAACAGGCGACGTCGATATGGAAGATGGAAGCCAAGAAGGCAGTACAGTGTCGCAAAGTGTTTATGGACAGACAAGTGACACTGTATCGCAAGATGTCTATGGTTCTGATGATACGGTGACAAATAGTGTATATGGCGAACAGGACTAACCGTCACACAAAAAAGTTGTAAGTCCATATTAAAAAAATGGATTTACAACTTTTACTTTATTTTGAAGAATTTTTGGAACTATATAAATTATTGAACACAGTTTTACATTATGATACTATATTTTTAGATTTTAGAGAAAGAGTGAATACTGATGAATGGTGAACAATTGGAGACAAAAGAAAAGATACTTAATGCGACGATTGACATAGTTGGCATGAAAGGAGAGGCGACAATCAGAGAGATCACTGAAAAAGCTGGTGTCAATGTCGCGTCCATAAATTACTACTTTGGCAATAAAAACAACCTGCTAAAAGAAGTAGAAAACTACTACGCAGAGAAACTTTTAAAATCAGGTTATGATATTTTATTGGATACAACTTTGACGCCTCAAAATAGGCTTTTTAAGTGGGCACTAAATTTAATAGAGTACATGTACAAATATCCTGCATTGATTTCTATCATTGTAAAACTGACACATGATGATAAAAGCTACAATCCGGTGATCATTAAAAAAATATATTTTAATGATGAAGTGCAAAGGATAGTTGAGAATATCATTAAAGATATAACAAAAATAGAAGACAGTAGAATTTTAAATTTCAAGTATCTTCAGCTTTTTTCAGGGATTTTGGGCACTGTCATAAATCACGTTGTAGTAAGTATTTACGGTGATGAAAAGAATATTTTAGATTTAGGCGATCCTGAAGAATTAAGACAATATTTGGTACTTTTAATAGAAAGTATTTTAAGGTAAAAGCGCAATTGTTATTTTTTTGATTTTTAAACATATAATATTGATTAAATAGTTTTGTTGTGCTAAACTTAAAACAAACATTTTAAACAGTTGTTTAATTATATGAGCGGGAGTAGATGTAAATGGGAAGCTTTGTAGAAGTTACAAACCTTGTAAAAAGGTATAGGATGGGAGAAATAACCATCACTGCTGTATCTGGAGTAAGTTTCAATATAAATAAAGGGGAATTTACAGTTATAGTAGGTGAGAGTGGGGCAGGTAAGACGACAGTTCTTAATATGCTTGGTGGAATGGATACTTGTGATGAGGGACAAATAATTGTAGATGGAAATGACATAAGCAAATACAATCAGCGACAGTTGACTACTTACCGCAGAAAGGACATTGGGTTTGTATTTCAATTTTATAATCTGGTTCCGAATCTTACTGCTTTAGAGAATGTTGAGCTGGCAACGGACATCTGCGATAATCCAATGGATCCTGTAGAAGTGCTTAGAGAAGTGGGACTTTCTGAAAGGTTAAATAATTTTCCTTCCCAATTATCAGGTGGCGAACAGCAAAGGGTTGCTATAGCCAGAGCATTGGCTAAAAATCCCAAATTGCTTTTGTGCGATGAACCAACGGGGGCATTAGATTATAAGACTGGCAGGGCAATTTTAAAACTATTGCACGATACCTGCAGGAGATTGGGAATGACCATCATAATAATAACTCACAATAAAGCGATTGCGCCAATGGCAGATAAAGTTATAAGCCTTAGAAATGGCAGTATCGATAAGATATCTATTAATGATGCTCCAGTACCTATAGAAAGGATAGAATGGTAAATGGGAAAATCTTTGATGAAAGACATACTTAGAGAGATATCTAATACGAGAAAAAGATTTTTATCATTGTTTTTCATCGTGTTGATGGGTGTTGGTGTTTTTGGTGGAATAAAAGCAGCCAGCCAAGACATGAAGCTTACTGCCTCAAAATACGCTGCTGATTATAATTTGTTTGATGTACAAATTTTGTCTACAATGGGTCTTACAAATGATGATTTGAATAGCATCAAATCTGTAAATGGCGTATTATCGGCATACCCGTTTTACACGGTTGATGCTGTGGTTGATAAAAATAATAAAGGGTTTGTAGTAAAAGTCATAAGTGTAGATCCAGTTAAAATTAATAATGATAAAAATTATGTAAACAAACCTAAACTTTTAGAAGGTAGATTTCCTGAAAACAATTCTGAGTGTGTCGTTGAGACAAAATTTCTTAAAGATTTAGGATTTTCAATAGGCGATACTGTAACCATAAATTTGGATTCTCAAAATCAAAACAATATAAAAAACAAAAAATTCAAAATAGTAGGTGTAGTGGAAACACCTTACTATATTTCAAGAGACAGAGGTTCCAGCAATGTGGGAAATGGTCAGATACAAGCTTTTATGATGGTACCTAATTCTAACTTTTCAATGGATGCCTACACCGAAATAGATGTGCTGGTAGATGGCGCAAAGAAATTTTCTACATTTTCAGATGAATACTACAATTTTATTCAACCTGTAAAAGATGATTTAACAAAATTAGGTAAAACTCGAAGTGAAATCAGATATGAAGAAATTAAAAATAAAGCACAAAAGGAAATCGACGATGCTAAAAAAGCTCTGGAGGATAAAGAAACTAAGTACAACAAGGAATTATCTGATGCAAAAGCAAAGCTTGATGAAACAAAAACTACACTTCAAAATTCTCAAATCCAGTTAAATAAAAGACAAGCCAGTTTTAATGAGCAAATGGCTTTAAACCAGAAAAAAATTGATGATGGGAAAAATCAGATTGCTAATACTCAAGCTGCCATATCACAAAATGAGGTGGAATTAAACAGTGCAGAAGCTGAGATACAGGCAAAAGAAAAAGAATTAAATTATGATGACAACATGAAAAAATTAAGTTCGACGTACGATGAGCTTAATAGTTCTCTGAATCAATTGAATTCTGAGATAAACAATAACCCGTCTTTGAAAGATCAGCTAAAACCAAAGGTAGATGAATTAAACGGGCAAATCGCAAGCATATCAAAACAAATAGATACACTTAATGCCAGCAAAAAAGCATTGGATGAGAATATGGCCCAGTTAAATCAAAAGAAGTCGCAGCTTGAGAATGCAAAAGCACAATTAGCTGCTTCACAGGAAAGCATAAAAGAACAGGAATTAGCTTTAAGCGAAGCCAAGGTTCAAGGACAAATGCAGATAGATAATGCAGCAAAACAGCTAAATGATGCATTATTAAAGCTTAATGATAATTACAAGAAATATGAGGCCAATAAAGCAGAATTTGACAAAGAGATAAGTGAAGCAAAAGAAAAAATAGCATCTTCGGAAGAAAAACTTAAAGATTTAAAAAAGCCTACATGGTATATATTAGATAGAAAATCTAACATAGGCTATGTGGAGTACGGGGACGAAGCAGACAGGATAAAGGCATTAGGCAATGTATTTCCTACCATATTTTTCTTAGTTGCAGCGTTAGTAAGTTTAACTTCTATGACCAGGATGGTTGAAGAGCAAAGGACGCAGATGGGGATTTTAAAAGCTTTAGGTTATGGCAGGCTTGCCATAATGCTCAAATTCGTCATTTATTCATCTGTTGCGACAATATTAGGCGGATTTGCAGGTTTGCTTTTAGGTTTTAACATATTGCCGAAGATAATTTTCAATGCGTACGGGATGATGTATACATTGCCACCTGTGATTACGGAATTTAATTCATATTATGCTTTTGTAGGAATTTCCGCTGCGCTTGTGTCTACTACTGCTGTTGCGGCACTTGTGTGCTTTAATGATTTAAAAGAAGTTCCTGCATCGTTGATGAGACTTAAAGCACCTATGGCAGGCAAAAGAGTTCTGTTGGAAAACGTGAGATTTATTTGGTCTCGACTCGATTTTATGCAGAAAGTGACTGCCAGAAACATATTTAGATACAAAAGGAGATTTTTAATGACTGTAATAGGGATAGGTGGATGCACCGCACTGCTGCTTACTGGATTTGGAATCAGAGACTCAATAAATATCATTGTGTCTAAGCAGTTTAATGAAATCTTCAAATATCAGATGATAACGACTTTTAAAAGTGACGCTTCTAAAGAAGATCTAAAAGAGCTTACAAATGTTATAAATAGTGACAAAAATATAAAAGAAAGCATCATGCTTAATCAATCCAGCGTCGATGTTATAAAAGGAAATGCGAAAAAGAGTGCATTTCTCGTCGTCGCAGGAGATAAAAACCAGTTTAGAGATTTTATAGTTTTGAGAAATAGAAATACAGGTACAGAGATACCCCTCAAAGATGATGGAGTTGTAATAACGGAAAAACTTTCTAATATGCTAAAAATAAAAAATGGCGATTATATATACTTGGATACAGGCAGTGGAGGAAAAGTGAAAGTTAAAATTGATGGCATAGCAGAAAATTATCTACAGCATTACGTTTATATGAGCTCATCTTTGTATGAAAAAGTATTTAATAAGAAGATGCAATCAAACGAGATACTGTCGAAGATAAATGATAGTTCAAGCACGAAAGAAGATGAAATATCTCAAAAGATATTGAAATCAAAAGCTGTAATGACGGTCAATTTTATTTCATCTGTTAAAAAGACGTTTCAGGATGTCGTAAACAATTTGCTGTCAGTCGTGTTAGTCTTGATTGTATCTGCAGGTACGCTTGCTTTTGTGGTTCTTTACAACCTGACAAATATCAATATAACCGAAAGGATAAGAGAGCTTGCTACAATGAAAGTTTTGGGATTTTATGATGAAGAAGTTTCTCTGTACGTCATGAGAGAGAATTTTATCTTGACAATCATAGGGATTTTATTGGGGTTTGTGATGGGTGTTTTTCTTCACAGATATCTCATGTCCACAGTAGAAGTTGATATATTGATGTTTGGAAGAAATATTGAACCGATGAGTTTCTTGTATTCTGCACTTATAACAATGGGATTTTCTATCCTTGTAAGCATCGTAGTGCACTTCCAGCTTAAGAAAGTCGATATGGTGCAGTCGTTAAAAAGCCCAGAGATTGATTAATGAATAGTATTGTGCTATCATCTAATGAAGATTTTAATGATAGCACAATATTTTCTATTTCTGTTGATGAATTTTACACATTAATTTATAATTGTTAATAAGTTATTAAATCTCTATTTGTAAAGGAGTGTATCTATATGCCTATAATCAATTCTATAACAAAGGAAAAACTAAGTGACGACTTGAAAAATACTTTAAAGACAGAGTTTGCATCTATGATGATGGATGTAGCTGGTAAAAGCGAGAATTGGCTTATGGTGAGATTTGCAGAAGGTGACGACATATACTTTCATGGAGAACCTTTAGACAAAGGGGCAATCGTTGAGATACAATTAATAGGAAAGCTTACAAGAGGACAAAAGGAGAAGATTTCAGCCAGAATCTGCGATATTTTTGAAAGTAATCTAAAATATCCCAAGGACAATGTGTACATAGTCATTCAAGAATTTGCTGGTGAAAATTGGGGATACAATGGCAGTACATTTTAAAGGTGAAAAATTATGTCTGATAAAATAGATTTTAATGTCATAAGACCTATTGATGAGGCAAGATACCTTACTGCTGATAATGCATCAAGGTATCGCCTCATCATGCGATATTTTTACCAAAATTATGAGCGGCTTAGATACTGGCTAACTAAATAGGATGTATACGATATTTGAAGAATACAGATTAATCGACACATTAGAATCATACTTTGATAAAAAGCTGACCAGCCTTTTAGATATGCTGTATAAAAACGACACAGATATATATTATTCAGGTGATTTTGATCCGGAGGGATTACAGATAGCCCAAAGGCTTTTTAAAAGATATCCTGACAGATTTCATTTTTGGAGGTACGATGTTGAAGATTATATAAAGGCTTTGTCAGATAAAACATTGTTTGAATCAAGGCTTAAAATGATAGATAAAATCGATACGGTTCAATTAAAGCCTTTAACAGATAAAATGAGATTATTGAGAAAAACTGGCTATCAAGAGCTTATTGTTGATGACATCATTAAAGATGTATTGGCAATAATATAAGAAATATTTAAAATGTAATTGTTAATTTGACAGAATTTTAATGATGTGGCTTGTGAATGTAATATTTTAGTATATAATATATATTGTGAAACGCTAATTTAAAGGAGGGAGTTTTATGGCTCTAAATCAAAATATGTTTAGAATGTATGATATAAGAGGTGTATGGAATGATGACCTTACTGAGGAAACAGCAGAACTTATAGGTAAGGCCTTCGGTACATATATTCAAAATGAAAAAGGTATAAAGGATGTAATTGTAGGCAGGGACAACAGGATATCTTCAAAACCCATAAGAAACGCGGTAGTAGATGGACTTATGTCTACCGGATGTAATGTACTTGATATTGGTGTTCTGTCGACGCCTGCTTTTTACTATTCCCGTATACTATATAATTACGATGCAGGACTTATGATAACAGCAAGCCACAATCCACCACAGTTTAATGGTTTTAAAGTTGCATTTGGCCCGTCTACTATATATGGTGATGAGCTTAAAAAACTATACCATATCGCTGAGAAAGGTGATTTTAAGACTGGGACAGGTTCTTTGAAATACGCATATCCTATACAAAGCTATATAAAGATGATACAGGACAAAGTAAAGCTTGGTGATAAAAAGCTTAAAGTTGTCGTAGACTGTGGAAACGGTACCTGTTCAAACATATATCCTGACATTATATACGGATTAGGATGTGAAGTCTATCCATTGTACTGTGAATCAGATCCAACATTTCCAAACCATTTTCCTGATCCAGTCAACGCAGACAATCTGAAAGACTTGATAAGTGAGGTAAAAAGACTTGGTGCAGACGTTGGCATAGCTTTTGACGGCGATGGAGATAGAATTGGCGTCGTTGATGAGAAAGGCAACATAATCTGGGGCGATATGCTTATGGTGCTTTACTGGAGAGAAATAATGAAAAAACATCCAGGCTCGGATGCCATAGTAGAGGTAAAATGTTCAAAGGCACTGCCAGAGGAGATAAAGAAACTTGGAGGCAATCCGATCTTCTATAAGACTGGTCACAGCCTTATAAAAGCAAAGATGAAAGAAATCAACGCTGTCTTTACAGGTGAGATGTCTGGACACATGTTCTTTGCTGATGAGTATTATGGGTACGATGATGCGGCGTATGCTGCAGCAAGGCTTCTTAGGATACTTTCCAATACGGATAGGACATTGTCGGAACTTTTATCTGATGTTCCAAAATATCCGTCAACACCTGAATTGAGATTGCATTGTGATGATGATAAGAAATTTGACGTTGTAAAGGGTGTAACGGAACATTTTAAAGAAAAAGGGTACGAATTGATTGATATTGATGGCGCAAGAGTCATGTTTGACGGCGGATGGGGGCTTGTCAGAGCATCAAATACGGGCCCTGAATTGATTGTAAGATGTGAAGCTGATACTGAAAAACGGCTTGAAGAAATAAAAGCGGAACTTGCAGATGTGCTGAAAAAATATGGTGTTGAGCTTAAATAGGATTTTACGAGGGACGATAAAATAGTTCGTCCCTTTTTTAATGGAAAAATTTTATTATTTTTTGTTGTAAACGGTCACTAAAGAAGGATTTTTAATATGTCGTGTCGAATACATCTTTAAATACGTCAAAAGGGGGCAGCATATGTGGAGGATGATGAAAAATGGTATGTCATTTATACTAAAACAGGAGATGAACTAAAAGTCAAAAGGTTAATTGAATTGGTATTTTGCAAATTAAAAAGAAAATCTATTAAAGTGTTGATACCTAAAAGAGCTATAATAGAGAGAAAAGGGAAAAATCGAATAGAAAAGATAAAGTTTTTATTTCCGGGATATGTATTTATAAAGACATGCATGAGCTATGAACTTTACAATGATTTTATGAGATTACCGCGTTTTTTGAAGTTTTTAAAAGATGATGCAGAGCCTGCTGAGGTAAAAGAAGAAGAAATAAACATCATACTGGCACTTATAGGAGACTCCGATATAGTCGGATTTTCGACAGGCATAAAAGTAGGTGGAAAGGTGAAAATCATTGATGGGCCGCTTAAAGGTTTTGAAGGTCTTATCGAGAAAATTGACAAAAGGAAAGGAAGGGTAAAAGTTAGGCTAAATGTATCTGGAAATGTCAACCTGGTTGATTTAGGCATCCGAATTGTGGAGAATTTAGACAAAGATGAAAATGAACTGTCAGAAGTTTCGTGATATGATGGGGGAATACGCATGAAAATAAGAAAAGCGATAATACCTGCGGCAGGGCTTGGGACAAGATTTTTGCCTGCAACAAAAGCACAGCCAAAAGAAATGCTGCCAATAGTAGACAAACCTACGATTCAGTATATAGTTGAAGAAGCTGTAAACTCTGGCATAGAAGACATACTCATAATAACCGGAAGAAATAAAAGAGCCATAGAAGACCACTTCGACAAATCAGTGGAATTAGAATTAGAGCTTAAGAAGAAAGGCAAAGAAAATCTTTTAAGCCTCGTTGAAGACATAACAAACATGGTTGACATACATTATATAAGGCAGAAAGAGCCAAAAGGATTGGGCCATGCCATCTACTGTGCCAGAACATTTGTAGGCGATGAGCCTTTTGCAGTTTTATTAGGAGATGATATAGTTGATGCAAAAGTGCCAGTATTAAAACAGATGATAGAGCAGTATGAAAGGTACAACTGTTCAATAATAGGTGTACAAGAGGTGCCAAAGAGCGAAGTAGACAAATACGGCATAGTAGACGCCAATATGATTGATGATAGGCTTTATAGAGTAAACAACCTAATAGAGAAACCAAGGATAGATGAAGCGCCATCGAACATGGCGATATTAGGAAGGTATATAATATCTCCCAAGATATTTGAGATATTGGAAGATGTAAAACCTGGAGCAGGAGGAGAGATACAGCTTACAGACGCACTTAAATTGCTATTGGAGTATGAAGCCATATACGCGTATGATTTCGAAGGGAAAAGGTACGATGTAGGAGACAAGATGGGGTACTTGAAGGCAACGATAGAGTACGCCTTAAAGCGAGATGATTTGAAGGATGAATTTAGAAAATACTTAAAAGAAATTGCGGCTACTGCCGAAAAATATTATGAAGAGGTCGCTATACACAGTGAAAAATAAATAACAAAATAGGAGGAATAAGATGGAAGAAGAAATTTCTTTGAGAGAATTGTTGGAGATTATATGGAAATGGCGAAGGACAATTGCCATTATAACTATTGCATCTGTATTGATAGCTGGTTTATTGAGCTTTTTTGTGATAAAACCTACTTATGAAGCAACTACGACTATAAGTGTATCAGACATAACGCCCCAAACAGGATTTTTTGGTTCAAATACGACAGTTGTTTTGCCTAATCAAAATAGCAATGATGGGTCAATGATACAAAGCGATACAGCTGATAAAGATTTATCGTATTTGTTGTCGTCTATTTTAAAGTATCAAGATATGACAGTAAATACATATAAAGAGGAAGTCACGAATCCACAAGTATTGTTAGATACGATTAAACAATTAAAGCTTGACCCTAAAAGATACACGCTTGATAATTTTAAAAATGAAATTGACGTGCAAACAATTGATAATACTAATTTAATAACAATTACTGTAAAAGAGAAAGATCCTAAATTAGCGGCTAAAATAGCTGATGCTATTGCAGCAAATTTTAAATCTTACATAGTATCAAGAAATAATAGGCAGACAGATAAACTTATAGCCACGATAGAAAGTCTTATAAATCTGCAAAATTCAAAGATTGAGACAGCCACAAACGCATTAAACAGTACAAATCCTGCAAACAAAGCTGAATATGAACAAAATCAGACAAAGTTGAACCTTTTAAAAAGCACGAGAGATATAATGATGGAAAAGTACAACATGCTTCAACTTGTAAAAGCATCTAACTTAGGTGAACAAGGCATAATGGTTACATCAAAAGCCATCGTTCCTGATAAACCTGTATCGCCCAAGAAATCATTAAATATAGCAATTGCCTTTATATTAGGCCTTATGGTAAGTGTGTTTGTAGTATTTTTTGCGGAATATTGGAAAAGCACCAGTGTCAAAGTTGAAAATAAATAATAGAGTTAAACAATGAAAATCCCGTTTTGTAAAGACGGGATTTTTGCATTAGTTGAACAATTTTACAATTGGTTTTATAGTATTAAAAGTGACATATAAATAAAAATCGTTTTGGAGAATATATATATTAGTGAAAAAGTGCTTAGGAGGCGTAATCTTGAAGAATAAAGGATTGTCGGTATTTTCAATTGCTGCTACATATATAGGTACTGTGGTGGGGGCTGGATTTGCATCTGGACAGGAAGTACTGCAATTCTTTGGGTATCACGGTGTCAAAGGATTTGTCGGTCTTTTTGCTGCTGCTATTATATTTATTGTATACGGGTATTTTATATTGCTTTTGGGTAATAAGCTTAATGCTGCTTCCCATTATGAGGTCATTATGAATATTGGAGGTCCTTATTTTGGCAAAATAATGGACTTTGTAATCATATTTTTTTTATTCGGAGCTTTTACAGCAATGGTGGCTGGAACGGCAGCGATTTTTAAAGAACAGTTTGGGTTGCCATCCCAATTTGGAGCTGTTTTTATGGCTGTAGTATCTGTCATGACAGTATTGACAGGGATAGCAGGCGTTATTTCTGCTATTTCTTTTGTGGTGCCGATTTTGCTGGTAGGAGTATTTTTGGTGAGTGTATTAGCTTTGCTTTATACACCAGATATTTCTGTGTTAAGTCGCATATCTATGCCGTTCGATGCAGCTGTCAAAAACTTTTTCGTATCTGGAATCATCTACGCTTCATATAATTTGCTTATGTCTGTAGCAATATTAGCACCTCTTGGAAATCAAACAAAGAATAAATCAGATTTAAAATTAGGCGCTTTATTTGGCGGATTAGGTTTGTGGGCTGGTGCCACAATGATCTTGGTGGCAATTCTTTTGAACATGCCTCAGGTTTCCAATTATCAGATACCTATGCTTTACATCGCTGGCAGATTCTCAACATTGCTTAAGCTAATATACAGCTTTATATTAATCGCAGAGATTTATACGACAGCGGTTGGGAATCTTTATGGTTTTGTGGCGAGATTGACCGATGTTAAAAGCACATTGTATAAGGTCTGCACAATAATAACAGGTGGCGTAGGACTTATATTAAGCGGGTTTGGATTTTCAAAATTAGTGCACTACATGTATCCAGTTGCAGGCTATGCTGGAATTGTGATGTTGATTGGGATAACATATGGTTTGATGAAGAAAAAATGATGTAAATAAGCTATTTTGCTAATATTTTTTGTGTGTAATTCGAAATATATATTGGATAGATAGTATTGCTGCAGACTTCATAGACAGGAGTGAAAATATGAACTCTTTTTTGTACGATGCAAAAACAAAATGCCCAGTATGTGGCAGGGAATTCACTTATACTAAAGTTAGGATGTCCCATTTAAGAACTGTAGAAATCAGAAAGGATCTGTATATTAAGTATGATGGAATAGAGCCTTTTTTTTATGATCCTATTGTATGCCCAAATTGTGGGTATGCTGCATTAAGCGATTCGTTTGACAGCATTACCGAAGAAAGCAGAAAAGAAGTTCTCTCAAAAATAACCACAAACTGGACGAAAAGAAAGTTTTCTGGTGAAAGGACACCTAAAAAGGCCTTAGAATCGTATCTTTTATCTTTGTATTGTTCAGAAATAAAGAACGATAAAGATATAATATTTGCTAAGACATGTTTAAGGATAAGTTGGATATACGATATATTAGGAGATACTGCCAATAAAATGAAGTTTTTGAAAATTTCATTAGACAAGTATGAGAAAGCGTATGCAGGAAATGATTCATTTGAAGGTGAGATACAGCTTATATATCTGATAGGTGAGTTAAACAAGCTATTAGGCAATAGAGATGAAGCTTTAAAGTGGTTTAACAAAGTAATAAATCATCCATTGCGAAGCAATTATTCTATGATAGTGGATTTTGCAAGAGATGAATGGCAAAGCCTAAAAATATGAGGTCATGTTTTTACATGTGACCTCATATTTTTATATGAGGAGAAATGTACAAAGGGGGATACAAATGTTTCAGACAAAGAAACCAGAAAATAGTACAATCTACTTTTTTAATGCTGAATCCGCTAAAAATGGGTTAAGTCAGCAAGAAGCACAGAAAAGATTATTGAAATACGGTCCAAATGTTCTTGATGAAGGTAAAAAGTTGACTGCTTTCGATATTTTTTTAGACCAATTTAAAGATTTTATTGTGATGGTTTTGCTGATTGCAACGCTGATTTCTGCTCTTATGGGTGAAATAGCCGATGCAGTGACGATTACGGTTATCATCATCCTTAATGCGATTCTTGGTTTTGTGCAAGAATACAGGACTGAACAGTCGCTGGACGCTTTAAAAAAGCTTTCCGCTCCATCTTCAAAGGTTTTAAGAGATGGCGCTTTAAAAGAAATTCCTTCAGAAGAAATAACAATTGATGATGTCATAGTCCTCGAAGCAGGCGACAAAGTCCCAGCAGATGCTATTGTATTTGAATCATACAACCTTAGATTGGATGAATCCATTCTGACTGGTGAATCTATTCCTGTGACAAAAGAACCTGCAGAAATAGGGAATAGAAAGGCCGCTTCAAAGAACAGCTTCATATACATGGGTACTGTAGTCACAAGCGGACGCTGCAAAGCTTTAGTTGTTGATGTAGGCATGAGGACTGAAATGGGCAAAATTGCAGGTATGATTAAAGATATCGACGATAACATGACACCGCTTCAGAGAAGGCTTGATAAATTAGGCAAGATCCTTGTAACAGGTTCTTTATTAATTTGCGCTCTTGTAGTGGTAATGGGAATCATTAGAGGCGAATCTATCTATTATATGTTTTTATCTGGAGTCAGCCTTGCAGTGGCTGCCATACCTGAAGGGCTTCCTGCCGTTGTTACAGTGTCGCTTGCAATAGGAGTACAAAGGATGTTAAAGCGAAATGCGATTGTCAGAAAACTGCCGGCTGTAGAAACTCTTGGATGTACTAACGTCATCTGCACCGATAAAACAGGCACTTTGACGGAAAACAAGATGACAGTTAAAAAGATTTTTGTAAATGATGGCATTGTGGAGATTGAAGGCAAGTCAAACAATGTTAAATTCACATTGAATGGTAGAAAAGTAGAACCTATTTACGATCCTGCATTGAAAAGGCTATTAGAAATAGGTTGTGTATGCAATAATGCAGATGTAAAAATAGAAAAGGTCAAAGTAAGAAATGAAGTTGTGGAAGATGTAAAATACGTTGGAGATCCTACAGAAGCTGCTATCATGTATGCTTCAGTTTTAGGAGGCGTATCTAAAGAGTACGCAGAGAAAAATATGAGACGCATTGAAGAAATTCCATTTGATTCAGATAGAAAAAGGATGAGCGTGATAATTGAAGAAGGTGGATTGATTTACGCATTTACAAAAGGTGCGCCTGATGTGGTAATAGAGCTTTGCAATAGGATTTTGAAAGACGGTAGGGAGGTTTCTTTAAGTCAAATTGAAAAGAAAAGAATACTTGATGCAAACGAAAGGTTTAGCCGGGAAGCTCTTAGAGTGTTGGCATTTGCCTATAGGAGGCTTCCTAAAGGAGTTGGATACGGTGATCCATCATTTATTGAGAGGGATTTGGTCTTTGTCGGATTAGAAGGAATGATAGATCCACCAAGAAAAGAAGCATACGATGCTGTGTTAAAGTGCAAATTAGCAGGTATCAAACCTATAATGATAACAGGCGATCATAAGTTGACTGCTGCAGCCATTGCAGATGAATTAAATATGCATTCAAAGACTGATAATATCATGACGGGTGATGATATAGACAAGATGGATGATAAGAAACTCAATGAAGCAGTGGAAAATACCACGGTTTACGCGAGAGTTTCTCCAAAACACAAATTGAGGATTGTGAGAGCCTTAAAGAGCAGGGGATATGTTGTAGCCATGACTGGAGATGGGGTAAATGATGCACCTGCCATTAAAGAAGCTGATATTGGCATTTCTATGGGAAAAAGCGGTACTGATGTGGCTAAAGAGGCATCTTCTATGATTTTGACTGATGACAATTTTGCCACCATTGTAGCGGCAATTGAAGAAGGGAGAATTATATACGACAACATAAGAAAATTTATAAGGTATTTATTGTCGTGCAACATTGGAGAAGTAATAACGATGTTTTTGGCTGCTTTGTCATCTTTGGAGCTTCCGCTTGTTCCTATACAAATTTTGATGGTAAATCTTGTGACAGACGGGCTGCCTGCATTGGCATTGGGGCTTGATCCCGCTGATAAAGACATAATGAATTTAAAGCCGAGAAAGGCAGATGAAAGCATCTTTGCAAACGGCCTTGGGATAAGAATAGGCATCGTTGGAACATTAATGGCTGTTTGCACGTTGTCATCGTACATATTTGCTTTGACTTACGGCACATTGGACAGGGCAAGAACAATTGCGTTTTCGACTTTAGTCATGGTGGAGCTCATACATTCGTTTGAATGTAGATCAGAGAGGCATTTGATATTTGAGTTAGGCTTATTCACAAATAAATATTTGGTAGTTGCAGTTGCTGCATCATTTTTGCTTTTTCTCTCAACTATATACATACCATTTTTAAGCGCTGTCTTCAGGACTGTACCTTTGACTTGGTTTGACTGGCTGGTAGTGGTATTTTTTTCATCTATAGAATTTGTTTTTAACAATCTATATACTGCCTTTGTGTTGCCAAAAAAAGAGGCGAAGTAAATTTTACTTCGCCTCTTTTAAAACTTTCAAAGAATATCTAAGTTCTAAATAATTCACAAGTTTTTTTACTACGTCTTTCTTATCGTCATTTATGAAATTCCATTTATGTCTGTAGTCTGCAATGATGGATTCCGATATTGTACTTTGATTTAACACATCTCTTTCAATGTCTTTGTATATAAAAAGCCTTGAAACCCTTCCAGCACCTTTTGACAATGTCTTTGGATTTATTCCGTAATCGACGACATCAGCTTGCACTAAAGCATACCAATTGTAGTCGTCTATCTTTCCATATATAATTCCATACTTGTTGGTTTTGCTGTATACTTTGATCATTGAATATTCTCCTCCAATAGAATTTTTCTTCTATTAGAGTTTATTTACTTGTCCTAAATTTTATTCGCGTATTCTGGAAACCATAAAAGTATTTCTCTTTTTGCACTTTCCAAGCTGTCAGAGCCGTGCACTATGTTGAATGTCGTATTTGTGCAAAAATCTCCTCGTATTGTACCTGGCTGAGCATCTTCAATTTTTGTAGGGCCGTTTAAAAGCCTTACTATTTTAACAGCATTATCGCCTTCTAAAACCATGGCGAAGACGGGGCCAGACATCATGTAGCGGATGAGATCATTGTAAAAAGGTTTGTCTTTGTGTTCTTCATAATGTTTTTGAAGTAAATCCAATGAAGGCCATATGACTTTTGCGGCTACAAGGTTAAGTCCTTTGCTTTCGTACCTCTTTAATATCTCGCCTATGAGCCCTCTCTTTACACCGTCTGGCTTTACCATAGCAAATGTTTTTTCCATTTACATTCCATCCTTTTCTAAATTATTCTTTTTATTAATTTTATCCCTAACAAGGGATGTTAATGCACAGATTATGGAAAATATTCCTGCGACTATATAAGCATCTCTCAATCCAAGTAAAAATGCGCTGCTGCTATTTATTTTAAGCGATTCATAAAACATCTGCCTGTTGGTAAATATTGCACTTCCCATGGCTATACCAAGAACCATTCCTGCATTTCTCATTGTAGCTAAGAAGGCAGACGCAATGCCAAGTCTATTTTTTGAAACACTGCCCATTATAGAGCTGTTGTTAGGCGTCTGAAAGATTCCGTTGCCAATGCCGAAAAGACCTAATCTTAACATTATTGATGACATTGATGAATGCAATGTCAGCGTTGACATAGAAAAAAGTGCCACCGCTGTAATCAAAGCACCGATAGTAGATAGAATTTGCGCTCCATATCTGTCAGATAAAATGCCGCTTAACGGTGCGACAACAAGCATTATAAGAGGAAAAGACGTCATTATGATACCGGACAAATCTGTAGAATATCCGATTTTTTGCAAAAGAAAGGGTGTCAAAAATGTCATGGTGTTTTGTGCCATAAAATTTATTAATGTGCTTAAATTTCCAAATGTAAATAACCTTATTTTAAATAAGCTCAAGTCAAGCATCGGAAATTCTACTTTGTACTCTATTATCACAAATGCTATAAAAAATACAATAAATGTTAATAGAGATATGATGCTTAAAATAGACGTCCAACCCCAAGTACCGCCTTCGGATATAAACATAAGAAGAGCCGTGAGAAAGATAAACGCTGATAGTGCTCCAAATGGGTCAAATTTTTCTGGCACTCCTTTGTTGTCAGGAACCACTATTTGAGCCCATATAAATCCAATTATGCCTATTGGTATGTTTATATAAAATATAGATCTCCATCCTAAGTACGTAAGCAAGAAACCGCCTAATGTAGGCCCTATCGAAAGACCGACTGACACGGCCATTGCATTAAAACCTAATGCTTTACCTCTTTCGCTTGGGGGAAATGTAGCAGTTATTATAGCTGGAGCCATTGACATAAGCATTCCTGCACCAACAGCTTGAAAAGCTCTTACGATAATAAGCATGTAAATGTTGTTAGACATGCTTAATATGGCTGATGTAACGGAAAAAGTTATTAAACCGTACTGATATAGCTTTTTATAGCCTACCATGTCCCCAAGCCTGCCAAATGTCAGCATAAGACTTGAAAGCATCAACAAGTATGTCATGGAAATCCAACTGGTTGTGGTAATATCCGTGTGAAAAATTTTTGCCAGTTGTGGCATTGCAATATTTGTCACGCTGCCGTCTATAGGACCCATGACTGTACCTATTAATACGGCAGATAAGATTATCCATTTATTAGTGCGAAGTTTTTCCATACGTGCCTTTTCCTTTCTTGTAGTTTTTATAGTGGTTTTGACATAAAAAATTATAACACAGTTTTTACCTAAAAACGAAATGAAGAGTGATTTTAAGGATCATGGTCATGTATTGCTTTTTTTGTTAAATATGTCTATAATTTAACTGTATATTTTAGCTTAGGATGTGTGCAGATGGTAGATGTAAAGAGGCTATTAATCGTTTGCTTTTTCACAATGATAATAAATTTGATTGATACACTATCGTATTCCATAAGGCCATCCGGTGTAAGGACCAGGAAACTGGCAGTATCACTGTCATTGTTTAACATAATGGCTGTAATTTCCAGATTGTCAAACATGATTCAAGGGCCGTTTTTAGGAAGCCTTGTTGATATATCCATAAAGTACAAAATGGTTTCAGCATTAAGCGTTGATATGAGATTTGTCTTGTTGTCGGCTACATTAGGCGCTTTGATAGGTGCACCGTTAATGCCTACATTTGTTTCAGTGTTTTCATCTGCTATAAACGGCATGGAGAAAGCCGGATCTGTGCCGAAACTTGTACTTATGTCTTTAAAGTGGAGCAATATAAAGAAAATAGGGACTAAGATAGTCTTACCTAAGATTAGTATGCTAAGGGGCATTAAAGAGACGAAAATACCTAAAAGCTTTTTGGTTTACAATGTGGTGATAACTTCTATATACACAACAGGCATTATATCGTCATTGTATGCAGGCGCATTGCTGCCTGAGTTTAGGACTACAGCAAGTCTGCTTTCTGGAATAGTCAATGGATTCGCCACAATCCTTTTGACAGTTATTGTCGATCCTGTTGCAGCGCTTATTACGGATCAAGCACTGGCAGGGAAAAGGACACAGCAAGACGTAAATACAATGGTGATATTATTGGTGTTTGGGAAAATAATAGGTACGCTATTGGCGCAGATAGTCTTTGTGCCAGCATCTCATTTGATCCTATTTGTCACAAAATTGATTGTTTAATGAAAATTTAACACAGAAGAAACGAAAATAGTGTATAATATATAAAAAAGGTTCTTATAGGAATCAAAGGAGATGGGTGCCTTGAATTTTGTAAATCCAACAAAAGGCGTTTTGGATATTGATAAGATGTTTAATGATATTGTAGAGTTTATAAAAAGTGATAAAAATTCCAAGTACAAGCTTATGATAGGGACTGATTCACAGCCTGGCAAAGTCATATGCTTTGTTTCTGCAGTAATCATATATCGCGAAGGAAAAGGTGCCAGGTATTACTATAGGAAGTTTCAACATAAAAAGATTCCATCTCTAAGACAAAGGATTTTTATGGAGGCTAATTACAGCATAGAGCTTGCAAATATATTGTCATCAAAATTTGAAAAAATGGGTAAGAAAGATTTTAATATAGAGATACACCTTGATGTTGGAGAGAATGGCATGACGAAAGATATTATAAAAGAAGTAGTAGGTATGGTTACTGGCTGTGGCTTTGATGCACAGGTAAAACCTGATTCATACGGAGCAAGCAAAGTAGCTGATAAACACACAAAGTCAATGTAAATCATGTTCAACGGAAACCTCTTTTGAGGTTTTTATTTTTTTAGCAGCAAATTTCATTTTAAATTTTGAAAAATTATTTTTTTAACTATTGCAATATTGGCAGCAAGTGGTATAATTAAATTAAAAGAAATATAATATTAGTTGATAATTATTATCCACAAGAGGTGATATTATGGATAAAGTTGTAAAAATAAAAAATGACGTTTATTGGGTAGGCGTTTTAGATCCTGATCTTGAATATTTTGATATAATATGGAGGACACCGTGGGGAACTTCTTACAATTCATATCTTGTAAAAGGAAAAGAAAAAATAGCATTGATTGAAACGGTAAAAGAGCCGTTTTACGATGAGTACGTTGATAAGATAAAAAGTCTTGTAAACTTAGAGGACATTGATTACATCATTGTAGATCATACGGAACCTGATCACTCAGGTGCATTGCCAAAACTTCTTAGAGAGGCGGCAAATGCAGAGGTTATCGGCAGCAGAACGGCTATAACTTTTTTGAAAGGACAGATAAACCGCGATTTTAAATTTAGGATCGTGAATGATGGTGACTCTATCGATTTAGGCGGTAAGACATTAAAATTCATCATGGCGCCGTTTCTTCATTGGCCAGACACGATGTTCACGTATTTAGAAGAAGAAAAGATTTTGTTTACATGTGATGCTTTCGGCTGCCATTATACTCCTAAACATCTTTTTAATGATCTTGAAGATGATTTTAGAGAAGCGTACAAACTTTATTTTGATTCCATCATAAGTCCATTTAAGCCAAAGGTTTTAGAAGCATTGGAAAAAATTAAGGATATTCCTCTCGATGTTATAGCTGTAGGACATGGACCTGTCTTAAGGAAAAATATCGATAAATATTTGCAAGATTATAAAGAGTGGAGCAAAGAAGATGGCGTTCACAAGAAGAAAGTGCTTATATACTATGTTTCTGCATATGGAAATACGAGAAAAATGGCAGAGGAGATTGGCAATGGCATAAGAGATTCTGGAGTCATAGATGTTGAAATATATAATGCAAAAGCTGTCGACTTAGATAATGCAAGGGATAAAATGGAAAAGGCGGATGGACTTTTGTTTGGATCACCTACAATTACCGGCGATGCTGTGGAACCTATATGGAATGTCATAGATAAAATAAATCCGATAAAGAACAAAAATAAGCCTGCTGCTGTTTTTGGATCTTATGGATGGAGTGGTGAAGCAATACCACTGATGGAAGAAAGGCTTAAAAGCCTTAGGCTAAATTTAGTTGAACCGGGTCTTAAAGTTAATTTTATTCCAAGCGATGACGATATTGAAAGATGCAGAGATTTTGGAAGAATATTTGCTTCATCGCTTGTATAACATAAAAGTGTTATATGCGTCATGCATATAACACGTAGCTAAATTTTTACATAGAAAGGACTGATGATATTGAAATTTATGATCATTGGAAATGGAATCGCTGCACTTCAAGCTGCTGAAAACATCAGAAAAAATGACAGTGAATCAAAGATCACGATGATCTCGAGGGAGAAATACAACACATACTACAGAGTAAAATTGTCGCATTTGCTTGGACAGCAATTTGATTTAGAAAAATTATATGTAAAACCTAACCAATGGTATGAAGACAACAATATAGATGTTTTGCTTAAGAGAAATGTGACGTCAGTGGATACAGATAAAAAAATTGTGAAATTGGACGACGGCAGCATTTTAGAATACGATATTTTAATAATTGCGTCTGGAAGCTATAGTTTTATTCCTCCAGTTAAAGGAAACGATAAAAAGGGTGTTTACGCTGTAAGAAGCCTTGACGATGTGGAAAAATTAAACGAGTATATAAATGGCAAAAAACGAGGTGTAGTAGTGGGAGGTGGATTGTTAGGACTTGAAGCGGCGTGGTCGTTAAGGCAAATTGGTTATGACGTGACAGTTATAGAATTTTTCCCAAGATTGTTGCCTAAACAGTCTGATGAAGAAGGTTCGAGGATTATTGAAAAGATTATTGAAGATAGCGGCATAAAACTCGTGTTAGGTGCAGAAGTAGATGAGATAACCGGTGATCCAGCAGATGGTGTTGTGCTTAAAAATAAAGACAAAGTCGATGCTGATTTTGTGATATTTTCAGCAGGCGTAAGACCTAATTTAGATGCAATAAATGGTTCGGGCATTAAAATCAACAAAGGGATATTAGTTGATGATTTTATGAAGACAAGTATTGATGATGTATACGCGGCAGGTGATGTTGCTGAGCACAATGGGAAAATATATGGGCTTTGGACCGTCGCTTTAGCACAAGGAAGGACGGCAGGTTTAAATGCCGTTGGCGTTAAGACGGCATACAAAGAAGTCCTTCCATCAAGCACATTGAAGATAACTGGCGTGGATGTTTTTTCGTCGGGAGATATTTTCGATGAAGCTGCAGCAACTTACAGATATAAAAATGGAAATGTTTATTATAAATTGTTTGTAAAAGAAAATAAATTGATAGGAGCGATTCTCATAGGCGATATAACTTATTCTGCAAAAGCGAAGAAAGCTATTGATTCCAGAGTTGATTTAAAAGAACTTTTAATTTCAGCGAAAGATGCCAAGGAGGTATTAGAAAAAATATAATACTTGGAGATCTAAGTATTATAAGAGCTTTTTATTAAGTTTAAGTTTGTTGAATAGAAATGGTGCACCAATTGAAATCCATAGTCCTCCAACGAAATATCTTAAACCATTAAAGATATCGGTATATGGCATCAAGTATTTTAAAACGATTAGTATTACAGCAAAAATCGATAAACCAATTATCAACTTTGCTATTTGACCTTTGATTGTGTTATTTACGGTAAATTTAAAGTAATGGTCGTCGATAAAATATCCTATCGTTGTGCCTGATGCTAATGCCATGTATTCGAAATTTTCATTGTATGGAAATAGAATTATCAATCCTAAAGGCACAATTAGCGAAAGAATTATTTTGTATACAAGCTTCGTGTCGTACTTGCTTTCTATAATTATGCTGTCTACAAGCTCTGCGACTATCACCACTAATAAAGCGATTAAAATTCCACCAACTATATCGACAGGCCAGTGAACACCGAGGTACAACCTGGAAAGAGAGACCAATATTATTGCAGTTACGCCTAAAATTTTTGTGATTTTTTTATTGTATTTAAACATCATTGTGCCCCAAAACGTAGTTGTGCCTTGTGCATGGCCACTGGGAAATGAATACCCACCAGCGGATTGTGTAAAAATCGATCTGATGCCAGGGTATCCAATCGGTCTTTGAACCATCGTCACGTTTTTTATTACTGTATTGACGTATATAGATGACAAAAGCACTAATCCTAATTTAAGCCCAAATCTTTTATCAATGCACCAATAAAATAGAGGCAATGCTAAAAAATAAAAGAATGAGCTTCCCATCATCGTTATACCGATAAAAAAATAATCTAAAATTGGATTTGTTAAAAGCTGAATATCCTTTATAATAGCTGCTTGCATTTTATCACCTCGATATATATATTCTACAAGTTTAGAAATCTTCCTTCAATATCAAATCAGTAATTTATAAAATTATTTAGAATCATTTTTGTCGAAAATTATTTTCCTTTAAAAAGAAGGATTTTTAAAATTTATAAAGAATAATAATATATAGGTGGTGTTAATGTGAAAGCTGAAAAAGTATTTTTGAGAGATGTGGAAAAGAGGGACAAAAAGTCATTTTCTATATGGCTTAAAGATGTTGACGTAGTGAAATTCTTGATAGACATGTTTAAGGTCTCAAGAAAAAGTGAAAATGTATTGAATATTCCCTTTGGGAAAAACAGAAAAATATTTATATTGCAGACAAATGAGGGAGAAAACATAGGCTTTTGTGGACTTTACAATATCAATTGGCAGCTTAAAAGATGCAGCATGTATGTTTACATCGATGATTATGAAAATGTAAGCGATGATGTGATTAGCGATGCTATGAATTCTATTGTAAAAAGCATAGGTCTTTTGAAGAAATTCAGGATATTAGAAGTTCACGCTAAAGCTGATATATTGAAAAAGTATATAGAAAAAATGAACGATGGTAGAAAATGCGACAACGAGTCTGTTTTTGAGATAGGATTAAACGGTAAAATTGTGTGAAGGCCTTGAAGGCCTTTATTTACTTTTTGTCAAATAAATAATATAATACAATACAAGCGATAATTGTTTAAGAGGTGCTTTTATGAACATACCGAATACACTGACTTTGATTAGGTTTGTACTTATACCTGTTTTTGTTTACAGTTTTTTTTACATAAACAACGGTAATATTTATGCTGCAGTCGTGTTCTTAATATCTGGTATTACTGATGTGCTTGATGGGTATATTGCTCGCCATTATAATCAGATAACGAAGGTAGGCATATTGATGGATCCGCTGGCGGACAAGTTGATGATTATAACTGTCCTGTTGAGCCTTTGGGCAAAAGGAGTAATACCATTTTTTATAATATTGATCGTCATTATAAAAGAAGTGACGATGATAATAGGTGCATTTATTTTGTACAAAAGGAGAGATATCACAATACCTGCTAACAGGTTTGGAAAGACTGCGACACTTCTTTTTTATGTAGCTATAATTTTTTCTATATTTGATTGGCCCTACGGTCTTACACTTATGATAATAGCCTTGCTTTTAGCACTTGTAGCCTTTTTTATTTATTCGATAGAGTTTAGGCTTTACAATAAAAAGCAATGATGTTCTAATTCGAAAGTTTTGTTTTTCGAGTTTTTTGTGTTATATTTTTTTGAGGGGGTATGGCTATGAAACTTGAAGAAAAATACGAAAATTTAAAGAAGTACATAGAAAAACTTGGAAGTGCTGTCATAGCTTTTTCCGGAGGAGTTGATAGCACTTTTCTTGCAAAAGTCTGCTATGATGTTCTTAAGGATAGATGTTTAGCTGTTACTGCTACATCTTCTACATATCCGCAAAGAGAATTTAGAGAAGCGCAAGAATTGGCCAAAGAAATTGGTATAAGGCATAAAGTCATAAGATCTGAGGAGTTGGAGATAGAAGGCTTTTCAAAAAATCCTATAGATAGGTGTTATTATTGCAAAAGCGAATTGTTTTCAAAGTTAAAAAATGTGGCAGATGAGGAAGGCATTAAGTATGTTCTTGACGGCACAAACTACGATGACACAGGAGATTTCAGACCTGGAAGGCGCGCAGCAAGGGAATTAGGCGTAAAAAGTCCTTTATTGGAGTGCGGATTTACGAAAAACGATATAAGAGAGATGTCTAAAATTTTGGGACTTCCGACTTGGAACAAACCTGCTTATGCATGTCTTTCTTCTCGCTTTCCTTATGGGCAGGAAATAACAGATGAAAAATTGTCTATGGTGGATAAAGCGGAGGAATATCTTTTGAATTTAGGCTTTGTAGGTTTTAGAGTAAGACATCATGGGGATATTGCCAGAATAGAACTTGACCAAAGACAGATTAACATGATGCTGGATGAATCTGTGAGAAAAAATGTAGTTTCAAAATTAAAAGAGATAGGGTTTAAATATGTAGCTCTTGATCTTGAAGGGTATAGGACAGGCAGCATGAATGAAGCCGTAGCGGAGTTGATAAATGATGTACGATAATTATATAAAAGATGTATTAGAAAAGTACAATAGCGGAATCATGAAATTAGATGAAGCTTTAGAAAAGTTAAAAAAACTTCCTTATGAAGATTTAGGCTTTGCAAAGATAGACTACAATAGAGAAGTCAGGCGCGGATACCCTGAAGTCATATACTGCGAAGGTAAAACCCCTGAACAAGTAAGAGAAATAGCAGCAAGAATGTACGAAAAAGGCAGTGATGTTTTAGGTACGAGAGCATCATTGGATCATTTTAAGGCAGTAAAGGAAGTATGCGATAATGCTGTTTATTACGATGTGGCGAGGATAATATCAATAAGAGCAAATGAGGCAAAAAAGACAAAAGGTGTAATAGGAGTTGTTGCAGCAGGCACATCAGATCTTCCTGTTGCGGAAGAAGCGGCTGTAACTGCTGAGTTGATGGGCAATACTGTGAAGCGCATATATGATGTAGGTGTTGCTGGAATACACAGATTGATGAGCAAAGTGGATGAGCTAAGGAGTTTTAGAGTCATAATATGCATTGCCGGAATGGAAGGTGCTTTGCCTACCGTTGTAGGAGGGCTTGTCGCATGTCCAATCATTGCGGTACCCACAAGTGTAGGATATGGAGCTAATTTTCATGGGCTTTCGGCTCTTCTCGCGATGCTTAACTCATGTTCAAGTGGTGTCAGTGTTGTCAATATTGATAATGGATTTGGTGCAGCGTACTCCGCAAGTTTGATAAATAGGATAGGAGAGTAGATGTATGAAGCTTTTGTACTTTGACTGTTTCGCGGGAATTTCAGGAGATATGACTATTTCATCTCTTTTAGGACATGGCATAGATGTAGACAAATTTAAAGAGGAGCTGAATAAGCTTTCATTAAGTGGATACAGCTTGAAATTTGGAACAGCTAAGAAGAATGGGATAACTGCAAATACTTTTAAAGTCGACTTTGATGAAGAACATCACCATCACAGGACCATGAAGGACATTGAAGACATAATAAATGGCAGTTTGTTAAATGATAACATAAAAGAGATGAGCCTTAAAATATTTCGCAATTTGGCAGATGCCGAAGGAAAAGTCCATGGCATGCCGCCTCATGAAGTTCACTTCCATGAAGTGGGAGCAGTAGATTCCATCATTGACATAGTTGGGACATCTGTGCTTGTAGACATGATAAAACCTGATAAAATCATCTTTTCGAAATTGCCTTTAGGGTCTGGATTTGTGAAAAGCCAGCATGGTTTGATACCTATTCCGGCACCAGCTACAGCAGAATTATTAAAAGGCATACCTGTATACGATAATGGAGTACGCGGTGAGCTTGTGACGCCTACAGGTGCGGCAATAGCTAAAACATTGGCTCATGAGTTTGGAGCGATACCAGAATGTGAATTTGAATCTATAGGATATGGAGCAGGGAATAAAGATTTTGAAGTGCCAAATGTTTTGAGGACGATTATAGGTACTGTAGAATTAAAAAAAAAGTAGAGACCGTTTATATCCTCGAGACAAATATCGATGACATGAGCCCGGAGTATTATCAGTACATATTTGATAGGCTTTTAAAAAGTGGAGCTTTGGATGTCTATGCTACTCCCATATTTATGAAAAAACAAAGACCGGCCAATATGCTTTCTGTGCTTTGCAAGGAAGAAAATTTGGATATTTTAAGAAAAGTGATTTTCGAAGAAACATCTACATTTGGTTTAAGGCAGTATAAAGTGGATAGATATGCTCTTGAAAGAAATTTCAAGGTCATCAGGACACCTTTTGGTGATGTAAGAGTCAAAATGGGTTATCTTGATGGGAAACTCATAAAATCCCATATAGAGTCAGATGACGTAAGAATAATAGCCGAAAAAACAGGCCTTTCTGTGCAGGCTGTTTTAAATGTTTTGCGTCAGTATGATGGCACATAAAAACTGAAAGCATCATCTTTCAGTTTTTATGTGCTTTTTTAATATCGGCATCAATTTTAAAGCTAAGTATGAAGACAGTAAAACTTTTATAAAATCACCAGGTATGTATGGCAGTGCACCTAATAAAATTGCTTTTTTTAAATTTAATTGTGCTACAATACCTAATTGTAGAACTCCCAAAAGATAGACTATCACTATGCCGCCGATTATATTAGAAACAATCAGCTTCAAAAAGCTAATCCTTCCATATTTTAATACTGTAGATGTGACAAATGATGCGATTGGCATAGCCAATAAATATCCACCTGTAGGGCCCATAAGTATTCCTATGCCACCGTGAAATCCTGCAAAAACAGGTATTCCGATTGCGCCAAGTGCCAGATAAATGATCATGCTTAAAAAAGCTGTTGCTGGTTCTAAAAGGCTTCCAGACAACATTAATGCCAATGTTTGACCTGTTATTGGCACAGGAGAGAAAGGAAGTGGTATACTTATAAAGCTTAGCACTACAGTGATTGATGCAAACATAGATGCTAATGTCAGCTTTTTTAAATGTAAAGATAAAGACTTGTTTGAATTGTAGTTATTCAAAAGATTCACCTCCAACATAATTTATTTGTATTATACAAAATGCGACAGATATTTGTCAACCTGATATTTAAATTTAGTTAACAAATAAGCGATATTGACAATTTGTATGTTAATGTATATATTAATATTAATAAAATATTTTGCTGTGATAGTGAGGAGTAAATGTACCAGATAAAAGAGATGGATTCCCAAGGCTGAAAGGTTTCCTTATTGTTGAGTACATTGAAGGTAGCACTGGAGCAAGTAAGCTGAAACATAAGTAGGCTTAAACGGGTATGCCCGATACAGCTTAAGTTATAAAATAAGGTGGTACCGCGGAAAACCTTCGCCCTTTTGGGAAAGGTTTTTTTTATTTTATCAAAACATAAAATCGAAAGGAGATAAAGATGGAAATTTCTAAGACGTACAATCCTAAGGAATTTGAAGATAGAATATACAGCGAATGGATGGAAAAAGGCTATTTTACGCCAAAGATTGATTTAAGCAAGAAGCCATTTACTATTGTAATACCACCTCCAAACATCACAGGGCAACTGCACATGGGTCACGCTTTAGACAATACGATGCAGGACATAATAATCAGATGGAAAAGAATGCAGGGCTTCGTCACTTTATGGATACCAGGCTCAGACCACGCCAGCATTGCTACAGAAGTTAAAGTTCTTGACCAAATCAGAGAAGAAACAGGGCTTACCAAAAGAGACATAGGAAGAGAAAAATTCTTAGAGAGAGCATGGCAGTGGAAGGAAAAGTATGAAAATAGGATTTTGGATCAGCTTAAAAAATTAGGATCTTCATGCGATTGGACGAGAAAAAGGTTCACAATGGACGAAGCGCTGTCGAAAGCCGTAAGAGAAGTCTTCGTTTCTCTCTATGAGAAAGGGCTTATTTATCGTGGAGACAGGATAATAAACTGGTGTCCCAGTTGCAAAACCGCATTATCAGATGCAGAAGTAGAACATGAAGATGAACAAGGACATCTTTGGTACATAAAATATCCTGTAAAAGGTGAAGAAGGATATATAACAATAGCTACTACAAGACCTGAGACAATGTTAGGAGATGTGGCTGTAGCTGTAAATCCTAATGATGAAAGGTACAAACAGTTTATAGGCAAAGTTCTCATATTGCCGATCGTCGGAAGGGAAATTCCGGTCGTAGGTGATGATTACGTAGATCCTTCATTCGGAACAGGAGCTGTAAAAGTTACTCCTGCACATGATCCAAATGATTTTGAAATAGGCATAAGACATGGCCTTGATTTCATAAATATAATGAATGAAGACGCATCGATAAATGAAAATGGTGGAGAATACTCTGGACTGGATAGATATGAGGCGCGAAAGAAGATAGTCGAAAAGCTAAGGGATATGGGACTTTTGGTAAAAGTTGAAGATCTAAATCATAGCGTAGGACACTGTTATAGATGCCATACAACAGTTGAACCATTTTTGTCAAAACAATGGTTTGTCAAGATGGAGCCTCTTGCAAAGCCGGCGTTGGATGCGGTAAGGACAGGTAAAATAGAATTTATACCTGAAAGATTTGAAAAGATATATTTTAATTGGCTTGAAAACATCAAAGATTGGTGTATATCAAGGCAGCTATGGTGGGGTCATAGGATACCAGCATGGTATTGCGATGATTGTGGTCATGTTAATGTCTCAAAAGACGATCCTACATGCTGTGAAAAATGTGGCAGCAAAAACATACATCAAGATGAAGATGTACTTGATACATGGTTTAGTTCAGCATTATGGCCATTTTCGACTATGGGTTGGCCAGAAGAAACAAATGATCTTAAATACTTCTTCCCAACCGATGTGCTGGTTACAGGTTATGACATAATATTTTTCTGGGTTGCCAGGATGATTTTCATGAGCTTGGAATTCATGAAAGAAGTGCCTTTTAGGCGAGTCTTGATACACGGGCTTGTAAGAGACTCGCAAGGAAGAAAAATGAGTAAATCTTTAGGTAATGGCATTGATCCTCTGGAGATAATAGATAAGTATGGTGCTGATACGTTAAGATTCACTCTTATCACTGGCAATGCTCCAGGAAACGATATGAGATTTAGCGATGATAAAGTGGAAGCCAGTAGAAATTTTGCTAACAAGCTTTGGAATGCATCAAGGTATGTGATGCTTAACCTTACAAGTGATGATACGACGCTTTATTTGGAAAATCTCAACATAGCTGATAAATGGATTTTAACAAGGTTAAACGGTGTAATAAAAGAAGTGACAGAAAACTTGGAGAAGTACGAATTAGGTATAGCTGCCGGAAAGTTATACGATTTTCTCTGGAGTGAGTTCTGTGATTGGTATATAGAACTTAGCAAGCCTGTCCTTTATGGTGATGATTTGGAAGCAAAGAAGGTAACGAAGTCTGTCTTAAGATATGTGTTGGATAACACATTGAGACTGTTGCATCCTTTTATGCCGTTTATAACAGAAGAGATATTTAGAAATATACCACATGAAGGCGATACGATTATGCTTAGCAAATGGCCTGAGTACAGAGAAGATTTGATTTTTGAAAAAGAAGCAAAAGATACTATGTTAATAATGGATGCAATAAAGACAATAAGGAATCTAAGGGCAGAGGCTTCTGTAGCACCGTCAAAAAAGGCGAGAGTTATAATAAATACAGACAAAGAAGATGTTATAAAAATATTTAAAGATGGAGAGAATTATATTACTAAACTTGCTGGTGCCAGCGAAGTGATGTATATTAAAGATAAAGATGTGTTGCCTCAAAAAGCTGTGTCAGGTTCAATCGAAGGTGCATTGGTCGTAATGCCTCTTGAAGACTTGATCGACATAAAAGACGAGATAGAAAGGCTTAAATCTGAAAGAGAGAAAGTTTTAAGCGAGATAAAGAGAGCCGAAGGAATGCTTAAAAATGAAAAGTTTGTAGGCAAAGCGCCAAAGCATGTAGTGGACGCTGAAAAAGAGAAATATGAAAAATACAGTGAAATGCTTAAGAATCTTGATGAACGCATCGAGTATTTGCTAAAATGATTTTGATGCCTCTGAAGGAGGTAATATGGTGTTTACACTATTCAAAAGGGTAGAAAAAAATCCGACTTTAACCATAAGGGAAGCAAATATCAAGGATGCCAAAGGAATAGTGAAGCTAATCGAAAGCGTTGGAAAAGAAAAAATATACATGGTTTCAGAAGAGCCGGGATGGACGGAAGAAGAGGAAAGGCAAATGATAAAGCGGCTTGATCGTGGGAAAGACTTGATTTTGGTTGCTGATTATGGTGGACAAATAGTTGGTTGCCTTACGCTTTTTAGATATTATGGTGGCAGATCTTCCAAAGTTCAACATGTAGGTGAGATTGGTATAAGCGTGGATGCTAAATACAGAAATATAGGCATTGGTTCGAAGCTGTTTGAATATGCCATCGATTGGGCCAAAAAGAGAAGCTATTCAAAGCTGTGTTTAAGTGTATTTAGCTCTAATGCCAATGCCATCCATCTGTATCAAAAATACGGATTTGAAGAAGAAGGCCGCAGAAAGAAACAATTTAAAATCGGAAATGAATACGTAGATGAAATAATGATGGGATTATTTTTATAAAATATCCCCAGACAATCGATGTCTTGTCTGGGGTTTTGAATTTCGGAGGATGATAATGTGAATTACAGTGATGCAATGGAATACATTCACAATACTAATAAATTTGGCATAAAATTGGGACTTGATAACATAAGACGCCTTCTTGAGTATATGGGAAATCCTCAAAAAAATCTCAAATTCATTCATGTAGCAGGTACAAATGGAAAGGGTTCTACATGTGCTTTCATAAATAGTATCTTAATCAGTGCTGGGTTTAAAGTAGGACTTTACACGTCACCATATTTGGAAGAATTTGAAGAAAGAATGAGAATAAACAATGAAAATATTCCAAAGGATAAATTGACAGATTACGTTGAATATATAAAGGGCGTTGTTGACAGGCTGTTAGCTGATGGGTATCATCATCCGACAGAATTTGAATTGATTACCGCAATTGCATTTAAGTATTTTTGCGATGAAAATGTCGATTTTGTGGTGCTGGAAGTGGGATTAGGTGGACGCTTTGATGCTACCAATGTCATTGACGATTCTTTAGTATCTGTGATTTCTACGATAGACTATGACCACATGGACAAGTTGGGAGATACTTTGGGAAAAATAGCCTATGAAAAAGCAGGAATAATAAAAGAGAATGGAACTGTAGTAAGTTTTTATCAAAAAGATGAAGCACTGCAGGTGATTAAAAGAGCAGCAAGCCTTAAAAAAGCATCTTTGGATATTTTGGATATTAACGATGTTGAAATAGTAGAGTCCAACAGCGATTATCAGATTTTTAATTACAAAGATTATAGAAATCTTAAGATATGTATAATTGGCAAACACCAGATTTACAATGCCTCATTGGCTTTAATGGCTGTAGAAAAACTTAAATCCCAAGGCATAACTATAAGTGAAGAAGCTATAAGAGCTGGACTTACCTATGCGAGATGGCCTGGCAGAATTGAAGTATTAAACAGATGCCCATTTATCGTGATAGACGGTGCCCACAATCCTCAAGGCATGGCAGTATTAAAAGAGGCTTTAAGCTTGTTTTCTTATGAAAGACTGGTGCTTGTCATCGGTATGTTGAAAGACAAAGATACTGACAAAATGCTTAAGCTAATAGTACCTATGGCAGATATTGTAATAACGACAAAGCCTATAAGCGACAGAGCTTATACGGCAGAAGAATTGGCTGAAAAGATTAAAAATGTGAATCCGTTACATTTTGAAGATATAGATGATGCTATTGATGAAGCTTTGAAAAAAGCCAGTGAAAAAGATTTGATACTTTTCTGTGGTTCACTTTATATGATAGGACATGTAAGAACATATTTGAAAAGGGTAATAAAATAATAAAGACAATAATATAATATACAAAACTACAGTCTCCAGAAGGTGGTTGTATGGAATATAACAGTGCAGATCTTTTACAGGAGATAGACAATGCACTAAAGAGACTTAAAGAGAGCGAATTATACCTTGAAAGGGTGGAGAAAGACAACTACCTTAAAACAAAGCTTGCACAATTAAAATATGATTTTGCGAGGGAAGAATACTTAAGACTTTTGAGAATTGCCAGAGATGAACATATAAAGTACGACATGAAGGACTTATATAAAAAGATCATAGATATTTGATAAGGCAAGAATTCGAATTATTAAATTGTACTTGATATAATGATTTGTTTATGATAAAATTGTAAATGCGTCGGGGCATGGCGCAGAGGTAGCGCGCGCGGTTCGGGACCGTGAGGTCGCAGGTTCAAATCCTGTTGCCCCGACCATTTTTGTGACATTAATACCTTCCGTGCATATTATAAATTAGCATATGCATGGGGGGATGAACATTGAAAATATTCGTTGCCAACAAAGGCGATGACACCATAAGCTATATAAGCGATAATCATACAAGGACATTTCTCAAGTTGATTGATGATGACTTTACTTATAAAAGTGATAAATTGCACATTCCACAGAAGGGACCCCATAGATTGCTTATTAATAGCATAAGAAAAGAACTTTATTCTCTAAATGTGTTTGATGATTCAATAAGTATTATTGACATTGATGATTTTCACCTGCAAGATACTGTATATATTGGGCCATCTCCAAACGATGGTATGATTTTAAATAATCTCATATATGTTTTAAATGGAGATGCAGATTGTCTAACCGTGTTTGACATAATGACAGGTAAGATAATAGAGCAGGTTAATGTGGGCTTTCAGCCACAATCTATAATATACAGTAAAAAGCGCAATAAAATTTTTGTTTCAAATACGAATTCTGACTCGGTTTCGTTGATAAATCCAATTGATTTGTGTGTAGAAAAAACATTGTTTGTCAAGTCAAAACCATTTGGAATGTGTTTATCAGACGATGAAAAGTTTTTATTTGTGGCAAATTCGTATTTAGAGACAGGGCTTGATGGTTCTATATCTGTGTATGACATAATTAATGATACATTTGACGACGATATTAAGTGCGGTAAATTGCCAATATCTGTTGCGTTTTTTAAAAGCTCTTTACTTGTTGTAAATTCGTGTTCTAACACTTTGATGAAGATTGATTTGCGTACAAAAAAGCGTACAGAACTTTTTTGCGGCTATATGCCGGTTTTTGTAAGGGTGTTTAAGAACTATGCATTAATAACTGTTTCTGGTGAAAATAAGCTAATTTTAGTGGATATAGAGAATCTTAAAATTGAAAGGAAAATAGAAGTTGGGAAAGAGCCCGATGGTCTCATTATTGAGGCGTAAGGGCTTTTACAATATAATTGTATACATCATTTGACTTTTGCTTCCAGTTGTCACATACGATCTTTGCTTGTTGAGCATTTACTAAATTTAAATTTATTTCTATAAGAACTATGTCGTTTTCTACAACTTGCAAATTTGCAATGTATTCTCTGTCAGATTTTTTATAATACGTGGCTATATATTGCGATTCTTGCTTGAATTTTTCCTTATTTATGACTATGTATTCATCTATTTTCTTCCTTGTGTCCTCCTGAATGTGCTTAAAAAATAGCTTTAATGCATTTAAACCGAATTCAGTTAATATATATTTACTTTCTTTAAGATCTACAAAATTGCTTTCTTCTAATTCATTTAGGTATTGCTGAAGATAAAAGTAATTCATAAGGTTGTTGTCGGAAATTATTCTGTTTATCTGCTCGCCTGTGATAGGCATATCTATTCTATTTAAAATGTACAAAATTATCAGTTTGTTTTCTGCTAATTCTTGAATCTCATAACTCAACTTTCACACCTCTCACAACATGTTGTATACTATTTATATTCTACCACAAAATATATATCAAAAAAAGAGAGTATTTTAAATACTCTCAAAGTATCATTTGTTCATGTATTCTGCTTCGCTACCTGCTGCGCCGTTTCCGATTTTTGTTGTCTTTTCACCGCTTATGCTGACGCCGTTTGACATGGCGGATTCAGCGTAGTGTACCATTCTTTTTAACATGTGTCCTCCAACAGCGCCGCAATCACGAGATGTAAGTGTACCCCAATAATCTTCAGAGCCTTGTTTTACTGGCAAACCTAATTCTTTTGCTATTTCATATTTTAAATTATCAAGTGCTTGATGCGCTTCAGGCACTACTTTTGTTTTATCATTCCAACTTCCTCTTGCCATGTTTTTACCTCCTCAAAATTATTCCCACATCTAATTTTGCGTAAAAATGTGCAATTTATTCTTTTTTTGCTTAACAATAATGTGTTAAAATTATTTTGGAATAAAAGCAAAAAGGTGATGTGAATGGATAAGCAGAAGATTATTTTAGAAAAAATTAAAGAATGGGGTGCATCAGAAGTTGGCTTCTCTTACCTTGGTGATGTGCTTCCTGAAAGTTTGCAGGATTTGAAATATGGTATAAGTGTTTTGATAAAATTGTCAGATAGAATAATTAATGAAATTGATGATAAACCAACTTATACTTACTTTCATCATTATCGCTCTGTGAATACATTGATAGACCAAATCACACTGAAAACTGTACTTTTATTAGAAAAATGGGGATACAATGCATTAGCTGTACCCGCCTCTCAGTCTATAAAGGAGCTTGGAGAGTACAGAGGATTATTTCAACATAAAACTGCTGCAACAATGGCTGGATTAGGATGGATAGGGAAAAACGGGCTTTTAGTCACTGAAAAATATGGGCCTCGAGTAAGGCTAGGGACAGTATTGACCGATTTTGAATTGGAGCCAGGCACTCCTATTAGCGAAAGCAAATGTGGGGAATGTAACTTGTGCGTAACAAGCTGCCCAGCAATGGCGCTACACGGCAGACTGTGGGAAGCTGGTATAGACAGAAAGGAAATTGTTGATGCTCACGCATGCAGCGAATATATGAATAAAAACTTTAAACACATAGGACGAGGGTCTGTTTGCGGAATATGTATCAGGGTATGTCCATACGGCATCAAAATTTAATAATTTTTTTATGAAATTCTTTTAAATGTCTGATAAAATTTACTTAGAAAGATAAAAAGGGGAGTCACGATTATGTGGCGATTACTATATAAAATGATAATGCCATTAGCGATCTTAACGGTTTTTCTAACTGGCTGTGGTATAAGCAAAACTCAGGAAAATGGCATTAACGATACTACGTATAAAATAAATAGGAATATTGAATTCAGCTATAATCTAAATAATGCTCCCAAATTTGGCCTTCAGGCGATTTACTTTATAAATGGAAAAGATGGATGGGCTGGGGGACAAGGAATCATTTTGTCTACAAATGATGGAGGCAAAAACTGGACAGTTGAACATACAGGTTCTTTTAATATAATAGGGTTTGATTTTGTCAATTCTATTTATGGTTGGGCTATATCATCTGATAAATCTATTTTGAAGACGACAGATGGCGGTAAGACGTGGATTGAATTGCCTAAAATGAATGAGAACATCGAAAATATAAAGTTTGTAACGGTAGACAGAGGCTATGGTACACATGAAGGCAAGCTCTACATCACTAACGACGGAGGTCGGACGTGGGAAAGCATAAATACAAAAATTAAAATTGATTCGTATGATTTCGTCGATCAATATCATGGATTCGCATCGTACAATAATAGTATATATTATACGAGAGACGGTGGAATTTCATGGAATTTTATTTACAACCCATATTTGCAAGGTCAGTGGAATGTAGAGATCTCTGCATTAGATATAAACAATATATGGGTTATTTATAGAGGGAAATGGACATCAGAAAATGAAGAGCCATATCTTATTTTAAAAACTGCAGATGGTGGGAAAAGTTGGACTGCTTTAGCAGAGGAAAAAAATTTTAGCAGTTTTTACGGAAGTCATAAAACCAACAATTTTTTGGGTTATTATTTAAGTTCAATAAACATCGTCGACAAAGAAACTGCTTTTGCTATTGGATTGAATCCGAAAAATGATAGCGATAAGATTTTAATATCCAGAACTACCGATGGCGGAAATACGTGGAGCAGCTATCCTGTTCCGCAATTTGACTTAGAAAGCGTTATTGAAGGACCTATTCCGATGACATTCGTAGACACTTACAATGGTTGGATTGCATCTACGAAGAATGGCAATGGGCTAATATTAAGCACTCTTGATGGTGGCCAAACATGGCAACAGCAGTATCCTGTGAGAAAAGACAATAATCAAAAAAATATTGAATATGTAAATCCGATTATCATAGATGCTTTAAAAGACATTGAAAGCAATGCGATAATTAAGATTTATGCTCCTGCAGTTGTACCTTTGCCAGAAGATAAAAAAAGCATGTATATAACTGCTGTGCCTGAAATGGGGAAGTTTAACAACAGCTACAATGTCGATTTAATCATATCTGATAAACCGTATGATTTAAAAAACACAAAGATAGATTTAAATAATATTAGTGCCAACGATATTTTAGGAGATTTTGGAGGATTTCTTTTTGGGTCAGATGTTGATGCTGAAAATTATGTAAATGCAATCCGTCAGAATAATGGCTTCATAGTCGATAAAGAGAGTAGAAATCTAAATTACAAAGATTTTATATGGGGTCAAGTTTATTATGGGAAAGGCAAGTACAGCGTACAGTGGAGAGAGGGCAGGTGGACTGTTGAAGTAGACTCTACTGACAAGCCTCAGATTGATTTGGCAAAGCAGATGGTGAAATACTTACAAAACTACAATTTGCCTGTTCCGCTAAACAAAGGTTTGATTGTTGTAAATGTGTCCAAAAATAAAACTACAACTAACATTTACTGGACAAAAGAATCAAGTGTATACTATATAAATTACAATTTTAAACCTGTTGACGCATTGCAAATGGCAGTATCGATGAGAGAAAATTGAAAGGTAATATGTATTCCAATTGTCGAAAAGCGCAAATAATTGCTTTGTAGGCAATTGGAATTGTAAAACATAGTTAAAAATTATTTTCAGGCTTATTATATTGTATCTTAACTGAAATAATAAGATAAATTCAGATAAAAAACATTTGTTAGTATATTATTACTTAAAAACTTTTTGATATTAGATCCCATAGCCATCTATTATTATCGACGTCTTCTTCTCCACAATCTATTATTTTAGTATGTGAAGTTACATAATTTCTTACTATCGGGAATTTTGATGCAATAGATTCAACATCTAAATGTGCCATAATTTCTATCATTAACGATTGGGGAGTTATATAAAGTGTTTTTTTGAATATTTCTTTATAGTTTATCAAGATATCTAATGATAATCGCGCTATCCCAGCTTGTTCGTATTCATTATAAAAAGCTTTTAAAGCATCATCATTTAATATATGAGCCCACTTTTCTTCAAAATTCACAGTTATTTTATAAGAACCTGGCTCTGATAATATTCTTTTTACCACAATATCATCTCCTAATAGTTATTTTTTATATTAATAATTCTATGAAATTATTAAATTTTTGTTACATTGAATAGAATTTTGTGTTTTAAAGTTGAAAAATTTCATTAATTTTGTTAAAATAAAAACAGTTATGCATTGCTTTAAGAAGGTGTTTTTATGATTACAAGGAATTTAATTAATATTTTTATATATATTTTTATTTCTTTAATTTTATGCATACAGTATGTTTGGCATGCAGTTATTGTTGGAAGTCATTCTACACATATGACAGTTCAAGAATTTTGCGTATTTATATTTTTATCTATTTTGGTTTGTCTATCTGTATATTTAAACAATATATTTGCGAAGAGAATATTAATGAATTTTATTATGACTTATCTTTTGTTTGCTGAAGAAAGTGTTTTATCTATATTATGGATAGTTTCTATATTAGACAGTTTTAGGTATAAAAATGAAGTTCTTACAACAATTGCTGGATTTATAGGACTTGTTTCTATGTTAATATTATTTTCGCTTGGCATAAAATATATTTTCAGATATACATCTAGATAATTATTGTATGACTTAAATTCTTTAAAAATTTATTTTAAGAAAGCTATTATTATGTATCTTGACATATAAAAAGAAATGGTATACAATAAAATTAAACCAAAACGTTTTGGAAAAGGTGGATATGTAATGGCAGTTACTATAAAAGATATTGCAAAATACGCAGGTGTTTCTGTAACTACGGTTTCCAGAGCTTTAAACGGATATCCGGATGTAAGCGAAGAAACAAGAGAAAAAATCAAGAAGATAGCCGAAGAATTAAATTACTCTCCTAATTCTATTGCAAGAGGATTAGTGACCAATAGGACTCACACAGTTGGTCTGGTTGTTTCAGAACTTATTAAACCTGGTGCATACCATCCGTTTTTTTTGGAGATATTAGCAGGCATAAAGGCAGGTTTAAGAAAAGATAAGTATGATCTCATTTTGTATACAGTTGATCCGACTTCACAAGATGTGACGCCTTATGAAAAATTATGCAATGACAGAAAAGTTGATGGCGCAATTGTGGAAGGGCTAAAATTAAGCGATCCGTATATAGAGGAGATAAAAAACACAGAGATTCCAACTGTATTAATAGATATCCCTATATTAAATGATAAAGTAGGCTATGTAAGTTCAGATAACGTGCAAGCTGCTTTTGAGGCAACAAGCTATTTAATAAAATTGGGACACAAAAATATTGGTTTTATAAATGGGCATAATGATGCTGCAGTGAGTTTTGAAAGATTGGAAGGATATAAAAAAGCTCTTTACAAAAACAACATTCCTTATAAAGACGAATATGTTGTCTTTGATGATTTTACTCAAGATGGAGGATATAATTGTTTCAGAAAGATGATTTTTGAAAATCCTGAAATCACAGCAGTTTTTCATGCTTCAGATTTGATGGCCATAGGTTCATTAAAGGCTGCACAAGATCTTGGCATGCGGGTTCCTGACGATGTATCTATAGTTGGTTTTGATGATATTGAATTATCATCATTGATAACTCCAGGTTTGACAACAATAAGGCAGGAAAATTACAAAATAGGTTATATGGCGGCCAGACATCTTGTGTCGATAATAAAAGGCGAAAAACCGAGGCACATAATAATACCACATCGACTTATTATTAGGCAATCGGCAAAAAAAATATAATTTTTTTTAAGATGTTACCAAAACGTTTCGGATGCGTTTATTTGGCAGGAGGTATACATGTGGCTAAATTTACATTTGTTGACGATATAAATAAATTATTAAGCGATGATAAATGGCTTATTTTACAGGAAAGATATGATAAAAAATTAAATCAGAGATATGAGACGAATTTCACGCTTGCAAATGGATATATGGGACTAAGAGGAAGCTTTGAAGAAGGCTCTGATGATGAATGTCCAGGCAACTTTATTGCTGGAATTTTTGATAAGTCAGAAGCTCAAGTAAGGGAATTGGTCAATGTACAAAATTGGGTTGGCATAAAAGTATATGTTAATGGCAAGAATCTAAATCTTGATAAATGCGAAATCTTAGATTTTATCAGAATTTTAGATATGAAACATGGAATCTTGTTTAGAGGCATTACATTAAAAGATGATTCTGGAATGATTACCCGCATAGAAGGATACAGATTTTTAAGCAAACATAACGTTCATCGAGCTGCCATAAAACTATTCATAACACCTGTGAATTATAATGGTGCCATTGCTGTAGAAAGCATAATAGATGGTTCTGTGTTGAATTCGAAAGAGAATCCAGCCTACAAGACAAAGCATTTACGCATTGTTGAAAATACTAACTTTGTCAATGGCGGTTGTTACCTTGAGACAGCCACAAGAGATGATGATACAAGGATTGGAACAGGCTTTTATGTAAAAGTTTATCGCAGTGATGATGGAAACAATATTGTAAAGCATAAAAGATTTGCTCCATTAGGTGAAATATCTTCAGAATACTATGAGTTTGATGTAACTGAAAATAAAACTGTCGAAGTAGATAAATTTGTTTCAACTTATACATCAAGGGATATATCAAAGGAAAAGATTAAAAGTGAAGTCGAAAAAGATGTTTACAATTTTGCTTCAGAGGGCATAGATAAAGAACTTTTAAAGCATATTGAGATATACGAGAAACTTTGGAATGTTGCAGATATTAAAATAGAGGGCGATGATGAGGCAGATAAAGCTTTGAGGTTCAATATATTTCATCTGATGAGCTCTGTCAGCGAAAGCGATTATAGGGTAAGCATTGCAGCAAAAGCTCTCCACGGTGAAGGGTACAAGGGTCATGTTTTTTGGGATACAGAAATATTTATGCTTCCATTTTTCATATACGTGTATCCAAAAGCAGCTAAGACACTTCTTATGTATAGATACAATCTTTTGGATGCAGCAAGGCAAAATGCCATACGAAATGGATATAAAGGAGCTCAATATCCATGGGAATCTGCTGATACAGGAAATGAAGAGACACCACAATGGGGTGTTGATTATAAAGGCAATCCTGTAAGAATATGGACAGGAGATATAGAGTACCATATAACTGCTGATATTGCTTTCGCTGTTTTTGAATACTATAGAGCTACAGATGATATAGATTTTATGCTTAAATACGGGATAGAAATGATATTAGAAACTGCCAGATTTTGGGTATCAAGATGTGAGTACAATAGTTCTCTAGATAGGTATGAAATAAATGATGTAATTGGACCTGATGAGTTTCATGAACATGTAAACAATAATTCATATACTAATTTTCTCGCGCGGTGGAATATTCAAAAAGCAATTGAATTCGTTGAGTTTTTGAAAAAGGAATATCCATCAACGTACGAAATGTTGACATCTAAGATTTGTTTGACAGAAGATGAACTGAAAAATTGGGGAGATATTATTCCTAAAATTTATATACCATTTGATAAAGAAAAAAAGATTTTAGAGCAGTTTGAAGGTTATTTTAAAAGAAAAGATTACGTAATAGATAAATTTGATGAGAATAATATGCCGATATGGCCTGACGGTGTAGATATTACAAAATTAAATGATACGCAGCTTGTAAAACAGGCTGATGTAGTGATGCTTATGCTGTTATTAGGTGAAGAATTTGATTATGAGACGAAAAAGATAAACTACGAATACTATCAGAAGAGAACAATGCATAAATCTTCGTTAGGTCCCAGCATGTATGCTATCATGGGACTGAAAGTTGGGGATTATAAGAACGCATATTATTCCTTCTTAAGGAGTGCTAATGTTGACCTTGTAGATAATCAAGGCAACACAAAAGAGGGTCTCCATGCTGCTTCTGCTGGAGGTACATGGCAAGTTGCCGTATTTGGATTTGGCGGTTTGTATGTGGACAAAGAGGGTGCCTTGAATATCAATCCATGGTTGCCAGAGAAATGGCGAAAGTTGTCATATCAAATTTATTGGAAAGGCAATTTGCTTCAAATCAATATTGTTAAAGATAACGTTGATGTAAAAATTCTCGAAAGCAATGGAAAGAAGATAAAAGTAAAAATAAAAGGAAAAGATGTTGAAGTTAATTAGATGTGTAATAGGCATAAGCAGAAATTGCTGCTTTGCCTATTAAAGATAAATAATGTGAATAGGGGGGATTTAGGACTACTTTAATATCTTTAATAAGGCTTGGTTTTGTTTAAGATTATATATTTATAGGAGAGGGGTTAAATAAAAATGGGTAAAAAATTTATAAGCATTTTTGTTGTCACAATACTTTTGATAGCTGCTTTGCTTTCTGGATGTTCAACAAAACAAAACACTGCTTCCACCAACAACAATAATAAAACTAACTCTGTTCAGAAACAAGACACTTCAAAACCTGTAACTTTAAAACTTGGAATGTGGTCTTCTTCGCCTGCTGAAACGAAGATTGTAAATGACCAGTTAGCTGCATTTAAGAAAAAATATCCTAATATTAATGTACAAATTGAAACAATAGTAGGCGATTACATGCAGAAACTGCAAACAGAAATTGCTGCAAATGTAGCTCCAGACATTTTTTATCTTGATAGTATGCCTGCACCACAGCTTATGTCGTCAGGAGTTTTGGAACCATTAGATGATTATATTAAGAAATACAATGTAGATGTAAATGATTTCGAACCATCGTTGCTTTCAGCTTTTCAGTGGGAAGGAAAAACGTACGGTCTTCCGAAGGATTATAACACATTAGCGCTATTCTATAATAAAGACATGTTTAATGCTGCAGGTATTAGTGAGCCTCCAAAGACATGGGATGAATTAAAAGCAGATGCTCAAAAATTGACTAAGAATGGTGTAAAAGGCTTGGTTTTATCGTCAGATCTTGCAAGGTTCGAAGCTTTTATGCTTCAAAATGGTGGCTCAGTATATAAAGATGGTAAGGTGACTTTAAATCTTCCAGAAAATGCTCAAGCGCTTGATTTTTACACAGGGCTTATTACAAAGGACAAGGTAGCAGATACGCCACAGAATTTAGGTGGAGGATGGAATGGTGATGTATTTGCAGCTAAAAAAGCCGCAATGGCGATAGAGGGAGGATGGATGATACCATTTTTAAAGGATAAGGATCCAAACCTTAATTACGGAATAGCAGAGCTTCCTGAAGGCAAACAAAAGGCAACATTAGCTTTTACCGTTGCTTATGTAATGAATAAAAACAGCAAAAATAAAGATGATGCATTTAAATTATTGGAGTTTTTAACTGGAAAAGAAGGGCAACAATTTGTTGTTGATTCAGGTCTTGCTCTTCCATCAAGAAAGTCTATGGAAGAAGGATTTAGGACAAAATATCCAGATAGAGTAGCATTTATAGATGGCGCGGCTTATTCTTATCCATGGCAGTTTGGACTTCTTGGGACAAAAGTATCTGATGCTGCAAATAAAGCTTCAGATTCACTTATAATGAAGCAGGCAAAAAATGCTCAAGAAGCACTTGATAATGCGCAGAAGCAGCTTGGACAATGATGTTATGCAGCACCTTAAGGTGCTGCATAAAGATTTTACTATTTGTTTTTTTGCAATTAATGGATTGAAAGGAAGAGTCTTAGTATGAAAGCTCATTCAATTTCAAAGAAAAGATATGTAAATGAAGCTATTTCGGGATACGCCTTTATGATGCCTTTTGTCGTTTCTATTTCTGTGTTTATTATTGGACCATTAATTTATGCATTTATAATAAGCTTTAAAGATTTTTCATACTTAAATCCTTCTTTGAGTCACTGGGTAGGATTTAAAAATTATATAGGTTTGTTAAACGATCAAACGTTTAAAAGGGCATTGCTTAACACAACGATATATTCATTGTTTGTGGTACCTACACAATTATTTATAGCATTAGTCCTTGCATTAGTCGTTGATTCTGATATTAAAGGGAAAACTTTTTTTAGGGTTGCGTATTATATACCTACTGTAACATCGACAGTTGCCGTATCAGTCATATTTTTGTATTTATTTAAAGCAGATGGATTAGTCAACACGATTCTGTCTAAAATCGGAATACATGGTCAGGCATGGTTTAACAATGTCAACTTTGCTTTGCCGTCAATCATGATGATGGCAATTTGGTCATCAGTTGGAAATTATATGGTGATATTCTTGGCAGGACTTCAAGACATCCCTGCGGAATTGTATGAAGCGGCAGAAGTAGATGGCGCAAATAAATTTCAACGATTTATAAAAATAACGCTTCCGTTGTTGAGGCACGTTGTGTTCTTCAATCTCGTAGTCTCGTTGATAGGTACGTTTCAAATCTTTGACCAGGCCTATGTTGTGTCAGGGGGAAGTGGAGGGCCACTTGATGCGACGATGACGGTGGTTCTTGACATATATAAAACAGGATTTAAAGATTTTAACATGGGTTACGCATCAGCTATGGCTTTTGTACTATTTCTGATTATTCTGATTTTAACACTATTGCAGCGAGTATTATTTAAAGAAGAAATGTATTAAGAGGTGATATATAATGACTAAAGTATTTAGATTTGTTCTCTATTTGGTAGCCATAGTTTATGCTGCAATCACATTAGGGCCGTTTATTTGGTCTATAATAACTTCACTCAAACCTACAAGTGAATTAGATAGTTTAAGTGTCAATTTAAAAAATTTGACGTTTAGCAATTATAGTATGATTGTAAGCCAGTTTCCGTTTTTGAGATGGTTCTTTAATAGTTTGATCGTTGCTGCCGCAGTTACATTTGGAAATTTATTGTTTAATTCAATGGCTGGATATGCTCTTGCCAGAATTAATTTTGCAGGCCGCAATTTCTTGTTCATTATTGTGTTAGCGCTTATGATGGTTCCTGGGCAGGTTGTAATGGTGCCAACATATATCTTATTGAGCAAACTGGGCTGGGTGAATACGTATTGGGGACTCACAATACCGTTTTTAACCAGTAGTTTTGGTATATTTTTAATGAGGCAGTTCTTTTTATCTATTCCGAAGGAGATGGAAGAAGCTGCCACAATAGACGGTTTGTCTAAATTTAGGATTTTTCTACAAATAGTTTTGCCATTGTCAAAGCCTGCTCTTACAACACAGTTTATATTCATGTTTACAGGCAATTGGAACAGCTTTTTGTGGCCCAGCCTTTTGACGACCAGCGATAATATGTACACACTGCCAGTTGGATTAAATTCATTTTACGGGCAGTATTATCAATTTTGGAATCAAGTTATGGCAGGTGCTATACTTTTAACGTTGCCTATGATACTTATATTTCTCATTTTCCAAAAACAATTTGTCAAGGGGATTTCCACAACAGGCCTTAAATGATTTGTGTTGTTGTTTTGAAGCAAATGTGATATAATTGTAAGCGGTTACTATTTTATGCGCGTTGCGACTTTAATATTATTGCGAAGGGAATGTATTGTTTGTATGGCAAATATAGATGATGTAGCAAAACTGGCAAATGTCTCAACAGCGACTGTTTCAAGGGTTTTTAATAATAGCCCATATGTCAGTGAAAAGGCAAGGGAAAGCGTATTAAAAGCAGCAAAAGAGCTTGGCTATGAGCCAAGCATATTAGCACGCAGTTTGGCAATGAAGAAGACAAATACTATAGGATTAATAGTTCCTGACATATCTAACCCATATTATAGTGAAGTTGTTCGAGGGATAGAAGATGTGTGCAATATATATAAGTACAACATAATTCTTTGTAATGCCGATAATTCAAGGGATAAAGAAATACAGTACATCGACATGCTGAAAAGTAGATGGGTAGATGGCATAATATTCCACAGTGATTATTTTTCTGATGAAATATACCATATTTTCAAAGATAGAAAAATACCATTAGTATTAGCCGGAAGAGCTACAAGCTATGATATACCGTATGTAGTAATAGACAATAGGAAAGCTGCTTACGATGCTACAAAGTACTTAATATCGCAGGGGCATAAAAAGATAGGTGTTATTCATGGTGATTTGAACGGTATGAAGGAAACTGTTGATAGTGTCGATAGACTTTATGGATTTCTTGATGCTATGAAAGAAGCTGGTCTTAAAGTGTATGATGAGCTGATAAAAGAAAGCAATTTTAAGGCAAAAGGGGGATATATGGCTGCAAAAGAAATGCTAATGGGCAATGTAAAACCAGATGCTATTTTTGCTTTCAGTGATATAATGGCTATGGGAGCTATTAACGCTATTTTTGATGCTGGTTTAAAATGTCCGGAAGATGTTTCGGTAATAGGATTTGATAATCTTGATTTGGCAGAGGTAACGAGGCCAGCTTTAGCTACAGTTGCACAGCCTATGTATGATATTGGTGCTGTTGCAGCTCGCATGCTGATAAAGATAATCGATAATAAAAAGATATCTGAGAAGAAGGTTATTTTAAAGCATAGATTGATTATTCGTCAATCTTGCATTAAAAGAGATGCACAAAAAATTTAAAAAAATAATTGAAAACCTATTGATTATTTTTTTAAAAGGTGCTACAATATAGCTGTAAGCGGTTACAGATTGTGTTTATTGACAGTCTATCTTAGATTGGATGATATAAAAAAACTGTAACTTTTATTTGTGAGAAAACTGTAAGCGGTTACAGTTATACTTTATCAAGCTTAAATTTGGCAAGCAATCAAGCAATAGATAAGATCATTAAAAGTATTTTTTGAAAAAATATTTGAAGTGTCAGTGCTTGCCGGATTTAAGTCAAATTTTTGGTTTATGCATGATAAGTTTTATGCTGCTTATCTGGAAAAACTATAAGGGGGTGCTAAATAAAAAATTCAATTGCAATTTTATGATCATCATAAAAATAAAAAATAGGAGGAGTGTTTGTATGAAAAAAATACTGAGTTTGTTAATTTCGACGATCTTGATAGCTGCTTTAGTGACGGGGTGTTCATCAAGCAATAATAGCAAAACGAGTCAAAATGGTACATCTTCTGGTCAGAACAGCAAAATAACTATAACCGTTATGCAAAGTAAAACCGAAATACAGTCAGATCTTCAAACAATAATTGATGACTACAATAAATCACAGGATAAAGTAGAAGTAAAACTTTTGGGTACTTCAGGAGATAACTTTGCAACTGTTTTGCAGTCTCAGTTTTCTGCATCACCTGAAAAAGCACCTACAATATTTACTATTGCTGGACCAGATACTCCTAAATTTCAACCGTATATGGCTGAAATAAAAAATTCGAAAGCCGCTGAAATGTTGGCAGATGGAGTGAAAGATGATGTCACTGTTGATGGCAAATTATATGGTCTTCCTTCAGCAGTTGAAGGGTATGGTTTGATTTACAATAAAAATTTGTTTAAAGAGGCAAACATAGATCCAGCATCAATAACAAGCATTGATGCATTAGTTAATGCATGTGAAAAATTGTCGAAATTAAACGGTGTTGTTAAACCTATTGCTTTTGCGAAAGAGACGTACTTCTCATTTATACATCCTTTTAACTGGGCTTTCGCAGTTGATCCAAACTACAAGACTGACATAGAGAAGCTCGACAAAGGGCAAATCACTATGAAAGATATACCAAGTGTAGTCCAATGGATAAAAGACATGGACAGGATAAAACCATATACAAACAGTGCACTTGATTCATACGATGATCAAGTGGCGGGATTTGCAAGCGGCAAATATGCTATGATACATCAAGGCGACTGGGTACAATCAGTTTTGGATCAAGACAAACCTAATTTTGATTATGGAATTATTCCGTTCCCGACTGGTGGAAATACAAAATTGGCTGTTGGTACTGCTACTGCTTGGCGTGTAAATAAATATGCAACTCCAGAACAGCAAAAAGCTGCAATTGAATTTTTAGATTGGTTGATAACAAGCGATAAAGGACAAGAATATTCTGCAGATACTTTGAAGTTTATTCCAGCGTATAAAGGAGTAAAAGCTCCAAAGGCTCCACTGGCAGCGGAAGTTGCTCAGTATGTTGATAAAGGTCAAATTATTCCTTGGGTGTACAACAACTACTTCCCTAACGGAATAGATGTTGATGGTTCTAATGTAATTCAGAAATACTATGCTGGACTTATAAAAAATGACGATCAATTCTTGTCAGAATTGACAAATGTTTGGGTTCAAGATGCTGGCAAGTAATTAGCTTAAAGGACATACTTCTTAAATTATATGTTAGAAGAAGTATGTCCTAATTTAAATCAATGTGCATACGATAGGAGTGAAAATATGAAAAAAAATAGCAGTAGATTGACGTTTTGGCTATTTTTGATACCATCGCTGTTTATCTTCATAAATGTAGTAATAATTCCTTTTATATTAGGCATAATTTATTCTTTTACAGATTGGGATGGGTTCACATTTTTTGGTTCAAAATTTGTAGCATTTAACAACTATTTAAAGGTATTTAAAGATCAAAATTTTTTAAGCGCATTTTTATTGACTTTTAGATATGCGATTATTATGGTAATAGTTTCAAATATAATTGGTTTTTCTTTAGCACTTCTCGTTACCAGAAAAATGAGAACCAGAAATATTTTAAGATCTATTTTCTTTATGCCTAATTTAATAGGCGGCTTGATATTAGGATTTATTTGGCAATTTATATTTACAAAACTATTTGTGCAGTTGGGAACTGTGTTACACGCCTCAAATATATTCTTCAACTGGATAAATGATCCTAATATGGCCTTTTGGAGCATTGTAATTGTGTCGGCGTGGCAAATGTCTGGGTACGTAATGATCATATATATTGCTGGATTAGAAAGCATTAACCCGGACATAATCGAAGCATCTCTTATTGATGGCGCAGGTCCTGTAAGAAGACTTTTTAACATAATACTGCCGCTTACTGTTCCTTCTTTTACTATAAGCCTTTTTATAACTTTATCAAATTCATTTAAGCAATATGACACAAATTTATCGCTTACTAATGGAGGACCTTATGGTACGACAGAATTATTGACGATGAATATAGTGCAGACGGCGTATAAGCACAATCAATATGCCATAGCTCAATCAAAAGCTGTTGTATTTTTTGTTGTAATAATGGCTATTACACTTGTACAGGTGTATTTAACGAAGAAAAGAGAGGTTGAGATGTGATGGAGAAAACCAAAAAAAATATGACTATTTTAGAAATATTCGGTTGGATATTGACACTATTCGTTATATTTCCTGTCTACATCATGGTTATTAATTCTTTCAAAGATAGAAAAGAAATATTTACGAATGAATTAAGTCTACCTAAGGCCTTAAATTTCACATATTATATTCAGGCAATACAAAAGATGGATTTTTTGACTGCTTTGGGCAATTCTCTGTTTATAACAGTTACAAGTGTCGTGTTTATAATCGTGTTATCATCGATGGCGGCATGGGTTCTCGAAAGGAATAAAACGACTATTTCCAATATCATTTTTTATACATTTGTCGCAACAATGCTGATACCATTTCAATCTGTCATGATACCATTAGTGCAGTATCTAAGCAAGTGGCAGATTCCGGGGACGAATTTTTCGCTGATTGATACCAGATACGGGCTTATCTTTATGAATATAGGTTTTGGTATAGGTATGTCTACATTTTTGTTTCATGGATTTATTAAAAATGTTCCGCTTGAAATGGAGGAAGCTGCTACGATTGATGGATGCAATAAATTTCAATTGTTTTGGAGAATAGTTTTTCCTAACCTTAAACCTATTATTGTGACTGTGGCTATATTGAATGTTATATCATTCTGGAATGACTATTTGCTTCCGTCATTGGTTTTGCGGAGTCCTAATCTCAGAACTATTCCGCTGTCAACATTTTTCTTCTTTGGAGAGTTTACCATAGAGTGGAATTTGGCATTAGCAGGTTTAGTGCTGACGATAATACCGGTAATTATATTTTACCTGTTCTCACAGAAATACATTATTAAAGGTGTCATGGCTGGTGCAATAAAATAGGTTTGTCGACTTTATTTAGAAAGCGTGGAGGTTCAAATGAAAAAATCAATATATCCTTATGATGAGTGGAAGATAAGAGAAAGCAAATTCCGTATAGAAACAAATTATCGCAATGAAACTATTTTTTCTTTAGGAAATGGATATTTTGGCATGAGGGGTACATTTGAAGAAGGTTACTCAGGTCCTAATGGAACATCATTTAATGCAACATATATTAACGGATTTTATGAAATCTATGATATCAATTATGCAGAAGGTGGATATGGTTTTCCAACTTACGGTGAAGCAATGGTAAATGTTGCTGATAGCAAAATTGTAAAATTGTTTGTAGATGACGAACCATTTGACTTGTTAAAAGGCAATTTGATTGAATATGAAAGAACACTTGACATGAAAGAAGGGTTTACAGAGCGAAAAATTGTTTGGGAGAATGAGAAAAGGAAAAAACTTGAGATAAGTGTAAAAAGATTAATTTCTTTTAAAAGGCAGCATTTAGGCACTATAGTTTTTAGCTTTAAACCGTTAAACTTTAATGGAAAGGTAAAGTTGATTTCCGAAGTCGATGGAAATATATATTATGGAAATGAGACAGATGACATGCGAGTAGGAAACAACATGAGAGGGAAAGTCATAAATACTATAGATAGCTATGTTGACGGATGCATTGGATGGTTAATGCAAAGCACAAAAAGAAGCAAATTAAAATACGTTTGTTCCGTGAACCATGATGTTAAAACTGATTGTCATTATGAGATTAAAAATTATAAATCAGATGATAAAATATGTTTTGAATTTTCTATTGATGCTGAAAAGGACAAAACTTTTCAGCTTGATAAATTTATTTCATACTACACATCAAGAGAATGTTTAGAGGATAAGCTTATTGATAGTGCAGTTAATGAGGTTGTAAATGCTAAATTAGATGGTGCAAATATCATCTTCAAGGAGCAGTTTGATTATTTAGAAGAATTTTGGGCGGATGCAGATGTGGAAATAGACGGCGATATTTCTTTGCAGCAGGGTATAAGGTACAACGAATTTCAATTATTGCAGTCTGTATCAAAGAATGATATTGCGAATATATGTGCCAAAGGGCTGACTGGTGAAGGATATGAAGGACACTATTTTTGGGACTCTGATGTTTACATCATGCCGTTTTTTCTGTACACAAAGCCAGAGATTGCTAAAAACTTTGTAATGTTTCGCTACAACTTATTAGATGCGGCCAGAAAAAGGGCAAAAGAATTGGGATATAAAGGTGCTCTTTATCCATGGAGGACGATAGATGGACCGGAATGTTCATCTTATTTTCCGGCTGGAACTGCCCAATATCATATAAACTCCGATATAGTTTTGTCCATAAAAAAATATGTTGAAGCAACTTCAGACTATGAATTTTTATATAAGTACGGTGCAGAAATTGTATTTGAAACTGCAAGGTTATGGATAAGTATAGGTGCGTATATTCCTTTAAAAAATAATAAGTTTTGCTTGAATTGCGTAACAGGACCTGATGAGTATACGGCGTTAGTTGACAACAATGCGTATACAAATTACATGGCACAGATGAACTTGGAGTACGCATGCTTTATTGCCAAGGAGATGGCTAGAAAAGCTCCCGATCATTTTACGAATATCAAAGAAAAGATTGGGCTTACTGATGAAGAGTTGAATGAATGGAATAATGCTGCAAAAAATATGTATCTTCCGTATTCGGATGATTTTGGAATTATTCCTCAGGATGATAGCTTTCTCTACAAAGAAAGATTGAATGCTAAAGATTTAGAAGATGAAAAGCCGCTTTTGCTTCACAGGCACTATCTAAATATATACAGATATCAGATATGCAAGCAGCCCGATGTACTGTTACTTATGTACCTAAGAAGAGAATTATTTAGCATTGACGAGGTTAAACGAAATTATGATTACTATGAGCCAATAACGACTCATGATTCATCGTTGTCTCCAGCAATATTCAGCATTCTTGCTAATGAGATTGGATATTATGACAAAGCCTATGAATATTTTATGCTGACAGCGAGAATGGATCTAGATGATTACAATGGAAATGTTAAAGATGGGATACACACTGCTTGTATGGCTGGAGCGTGGAGTGCAATTATAAGCGGATTTGGTGGAATGATGACATATCCTGATGGACTTCATTTTATGCCTAATATACCTAAAAGCTGGAGGTCACTATCCTACAATATCAGATATAAAAATTGCAAAATACATGTAAATATTACTCAAGAAAAGGCATCATTTTTGTTGGTTGAAGGCGAGATGTTGAAAATTAGCGTGTATGATGAAGAAATAATGCTTTTAAAAGGTAATACGGTTGAAAAAGAGGTGAAAAAAGTTGATAGATAAAGATGTTAAATACAAAGGAGTGATATTTGATTTAGATGGTGTAATAACGGATACTGCAGAATACCACTACTTGGCGTGGAAAAAATTAGCTGATGAATTAAATGTATATTTTGACAGGAAGATAAATGAAAACTTAAAAGGCATCAGCAGAATTGAGTCGTTGGAGATAATTTTAAAAAATACCGATAAATCTTTCAGTGAAGAAGAAAAGCACCGTCTGGCCGATAAAAAAAATGAATACTACAAAGAGATGATAAAGGAAATAACACCTAAGGACATACTTCCTGGCGTATTAGATTTAATAAAGGAATTAAAAAATAGAGGAATAAAAATGGCTGTTGCTTCTGTAAGCAAAAATGCAAAAACTGTGCTTTTAAACCTTGGATTAATAGAAACATTCGATTATATCGTTGATGCGAATAAAATAAAGAATGGCAAACCAGATCCAGAAATTTTTTTAAATGCTGCTTATGGAATTGATGTTGAACCTAAATTATGTATAGGAATAGAGGATTCTAAAGCTGGAATCGAAGCTATAAATAGAGCTGGGATGCTATCTATCGGAGTTGGCAATTATGAAACGGTGAAAGAGGCAGATATTGTTTTAAAAGACTTAAGTGATTCATCGGCAATATTAAACTTGCTATAAAATAGTAATAATAACCTCCCAAAGGAATAAATTTATTATAGATTCGTAGTTGGGAGGTTATTTTTTGTGAAGATATATTATATCAAGAAAAGCGTCATCATAAACTTATTAGCTGTTTTTGTATTAGCATTTATATCTATTTTGTACACAAATTACGGCGTTCCACCTGTTATAAATACGCTATTTAATATAAATAGACAGCTTCCTATTTACAGTGTTGATATTCCTGACAAGAGGGTTGCTATATCGTTTGACGCATCATGGGGCAGTGATAAGACAGAAAGACTTTTGCAGATATTAAGAGATAAAAATGTAAAGGCTACATTTTTTTTGACAGGACTTTGGATTGATAAATATCCTGATCTTGTAAAAAAAATTTACGAAGAAGGTCATGATGTGGAAAACCACAGCAATACACATCCCCACATGACGCAGTTAAGCGATTCAGAAATGGTAGATGAGATAAAGGCCTGTGAGGAGAAACTTGTAAAGATCACTGGACGAAAGCCTTACTTATTTAGACCTCCATACGGTGATTACAATGATAAAGTCATTGAGATAGCAAAGAGTTTAGGATATTATACCATACAGTGGGATGTGGATTCGCTTGATTGGAGAGGCCTTGATACGGAGGCGATAATAAATAGAGTATTGCCAAATGTCAAAAAAGGTTCTATTATTCTATTTCATAATAATGGCCAATTTACACCTGAGGCAATACCGTACATTATCGATAAGCTGAAAGAAAATGGATATCAAATAGTTCCTATAAGTCAGTTAATATATAAGGAAAATTACTATATTGATCACGAAGGAAGGCAACATAAAAAACAATAAAATTTTATTAACTTGTACAATAATAATTGCAAAAAAATAAAATTAATGATATTATTTTGATAATGTTGAGAAAAATAATATTAAAATTTTTTTGCAATACTTCGTATTGAGGTTGGGTGGTTCAATGAAGTTTATTTATGTAAAACGATTAAATATTTTAATAAACCTGTCATAAATGCTCTTCTTTGATAATATCTATATTTTAAGAAGGTACACATGATGGAAGGGAGAGTAAACAGATGGCAGGCAATATATTGGGGAATAACATGGTTAATTTAGCTGGTAAAATTGTAAATGACTTGGAATTTAGTCACGAGCTTTATGGAGAGCAGTTTTATAATTTCACTCTTGAAGTGCCAAGACTAAGTGATGCAAAGGATATGCTTCCAATCACTATTTCAAACAGGCTATTTGAAGGTATAAATTTAGCTCCAGGCACTAAGGTAAAAATCGAAGGACAGCTTAGGTCTTACAATAGGCAGTCGCCAAATGGTGGTAAAAATAGGTTGATATTGACCATTTTTGCAAGGGACATTATAGTCGTAAGCGACGATGAAAGCATTAAAAATCCTAATGAGATATTTTTAGATGGATTTATATGCAAGGAGCCTGTTTATAGAACAACTCCATTTGGAAGAGAAATATCCGATTTGCTTGTGGCTGTCAATAGACCATACAGCAAGTCTGACTACATTCCTGTAATTGCATGGGGAAGAAATGCCAGATTTTGTGAAAAATTGAAAGTTGGCGATCGCATAAAGCTGTGGGGAAGAGTGCAAAGCAGAGAATATCAAAAAAAAGGAGATAATAATGAAATTATAACGAGAACTGCCTATGAAGTATCCATAACAAAAATGGAAAAAGTGAATAAGGATGATTTAGCGCTGAAAGAAGAATAGATATCTACATACAAAAGGGGAGATTCCATTGAAAAACGGTCTGATTCAAATATATACAGGTGATGGGAAAGGCAAGACGACTGCTGCCATAGGTCTTGCCATAAGAGCTTTAGGCAGAGGCTTTAGAGTCTATATGGTTCAATTTTTAAAAGGTAGAGATACAGGAGAGCTTTATGTTTTGAAAAACTTAGAAAACTTTAAAGTGTTTAGATTTCAGTCAAGTGAAAAATTCTTTTTTCAAATGGATGAGAACGAAAAAAATGTACTTAGGGATGAGATGCATAAAGCTTATGACTTTATAGAAAATGTCATTAAAAATGAAGAATGCGATATGCTCATATTAGACGAAATAATGGGGGTAATACAGAACAATATTTTCTCTGTAGAAGATGTACTTAAACTTATGAAGGAGAAGCCAGACACAATGGAGATGGTTTTAACAGGAAGAAATGCTCCTAAAGAGCTTATTGACAATGCAGATCTTGTAACTGAAATGAAGTTAGTCAAACATCCTTTTGAAAAAGGCATTTCCGCCAGATACGGAATAGAATTTTAAAACCCGGCTTAGCCGGGTTTTTCTAACCTCTTAAATCATCCAATAGTTTAGTTTTTTCTCTGGTTTTTTCGTCTTTGATTTTGACAATTTTAGCAGGAACACCGGCCACGACAGTGTTTGGAGGTACGTCTTCTGTGACGACAGACCCTGCTGCTACAACAGCATCGTGACCAACTCTGACACCTTCTAAAAGGACGGCATTGGCGCCTATGAGTACATTGTCTTCCACGATAACGGGGATACTGCTTGGTGGCTCCAACACGCCTGCTATGACTGCACCAGCGCCAACATGGACATTTTTTCCGATTATTCCTCTTGCACCAACAACGGCATTCATATCTATCATTGTGTTTTCGCCAATTTCAGCCCCTATATTGATGATGGCACCCATCATGATTACTGCATTTTTTCCTATTTTTACTCTGTCTCTTATAATAGCGCCTGGTTCAATTCGAGCATTTAAGTCTTTTATATCCAACAATGGTATTGCAGAATTTCTCCTATCGTATTCGAGGTGATAATCCTTAATTTTGTCTTTGTTTTCATCTAAAAGTTTTTTTACATCTTCTAACTCTCCGAAGATTATTTTGAAATTATCGGTGCCAAAAACTTTAAATGTTTTTTCGTCTACATCTATATTTCCGCTTATGTAGGCTTTTACTGGTGTGGATTTTTTAGATTCCTTTATGAATTTTGCTATTTCATAAGGGTTTGTCAATTCATCTTTTGAATTCAAAAGTCATCATCCTTTCTTGACAAGTGATTCCATGTCATAAAGTCCAGGTTTTTGATTTATTAAAAATTTAGCTGCTAAAAGTGCGCCATTTCCAAATATTTCTCTTGATCTTGCTGAATGGCTAATCTTGATGATTTCATCGTGACCAGCAAAAATCACTTCATGTTCACCTACTACGGTGCCACCTCTTAACGCATGGATACCTATTTCATTTTTATTCCGCTTATCTATATTTGAGTGCCTACCGTACACATATTCCATTTTATCGGCCAAAACGCTATTTATGGCATCTGCAATCAATAATGCTGTTCCACTGGGAGAATCTTTTTTCATGTTGTGGTGCATCTCAAGTATCTCTATATCAAAATTGTCACTTAAGACTCTTGCGGCTTCTTTGACTAAACTTATAAGTACATTGATGCCTAACGACATATTAGCAGACCTAAATATGGGAATATGGTTAGATGCTTCTCTTAAAGAATTAATTTCTTCCTCATCAAGACCTGTTGTTGCAACGACAACAGGTAAATTTTTGCTTACGGCGGCTTTTAGCAATTGTGGCACAGCCGTATGATATGAAAAATCTATTACTACATCGGCATCCACATCTACTTCATCAAGACTTTTGTACACAGGAAATCCGCATTGACACTGATTTTGGTCGATTCCAGCAACAACTTCAAAGTCTGGGTTTTGTGAAGCCATATTTGCGATTACTTTGCCCATTTTTCCACAACAACCATTTATTATCACTCTTATCATTAATACGGCCTCCTTATATTAGCCCAAATTCTTTTAATGTAGATTTTAGTGTGCTTAGATTCTTTTCGGACATATCGACTAAAGGAAGCCTCAACGGTCCGACATTGAAACCCATTAAATTCATTGCTGTCTTGACTGGAATTGGATTCGTTTCTATGAACATGACACTATTTAAAGGATTTAATTCCAATTGCAATTTTCTTGCGGCCTCTATATTTCCATTCAAAAACAGCATTACCATTTCGTGTATTTTTTTAGGCACGATATTTGCAGTGACGGAAATTACACCTATGCCGCCTAATGATAGTATTGGCACGACCTGATCGTCATTTCCTGAGTATATTTCAAATTTATCGCCCATTATTCGCGCTATTTCAGCTATTTGAACTATATCGCTGCTGGCTTCTTTTACACCAACAACATTGTCAACGTGTTTGCATATTTCTAAGTATGTTTCTGGTTTTACATTCATACCCGTTCTACTTGGAACATTGTATATTATTATTGGCTTATCAACATTTTTTGCGATTTCTGTAAAATGTTTGACAAGTCCTGCTTGAGTAGTCTTATTGTAGTACGGCGTTATGACAAGTAGAGCATCAGCGCCAACAGTTGAAGCATATTTGCTTAGTTCAATGCTGTGTCGCGTATCATTGCTGCCTGTTCCAGCTATGACAGGAATGCGACCTTTTACTTTGTCAACCGCAAATTTGATCGTATCCATTTTTTCTTTATCTGTCATTGTTGACGATTCACCGGTCGTGCCACATATTATTACAGCATCTGTACCTTCTTTTATATGCCATTCTAAAAGTTCCTCTAACTTGTTAAAATTAACTCCGTCTTCAGTGAATGGAGTAACGAGGGCAACACCTGAACCCTTAAATACTGGCATCATTTATCATCCTTTCTCAGAACATAAAGACATTATTTAATCAAAAGCTCGGCAATTTGCACAGCGTTAGATGCGGCGCCTTTCCTTATATTGTCAGCCACAATCCACATATTTAATCCGCTGTAGACTGTTTCATCACGTCTTAATCTTCCTACAAATACTTCATCATGTCCTGTTGCGATTGTTGCAACTGGGTATATGTTGTTTTCCGGATCGTCCATTAAAACGACTCCAGGAGCATTTTTTAAAACGCTTCTTAAGTCTTCCATTTGATAAGGTTTTTCAAATTCGATATTGACGCTTTCGCTGTGGGAATTCTTAACGGGTACTCTAACCGTCGTAGGTGATACTTTTATAGAGTTGTCACCCATTATCTTTTTTGTCTCATTGATCATCTTAAGCTCCTCTTTAGTGTATCCATCAGGCAAAAAAACATCTATATGTGGAATGCAGTTATATGCTATAGGATAAGGGAAACATTGATTTTTTTCACCATTTAATGTTCTTTCAAGGTCATCGACGCCTTTTTTACCCGCACCAGATACCGCTTGATACGTTGAGACGACAATTCTCTTGATTTTGTATCTGTCATGAAGGGGCTTTAGCGGGACTACCATTTGAATCGTTGAACAATTAGGATTTGCTATTATACCTTTATTCCATTTAATATCTTGTGGATTTACTTCAGGAACTACCAGTGGTACATTATCATCCATTCGCCATGCGCTGGAGTTGTCAACGACTGTTACTCCTTTTTCTGCTGCTATAGGAGCGTACATTTTACTTACTGTAGCGCCTGCTGAGAATAATGCTATCTTTATGTCTCTATCAAAGCTTTTTTCTGTCAATTCTTCTACAGTGTATTCATTTCCTTTAAATGTAAGCTTTTGGCCAGCAGTTCTTTTTGAGGCGAACAAATACAAATTGTCCACCGGGAAATTTCTCTCTTCTAAAACTTTAATAAACGTTCTTCCTACGAGGCCAGTCGCACCTACGATTGCTACATTGACTCCCATTATTATCCTCCTTAAAAATAAAAATTCATTGATATAGTGCAATAAAGTAAGTTTGTTATTTAAAATATATCATTATTATTATATGAAGTCAATAAAATAAGGTTATACAAAAATAACCCCTAAAAGAGGTTATTTTTGTGACTTTGAGGCTTTTTCAAGCGATTTAATGTCTGTCTCTAAAACGCTTGTTTTGATTTTGGTGATGGTGCTGTCTTTTGACTGTACAGCTTTTTCCAATTCACTAAGACCTGCATCAAATTTATCTGAAGCATTTTTAGCGTCTTTAGGCAGTTTTATCCTTATGTTTTTCCAAATCGCCTTTATATCATCTATATCTTTTAATGCAATATCCCATTTGCCTAAAGACGAATTAAACTCGATGTCTCTGCTGTAAAATCTAAGTTTTTTAATATCTGGTGGTGTTGTTGTCTTAAAGTAATTTTCAATTTCAGGCACAAATTTGTAGACATTATTTGCGGCAATCATTGTATCATCTAAAGATTTGCTGGAGGACTTTGTAGTCAGAATATTTATTGATGTACTTACATTGTTTACTAAATCAGAACTGGCTCCAGCTTTTGCAGCAATAGGGCTTAAAGCATTCCAATTTGTATGTATATCTTTTACAGTTTTATCTATTGCGCTCCATGATTTTTCTTCTGGTGGCTGCTTTTGCTGTTTTTTATTAGCACCTTTTTCATTAGATTTTCCGCCATCTTGACTTTTTGAAGAACTTTGCTTTTTATTCTGAGGTGCTAATGTTGTAGCTGATTGTTGAGTGCTTTTGCCACTCTGGGATTCTTTAAGTTTTTTAGCTTCTTTTATTATCGTGTCGATGTCGCTTTCGATTTTAGTAAGCTCTTTTGGTGTAGACATTTTTTGAGTCGTACTGGGCTTTTTCTGCGGAATGGGCTTTTTTTGCTTATTCTTGCAAGCAGAAAGCTGAAATACTGAAATAAATATCAATAATATGCAGAAAATTTTACGATACTTTTTCATAGAATCACCTCAATAGATAGTATTGCCAGTATGATTTAATTTAATGACTGTATAATTTTTTTAAAATTTGTAAGGTTGTAAATTTTTGTACTTGCATAAGAAAATTATGGTATAATATAATTATAATGTAGTAGCTGAAGGCTACAGGAAAGGAGAGTGTGTATGTGGAATTATAAGATCAAAAAAGTGTCTGTTTTTTCTGTCTTTAAGTTTACATTGTTGTACGGCATTATAATTGGAGCTGTTTTGGGTTTAATTGGAGGTTTATTCGGGAGTATAGGAGATGCTAGATTTTTTGGCTTGGGTGTATTTGGAGGACTCATATTTGGAATAATTTATGGGGTGATGTTGGCGCTAATTAGCGCTTTTGGAACATGGATTTTCAATCTCGTATCTGGTGTAATAGATGGAATAGATGTTGAACTTGAAAAAAAGGACGAATGATATTGTTATGTTGAAATACATATGTTATAATCTTGTAAAGTCATATTTTTAGATGGGCAATGGTGTCCTCAATGAAGGAAGATAATGTCCTTAATTGAGTACACCTATTTTAATTTAAGGAGGATTGTTATGGGAAACAAATACAGTGTAGAAGATGTATTGAGGATTTCCAAAGAGCGTGGTGTTGAGTTTATTCATTTACAGTTTAGCGACATTTTCGGCGTCATGAAAAATGTCTCGATTCCTATTGAAGAGCTGGATAAGGCTTTAAACAATGAAATAATGTTTGACGGCTCATCAATAGATGGATTTGTCAGAATCGAGGAGTCTGATATGTATTTAAGGCCAGATACAGATACTTTTGTAATATTTCCATGGAGGACAACAAGCGGCGTAGAGGCAAGGCTTATCTGCGATATATACAATCCGGATGGTACGCCCTTTGAGGGGGATCCGAGGTATATTCTCAAAAAAAATTTAGAAGAAGCAAAAAAATTAGGTTATACAATGAATGTAGGGCCAGAGTGTGAATTTTATCTGTTTTTGACAGATGAAAAAGGAAATCCTACTACAATCACTCAGGATGCAGCAGGATATTTTGATATGGCACCAGTTGATTTAGGAGAAAGTGCCCGAAAGGAAATGGTTTCTACACTTAAAGAGATGGGATTTGCAATAGAGGCATCACACCATGAAGTAGGTCCAGGACAACATGAAATAGATTTTAAATACGATGATGCGCTTGCAACGGCAGATAATGTTATGACATTTAAAATGGTAGTAAGGATAATAGCTCAAAAACATGGACTCCATGCGACATTTATGCCTAAACCTGTGTACGGGATTGCAGGTTCAGGTATGCATTTAAATCAGTCTCTTATGAAAAATGGTGAAAATGCATTTTACGATCCAAGCGACCAGATGGGCCTTAGCAAAGATTGCTATTACTACATTGGAGGCCTTTTGAAACATGCAAAGGCATTGACGTCCATAACAAATCCTACAGTAAATTCATACAAAAGGCTTGTATCTGGTTTTGAAGCTCCTGTTTACATTGCCTGGTCTGGAAGAAATAGAAGTCCCCTCATAAGGATACCTGCTAAAAGAGGAAATTCAACAAGGATAGAGCTTAGATCACCTGATCCTTCTAACAATCCGTACTTGGCATTAGCTTGTTCGTTAGCTGCAGGACTCGATGGCATAAAAAATAAGATAGATCCACCATCGCCAGTTGATAAAAATATTTATGAAATGAGCGAAACTGAGCTGAATGAATTGAACATAGAGAAATTGCCTGAATCTTTAGAAGAAGCCTTAACCATTTTAGAAAAAGATGAGGTTATAAAAAATGCATTAGGCGAACACATATACAATAAATATGTTGAGGCAAAATGGTCTGAGTGGGATTCCTACAGGACTTACGTCACAAGGTGGGAGATAGACCAATACCTTACTAAGTTTTAAGGTAGGTGTTCTCATGAGTCAATGGCGCATCATAATTGCTGATAGCAATGATTACAGCAGAAGTATGCTTAAAGGGATGCTTTTATCCAGCGGTCACCTGGTATATGAAGCAAGAGACGGTGGAAGCGCAGTAAGGCTTTCGCGATCATTGATGCCTGATCTCGTCTTGGTGGACATGGGCATTGTTGGAATGAATGCTTACGAAGTAGCGCATATTATCGATAGCGATAATGTGGCACCTGTCATATTGATGACACAGACCATTCAAAGAGGTTTTATTGAAGAAGTGAAAAATTATTCTGTATTCGCTTATCTATTGAAGCCAATTGATAAAGCTGTTTTATTAAGCCTTACTGAATTTGTGATAGAAAATCACAAGAAGTATTTATCTTTAAAAAATGAAATAGAAAGCTTAAAAAAGCAAATAGAAGCCCGCAAGAAAATAGAGAGAGCTAAAGGGTTGTTGATGAAAGTAAAAAAACTTGATGAGGAAGAAGCTTATACTTTGATGAGAAAGATGAGCATGGACTCAACACTTCCTATGGAAGTCATAGCAGAGAGGATATTGACAAAATACTCGTAAAAAAAACTTAAGCACATAAAAACGTATTTGTGCTTAAGTTTTTTTCTTTGGGATTAAATGAAAAGAGCTTAAAATATATTTCTGAGTAAATAAAGAAAAGGCTATAGGAGATTTCCTACAGCCTCTTTATTAAAATACATTAAGTTTTAGCTTTTTTCTTCTTACCCAATGTTTTAATACTTTTGAAAGCCAAGGCATTACATAGTAGTCGAGACCAAATGATCTTCCGGCGCCGCCCATTATAGCTATGGCGGTTATGACGTACCACCAGTTGTTGAATGTCGCCATACCTGATAAGTAGAAATTAATATGAAGGAATATGGTTCCAAGTGCAGCAATAAACGTAAATAATCCTGCAACAAGCAAAAGGCCAATACCTATTTCAGACAATGTTATCAACGACTGGAAGAATATGGCGTGAGGCAATATGAACTTTTCCATAAACCATCCATACCATGCAGGCACATTTTGCATTGGAGCTGCTGACGCGCCAGCAGATAATTTGACTGATGACAGCCAACCTTCTTGTATGTGTTGTATGCCGCTTATTATCCACATTAAACCTAAGAAGACCCTCATGAGTGATAGCCAAAACATATTTGTAGTAACAGCTACATGATTTTCAATTATGCTTAATTTGCCTTTATCAGGTACATCGATAAACTGATCTCTTATATACTGTGCGCACATGCCAAGGCCGCTTAAACCAAATAAGTAATGCATGTTTACTATGTGTTTCATAAACGTAGCTGGGTATCCTGACAGCCCGCCTATGCCAGAAAGTTCTGCGATGGCGAATCTTCTTCCTACAGATACCATATTTCCGTGAAGATTTAGTTTAAGCTCTTTCTTTGGCATATTTTTAATGGAGGCGGCGATATTGTATGCAGCGGCATCAGCAGATTGCAAAGCAGATTCAACTAAAGCAGGCATAGGTTTTCCATCTTCTCCTACATAGGAAGCGCTGTCGCCGATGGCATATACATACGGATTAGATGACTCCATGTATTTATTTACTACGATTCTTCCTTTTTTATCTGTATTAAGTCCGATATTGGCGACGAAGCTATTTCCTTGAATACCGCCTGTCCAAATCAGCGTTTTTGTAGGAATTTCTTCGCCTGTCTTTAATGTGATGCCATCTGGTGTAACACTTGTGATCATGGAGTTTGTCTTGACTTCTACGCCATTTTTATTGAGGAAATTCACTACTTTTTGAACTAAATTTTCCCTGCTGACCGTAGGCAAAATTTTAGGCAATGCTTCAACAAGAGTTAATCTAACTTCATCTCTTGAAACTCTGTACTCTTTACACAGCCTATCTACCCACTCCATGAGTTCGCCTATCATCTCTACTCCTGTAAAACCACCGCCGCCAACTATAAATGTAAGCATTTTTGCTCTTTTTTGTCTGTCTGTTTCATATTGTGCCTTTTTAAACATTTCGCGAATGTGCTTATTTATTTTTTCAGCGTCCTTTAAAGACCATAATGTAAAAGCATACTCTTTCATGCCAGGAATTCCAAAATAAGCTGGTTCACTGCCACAAGCTATTATAAGATAATCGTAATCATACTCAGACGTTTCTGAGTACAATTTTTTGTTTTCTATATCAACTTTGTTTATTTCATCTTGTACAATCTTGACGCGCGTGTACTCTAATGCTTCTTTCAATGATACTTTTACGCCTTCAGGCTTTATTCTATTTCCAGCTACTTCGTGCAACTCTGTAAGGTATGTCTGACTATCATTTTTTTCGATAAGTGTTATTTCTACATCGTCGTTAAGTAAATATTTATCAAGTTTTTGTGCAGCAGTAGCTCCTCCAAATCCTCCGCCCAACACTATTACTTTAGTGCTCATATAAAAACCTCCTGTTAAAATTATCTATCATCTTGATTATAGCATAATTATTTAACAAACAAAAATTTTTTAGTAAATGATATCAGTTGATTAAATATAAAAAAACAAATATAATAAATTATGATGTGTTTTATAGGATTGGAGGGCACAAAACTGTCTAATAAAAAACTTGTATATATTTCTATATTAGTTTCGCAAGCATTGGTTTTGAACATTGTTGAAAGCTTTATTCCCGTTCCTATTCCTGTTCCAGGGATAAAGATCGGGCTTGCTAATATAGTCACTTTAGTGACAATATTGCTGTTTGGATTTAAGGAATCTCTCATTGTTGTCATCATGAGGACATTGTTAGCGCAATTGCTTGTTGGAAATTTAACGTCATTTTTGTACAGTGTATCCGGTGGTATTTTGAGTGCATGCATTATGTTTTTTGTCTATAAGAGATACAGCAAATACTTCAGCTTAGTTGGTGTAAGTGTTTTTGGCTCTGTTGCCCACAATGTAGGTCAGCTATTTGTTGCGGCGTTAATCATAAACAATTTTTTAATATTTTCTTATTTGCCTGTACTCATGATTGCTGGAATCATAATGGGGGTTTTCACAGGACTTGTGGCTAACTATTTTAAAAAATACATCAAAAACGTTAAATACGATTCTAAGTGGTAGGTGTTTATTTTGTTTGATAAATATGAGTTTGTCAAGGAAGACATGAAAAAGATAGATGAATTTATTTTGGAAAATATCAAGACTAATTCTCCAACTATAAAAAAAGCGATTGATGATTTAGTCTTATCTGGAGGTAAAAGGATAAGGCCGCTTCTTGTCATAGCTATTGCCAGAATGGGTGAATACAGTGAGGAGAAAATCATTCCAATAGCTGCTTCTATAGAGATAATGCACATGGCTACGCTTATACATGATGATATCATTGATGATTCAAAGATGAGGCGTGGACGAAAGTCGATTCAAAGCAAATACGGTAAAGAAACAGCAGTTTTTACTGGTGATTTTTTATTCAGCCAAGCCTTTAACTTGATAGCTGATATTATTTCCAAGGAAAATCTAAAATTGATCGCAAGAGGCGTTAAAGCTATTTGTGAGGGCGAAATTGAACAATTTGACAATAGATACAATCTTGATTTGAGCATTAGGAAATATCTAAAAAGGATTTACAGAAAAACTGCCTTATTGTTCGCAATTAGCTGTGAATCTGGTGCATCACAGGCGGGACTTACGAAAGAAATGATAAGAGCTATGAGGCACTTTGGATTAGAAATAGGTGTTGCATTTCAGATTGTTGATGATATTCTTGATTACGAAGGTGTAGAGAGAATCGTAGGAAAGCCTTTAGGCAGTGATTTATTAAATGGAATTTACACATTGCCTCTTATTTATGCGCTTAAAACGGATCGCAAGAAGGCGATTGAGGGAATTTTGAAAAAAAGAGATTTAAGCAGAAGAGATGTGAATCACATAATAAAGGAAGTAAGATTGAGTGGTGGTATAGATTACTCAAAAGAACTTGCTGTCAAATATGTAAAAAAAGCTGTTAAATACTTGGAAATTATGCCAGACTGCGAGCAGAAGAATTTGATGATGGATATTGCTGACGATGTGTTGAAGAGGAATTATTGATTTTTGATAAACATAATGAAAGGACATTTTTAAAAATGTCCTTTCATTCGAATATGCCTTTTTTTACTATCTCGTTGAATTTAATCATAAATTGTCCTTTTGCTATGACTGATGAGATGTTTAAATTTTTATCTAAAACTACTAAATCGGCATCAGAGTTTTCTTTTATACAACCTTTTTTTGGGTATAGAAGAAGCACTTTAGCCACATTTTCAGTTATTATTTTTATGGCAGTTTCAAGTGGTAAGACACCATTTGTTATTATCTCTTTTAAATCTCTATAAAGTGTTAATGTACTTCCAACCATGACTTTAATAAGTTTTTTGTTTTCGTCAAACACAGGTATGCTTCCGTTGCTGTCAGAGCTCATAGTCACATTATCCAATGGAAGATTGTTTTCTACAATTTTTCTTACTGCATCTATTGGCTTAAGTGCAGTTTTGGAGTTTTCATCAGGTTTTATATCTGATGTTAAATCGATACGGCCTCCCATCTTTAAAAATTTCATCGCTTGTGAAAAAAGATGATCATTTCTATTTACATGTGTTGGAATAAACTGTGTGACGGGTATTTCAGTATTTTTGACGATGTCTATGATAGGCGTAAGACCTCTTATGCCATCACCAACGTGCAAATGCACAATTCCCGGTTTATTTCCTAACAGCCCGCCAACTCTGGCTTCTGCAGCAAGTTTTGTCAAATCTTCTTCTGTTGGTTGAGCCGATCTGTGATCGGATATTGCGATTTCGCCGGTGCCTAACACTTTATCGATTATCGCTATGTCAGATCTAACGCTATTGGTAAGTGTTCTCGTAGGAAGCTCATAAGCACCTGTGTATATATAGGTGGTAAGGCCTTCTTCTTCCAGTGCCCTTGCTTTTGCCAGCAATTCTGTCATGCTTCTTGTTATGCCATCTGCGCCTAAAAGCCCTACAACTGTGGTAATGCCTGCTTTTGTTAGATCGGTCAGTTTTATCTCAGGAGTTCTTGTCGCAGGACCTCCTTCGCCGCCACCACCTGCAATATGCACATGCTGATCAATAAAACCAGGTACAATTATATTCCCGCTTAAATCGACGGTTGAAAGTTCAGGAAGATCTTTTATATCTATATTTTTTGCTATCTTTACAATTTTTTCGTTGCAGGTAAGTATATCCATTTTGCTTATGCATTTTGGCGTGTAAACTTCTGCGCCTTTTAACAATAAGAACATTTTTCCACCTTCTTTACAGTTTTTTTCTTGCAAATTATTTTGTACAAAATTGTCATTATTTATGTTATCATTAAATTGTATCGAAACAAATTAAGAGGTGTTGAAGATGGTGAATTTTTCAGTAGATAAAAGCAAGTCTACTCCACTTTATATACAGATTTTTAATCAATTTAAAAAATACATTGAAAATGGCAGTATACCACCAGGCTACAAACTGCCAACCATACGTTCTTTAGCCAAAGAATTGGGCGTAAACAATGTTACTGTTATAAATGCATATAGGCTACTTGAGGCAAATGGGTATATAGACAAAAAAGTCGGAAGCGGAACGTATGTATCAGAGACAGTCAGACAATCAGATGTGTCTATCGAAGATATAAAAGCTTTGGAACACGGACAGATACTTGTAAATAAAAACATGATAAATTTTTCATCATCATCTCCAAATCCTGAGTTGTTTCCGGTTGACGATTTTAAAGTGATTATAAACAAAGTTTTGGAGAGAGATGGCGGATACGCATTTGAATATCAAGATACAAAGGGATATATGCCACTCAGAAAAGTCATTGCTGAGTTTATAAAGAAAGATGAGGTAAACATCGATTTCGAAGATGTGCAAATCATATCGGGTGGACAACAGGGAATAGACGTTGTATCAAAGGCGTTGGTAAATTTTGGTGATTGTGTTTTGGTTGAGTCACCTACGTATTCATGGGCCATAGCGTCTTTTAAATCAAGAGGTGCTGAAATTGTGGATATAGAGCTTGAGAAAGACGGAATCAATATAGATGCGTTAGAGGAGAAGCTTAAGATTTTCAAACCAAAATTAATATACACTATGCCGGTTTTTCAAAATCCAACTGGTATATCATACAGCGTAGAAAAGATGAAAAGACTAATTGAGATTGCATACAAGTATGATACGTATATCGTGGAGGACGATTTTTCAAATGAGTTGAATTTCAGCAATAACAAACATTTACCATTAAAAGCTTATGACAAATACGACAGGGTAATATATATAAAAAGTTTTTCTAAGATATACATGCCTGGATTGAGATTAGGATTTATATTATCTCCTAAAAATCTTATAAATTCTTTTGCTGAAGCCAAATATGTTACAGATCTATCAACTTCCGGCTTGATGCAAAGAGCGTTTGAGATTTATTTGAGGGAAGGAATGTGGGAAAAACACGTAGAAAGATTTAAAAAAATCATGAGAAATAGGTTTGATGAGATGAAACGCCTTTTGGCTGACAATAGTTATTTTGAGATTAATATTCCAGATGGGGGATTTTATTTTTGGTTAAAATTGAAAAAAAATATTTCTGCTAAATTGATATATTTAAAATGTATTGAGAGAAACGTTTCTATTGTTCCAGGGAGTATATTTTTTTCCAATAAAATAGACGATTCACATATAAGATTAAGCTATGCGTCATGTGAAGCAGATAAAATAAGAAAAGGCATACTGACTATTGAGGAAGTGATTAAAGATATTGATGAGGCGGGAAATAGTGAATATATTCCAATCGTTTAAAAGCGCTTTAATGCGCTTTTTTTTGAATTAAAAAGAATCAACTACAAATAATAAATATGCAAAAACAATTGTGGAGGAGGTAAAAATATGACATTAACTCAAAAAGAACTTGGATATATTTCGGATGAACTTGCATCAGAGCAATTGATAATAAAGAAGTATCAGACGGCTGTGAATCAAGTGACAGATCCACAGCTTAAAAATCTATTTCAGAAAAATATAAACGTGCATCAAAATCATTACAACTCTTTATTAAATTTATTGAAATAGGAGTGATATAAATGGGTAGAAAAAGTGCAAAAGTAAATACTACTGCCATGAATTCGGCAGCTATGCCGGATATGTCGGGTGGCAGTATTAGCAAACAAATAGATTCATATACAAATTCCAATTTAAAAAATGTATCAGCAAACGCTACTGCTACTGCAACTGGCAGTATAAATGCTACAGGTATGCCTAATGACTATTCGCCGGCAGGTAGCATAAGCAAGGCGATTGACAATACTACGATGCAGAATCTAAATAGTGCAAGCAGTAAGAATCAAACTTATACAGCGGGTGCATCTCAAACATCAACTCTTACTGATAAAGATATAACTGCAGATTGTTTAAAATCAGAAATACTTTTACTACAATCTTATAACAGTGCTTGTATAGAAAGCGCAAATCAAAATGTATATTCCAACATTAAGAATATACTAAATGAAGAACACGATGTCCACTATGAGATATTCAATTTGATGAAACAGAAAGGATGGTATCCTGTAAGCAATGCAAACCAGCAGGATATCGATAATACTAGAAATATGTTTCAAGGATAGATGAGGCCTTTATGGGCCTCATTTCCTTTTTATGAAAATTTATACGGTTGAATATATATGCTTGCCAATGTTATCATATATATTGAAAATGCACAAGGGGGATTTTGGCATGCGTATAAAAAAAGCTTTTTTTATGCTGATAGCAGCTTTTATAGTTCTATCTTTGTTTTTGTTTAATTTCGCTAAAACCAGTGCATCGGCGAGGGTTGTGTATGCTTATGCGACACATGATTACGATTCAGACAACAGTTCTTACGATTCTTTTATGCAAAATGAATCAAACATCAATTACGTAATAACGTTTACTTACGGCATTGATGAAAACGGCAATTTAAACGGTACTGAAAATGATGAGATAAAAGATGAAGCCATAAAAGACAACGTGATACCTCTTTTGCTTATTCACAATATGCGGGGAGGGACATTCGACAATAGTTTGATACATTCCGTATTAAATAATACATCTGCAAGAAATAATTTGATTGATAACATTGTAGGTGCAGTAAAAAGCGGTGGGTACAAAGGAGTTAACATTGACTTTGAGAATATTGGATATAACGACAGACAAAACTACAACCAGTTTTTATCGGATCTAAAATCAAAATTGGAAGTTAACAATTTAATGCTTACTGTTGCTATACCTGCTATGACTTCGGACAGCCCATCAAGCCTTTGGGCTGGAGGCTTTGATTACGCATCAATATCTAAGATAGCTGATAAAATTATCATAATGGCTTACGATCAGCATTGGTCAGGTGGAAGCAGCGGCCCAATTTGCTCGTTTGATTGGCTTCAAAATGTCACTAACTATGCTTTATCGACGATTGATAAGGATAAAATAGTTATGGGGCTTCCGGCTTATGGATACGATTGGTCTTCAACTGGAACGACTTCTGTTACAGAAGACGATGTAAAAAGTTTGATTGGAATGTACGGTGGCAACGCCTTATGGGATAATGTGTATAAGGAACCTTACTATATTTACTATAAAAATGGAGTAAAGCATACTGTATGGTTTGAAAATTCCTATAGCTTTAAGTTGAAATTAGATTATCTTTCATCAGTAGGGATAAACAGTATATCTTTTTGGAGGCTTGGTTACGAAAGTCAGGATTTTTGGGAAGCTATTGAAGGAAATACAGTTGATTATTTCGGAGACATATTTGCAAGTTGGGCAAGAGATGATATCAACGATATGGCGATGCTTAAATATGTCTCCGGATATGGTGATGGTACATATAGACCTAATAATTACATAACAAGAGCAGAATTTGTCACATTGCTTTTAAGAGTAATGGGAATTGACGAAGTTCCTGGTGAAGGATTTTGGGATACGCAGCAGAGTTTTGCAAAAGATGCCATAGCCACAGCTAAAAAACTTGGGATAGTAAGTGGATATAGTGATGGCAGTTTTAGGCCCAATAATTACATAACAAGGGAAGAAATTGCTGCTATAATCGCAAAAGCTTATGGTTATAAGCCATATTCTAATAGTTCATTTATCGACATAAACAATAGCTTTGCTAAAGATGATATTGTCGCTTTGTCAAATAGAGGAATTATATCTGGATATGATACATATCACTTTATGCCAAAAAATTTTGCGACTCGGGCAGAAGCCACAGCGATACTTCATAGACTTATACAAAAATAAGGAGCTTTAGCTCCTTATTTTACATCTTTTTTCTTTTGTTGAGTATCCACATTCTTTTCTGATTTTTTGTTCATTTTACATTTTCCATCAAAGATTGCACCTTCGTCAATGATGAGATTTTGTACTTCTATGTCACCATACACTTTTCCTGTGGATGTTATCTGAACCTGATTTTTTATTGTAAGATTTCCGACTATCTCTCCAGAAACTGAAATATTATCAGCTTTTACATCAGCTTCTATTTTTGAATTTTCTCCGACTATCAAATTACCTTCTACTTCGACTTTTCCAGTAACGATTCCATCAATTCTCATAGTGCCCTGAGAAACGATGTTTCCTTCTATCTTCGTGTTCTTGCCAATTATTGTATCGATTTTATCAGTATTTGCATCAAATGTATTAGCATCTTTTCTTTGAAACATAGTACACCTCCTTTTGGGTTTGGCAACTATCATACGTCATTTGCTAAGATACTTCATAGGATCAACTGGATTGCCATTTAACCTTATTTCAAAATGCACGTGTGGCCCTGTACTGCGACCTGTGCTGCCAGATTTTGCTATGACATCACCCCTATTTACAGTTTGTCCTACTTTTACTAACAGTTGAGAATTATGGCCATAAACAGAAGTGATTCCATAACCATGATTTATCATGACCACATTTCCATATCCGGAAAGCCATCCTGCATAGGTTACAATGCCTTTGCCTGCTGCTTTAACAGGTGTGCCATATCCAACGGCAATGTCTATTCCAGGGTGAAATTCTGAGCTTTCGCCATAAGGGGATGTGCGACTTCCAAATGGTGATGTTATAGGTCCTACGACGGGATAGGATGATGGCAGCGATGCAAGATAATCCAATCTTTTACTTATGTCATCTATCAGTGCTTTGTATTCGTACGTTTTATTATCTATTTCGCTTGAAAGTTCATTTGTAGTTTTTTCATCCAGAGTTAGATTCCTTGAATCACGTGTTATGCCGCCACGACTTGTTTCTGGTGAGCTTAACCCTACCATTCGCCTGACTTTTTGCTCTAACTCGTCAAGGCTTTTCATTTTGTCACTTATTTTCTTGGCATTATCATTAAGCATGGCGATTTTTTTGTCTTGAGATTGATTTATGTCTTGCATTTCTGCTATTTTTTGATTTTTTTCTGCAATTATCTTGTCTTTTTCATAAACTGCAGCGGAAAGATATGTGTATTTTCCTGCAAAATAAAAAAAGGTTGAAAACAAGCCTATCAAAAGTACTGTTGCTGCAAATATATAAGCTTTTAAAGCAGATCTCTTTATTTTAAAGCTTTTTATGTCCTTTTTAGAGCTTGGCACAACCATTATGTTTATGTACTCATCTTTCTTTTTTATGTGCATTTAATCCAGTAACACCTCCTTCATAAAATAGCCAATTAATTATATTCTACATTAAGTTTAAAATTCCTGCTTTGATAATAAATTAACAATATTTGTGGATTTTAGAATTAGCGAAATTGAGATTTTCTGAATATTATGGGTACAAAGTTAGAAAATTTAGCAGGAGGTATTTGTATGGCGACGATTATATATCCACCTACTATTAATTTTAATTGGCTTTATCAGAGACCCCAGCAGATATTAAGCCGTATGTCTGAAAGAAATTATACGGTTTACTATGTTAATAAATCTTTTGATGATAGTTATAATAGAGGAATAATAGAGGTGAAGAAAAATTTATACATTGTAAATGGTGTAGACATTGGCAGTGTAAAGTTTAAAGAGATTCCAATAGTATGGATATCATATCCTCCCAATTACAGTTTTTTAAAAATGTTTAAGAAAAAATATTTGATATTTGACTCTATAGATTATCCATCAGAAGAATTTACAGAATGGAAGCTTAATTTTGAAGAAATGCAAAAAGCTGCCAATATAGTATTTGCTTCATCTGAAAAACTATTTAATATAAATATTAAAGCCAATAAAAGAACTTTTTTGTTGCCAAATGGTGCGGATTTTGATCATTTTAAAAAAGCAAGCAAAATTTTTTCAGAAAGACCTTTTGATTTGCCTGAAGGTAAACCTATAGTTGGATATATAGGAGCATTAGCAACATGGATAGATTGGGATTTAGTGGATTATATTGCTTTAAAATGTCCTGAGTACAAGTTTGTGTACATTGGTCCTAATCTGAATACAAGCAAAGTGCCGGTTAGAGACAATATTTTTTATTTGGGAGAGAAAAAATATGATATTCTTCCAGAATATTTACAGTATTTTGATGTTGCTATAATTCCTTTTAAAATAACTTCTATGACGGAAGGAGCCGATCCAATAAAAATGTATGAATACTTAAGCGCTGGAAAACAAATTGTTTCTTCCAAATTGCCTTCTATCATAAGATGCGATGGAATTTACACTGCCGATGGCAAGGAAGAATTTGTGCATTTAATAAAAAAAGCCATTGAAAATATTGACGTCGTGAAAAAGGAAAGGCTTATGGAAGTGGCGCGAGAAAATTCATGGGATAAAAGAGCAGAGTATGCCGACAGAATTATAAGATATTATTTGATATGATATATTATATTTGCTTAAGATTAAATGTAGCAATAATCAAAATATGATATAATTATTCGAGAAGAAAAAGGTAGATATTAATGTATTTAGGAGTTGTTAGCTTGAAAGGTATTTTGCTGGGTATAATTTTATCTCTTATTGCAGTTATTGCTAATATTGCTTTAAATGGAATACATTCTACGTACGTAAGTTACAGCAACTATTTTTTTATTGTCGGGTGTATTGTAGGGCTTATTGGAGGTTTTTTGTATGTATCATATTGGTTTAATGATATGAGGACTATCAGCAGAATATTTAGAAATCTTGAACTTCCTGAGAGGAGATATGATTTTATTTATATGACACAATGGGGAAAAGTGTTATTGACGGCGGCCGCGCTTTTAATGTTTTTATCGCTTTTAATAGTCCTCCTATGCGAATAAAAAGACACATTAAACTAATAATAATTATGTATTCGCTATTGGAGGTGTTTTTGATGGGGAAAAAGATAGCCGTTGAAAGAGAGCTTTCAAATGTAAAAAGATACCTTACTGGTAAAGGATATGATGTGGTAAATCTTGAGCAAGATAGCAATTTAAGCGGTATTAACGTAAATGATTATGATGCAATTGTAATAACAGGACAACACAAAGACATGCTTGGCTTTGAAAATACGTATACAAGATCGCCAATAATTGATGCAACTGGAATGACGCCAGAAGACATAGAAAACGCGATAAAAAGAAGTACAGGCGGTGATATAAATGGCTAATAGAGATCAGCTAAAAGCAGTGGGTGAAATGTGTCCTGATTTTAGCTATGATGGTTCTTTAGGGAAGGCTTCAGTGATGTCTATGGCAAACTTATCATCAAGAAGCTGTGAAATATGTACTCATTGGGATGTAAAAAATCAGAAATGCAGGATAGATGTCTTTGATGATGTTCTTACAAGTCTTGATCAGACATAAATGATTAAAGAGAGGATCTTGCCTCTCTTTAATCATTTATGTGGATAAACCTATAGATGACTTTCTTATCCCATCCTAAGTCAAATGGAACGTGGTATCTATCAGATGTATGCGTGTTTACGACAGGAATTCCGTAAGAATCAAAACCAGTTACAACGCCGAAGTGAACAATTTCACCCTTTTCTTCATAGCAAATAAGATCGCCTTTTTTTAGTTCCCGTATCGCCCCTGCAGGGTGTGAATCCGATGGTTTTACCATGTCTGTGTATGTACCTTGTGCGATAAGCCTTCCTTTTCCATTGTATATAAGGTAGTTAAACAGTGCAGGAGCTTGTGCCCATGCCGTACTGGAGTCACGACCGTTAAAGTTCCATATGTAGTCCATTTTTAGTCCGCCCCCTTCGTGTAAGACTTGTGAAGCAAAATTTGTGCAGTCGCCACCAATGCCATTGTAATCTCTGTATTTTTTGTTGTATTCATAGTTATTTCCGCTGCCCCATGCAGCACCGGCGTATGTATCAGCATACCTGACAGCACCTTCTCTGTCATAATTTCCTTTTTTTTGATTTTGGGTGTCTCCTGCAGGAGTGGTATTGGTTGGCGATATTTCTGTGGCTATCCCGTCAGCAGGGCTAATATCTATAAATGCCGAATCTTCATCTAATGGATCGTAATACCAATCACGGCGTATCACCCAATTGCCATTGATTTTAACCAATTGAATGGAATGGCGAATCCCAAGCCCCATGTAGTTTATCAAATTAGGCTTTACATTGTACTCGTAGCCCATCTTCATCGTCTCTACCAAATAGAGCCATATAGACTGTTCACCAACTTTTAGACTTTTGATTCTGTAAATTGATTGTGCTTCTACGAATTTAAGATTTCTTTTTTCAGACCATCCTTTTACATAGTCGATTCTCCTTTTTTCATGCTCTAATGCCCATTTGCCGTTTGTGTTAGCAACATCGTAATATTTTTCTATGTCTTTAATATTTCCGCTTAAAAGTACACTTCCTCTTGACTCAAAAAAAGCATCCAGAAAAGGCTTTATTTCTTCTTTGTTGTCTGCTACAGTAGATAATGTTTTATTGAAAAACAATATTCCCCAGATGCTTGTGGCTATTAACAACAAAATAGGAATTGCTATTTTATGATACCCTTTAAATAGCAAAAAATATCCCTCCCTGCCTATCATTTATAGTAAATAATATGTACAAATAAAATAAATAATTCTATGTAACATTCAATGTATTTAAAATTTGAAAATAAAAAAATAAGCATAGAAACTAATGAATAAACTTAGTTTGCTATGCTTAATTTTTATCTATTTAAAAGATTTTTTACTAACATACTGGCATCTTCAGTCATTTTTTGAATGGCCAATTTAGATTTTTCACCTAATTTTCCTCTTTTCTCATCTTTCAGCGAGATCTTTTCTTTCTTCAGTATGTCCGGAAGATAAACTTCCGCTTCGACTTGGCCGCCTTTTTGCAAAATCAATTTTGTCGCGCATCGATCTTTACATCCATTTAAAACCAATACAGGATATTCGTTTATAAAATCTATATCTTCCTGAATATCTACTGCTAAAGCTGGTGGACACACTAAAACGGTGTTTTCAGGGTATAAATCATCAACAAGATTGTATCCAACTTCCCTTGTTATTTGCCCAAAAATTTGCCCAATCCCTGCACAAGGCATTATTGCTACTTTGTCATTATTATTCACAGTAAAATTCCTCCTTCTATGGGATACCCTTATATACCGGGTGGGTATATATCGCCTATTATAATAGCATGATTAGCGATTTTTTTCAATATTATTATGAGGATAGAATTACGGAAGCTTTTTCTGAAATTAAAAAAATTATTGATTCATATATTGTATAAGATGAATTTTAAAGGGGGGGCAGTTCAATTGGGCAGAAAGAAAAAGAAATCAGATAAAATGGATGATGATAATATTGTTGTTGAGAGGGTCTTTAATGAAAAAGGGAAAAGTTTAGATGATTTATTAAAGCAAATCGTTAAACAAGCTTTAAGCATCAAATAATATGTTGTAGTGGTTATTTGTTAAGGAGGGTGCTATGTTAAATAAAATTTGGGATTGTGCCATTTACTGCAGGCTTTCTAAAGAAGATCTTAACAAAGGTTATAGTGAAAGTATAAAAATGCAGGAAAACGAGCTTAAAAGGTATGTTTTTGAGAACAATTGGAACCTTGTCGATGTTTACATAGATGACGGTGTAAGTGGTACTACGTTTGAAAGAAATGATTTTAAAAGAATGATGGAAGATGTGGAAAGAGGATTAGTAAACTGCATCGTGACTAAAGATCTTTCTCGCCTCGGAAGGGATTACATTGAGATGGGAAAGTATTTGGAAAAAATTTTTCCAGAGTACGGCGTTAGATACATTGCTTTAAATGATGGCATCGATACATTAAATGGGGAAGATGATAGCATACCATTTAGAAATGTTGTAAACGACATGTATGCAAAAGATATATCAAAAAAAATTAGATTTAATCTTAGAAGCAAAATGAAAGACGGTTTATTCATCGGTGCATTCGCTCCATACGGATACAAAAAGGATCCTAATAATAAGAATAGATTGGTACCTGCCAACGATATTACGACTGAAGCAATCAAAAGAATTTTTTCATTATATATGGAAGGTTTTGGCAAGCAAAAGATAGCTAAAATATTGACTGATGAAGGTTATCCAACTCCAGCAGAATCAAAAGAAAATTATAAAAATGGTAATCAAAAAATTAAAATGTGGAACAGCAACGCTGTCCACAGAATATTGACAAACGAAGTATATATTGGAACGATTGTTCAGCACAAAAGGAAAAGAATATCGTATAAAGTTAAGAAAATGAAAGATGTTCCTGAAGAAGAGTGGATAAAAAAACCTAATATGCATGAAGCAATTATAAGTGAAGATGTTTTTTGGCATGTGCAAGATATAATAAAGAATCGTTCTAAGTTGAAATTTAGACCTGGACATGTTGTTCATCTTTTTTCAGGCAAGGCAAGGTGTGGCGATTGCGGTTCCTACATGGGATATTTTTACGATAAAGACAGAAAAGAGCCGTGTTGGAAACTTATCTGTGGAGCATTTAGGAAATATGGTTCAAAGGCTTGTACAATGCATTCTATATCCGAAGAAAAGTTAAAACAGGTGATATTGAATGATTTAAAAAGTATTTCAGGAAAATACGTAGACAAAACTCAATTGCTAAAACTTGCAGAAGATTCAGTTGAAGAAAATTATACAGAGCAAAAAATTTTTTATGAAGAGTATAAACGCAAATTATCAGATCTGCAGAATACTTTTAAACAAATGTATTTTGACAAGATCAAAGGACTGTTGACAGATGAACAGTTTAAAATGCTTTCAGAAGGGCTTCAGAAAGAAGCAAGTATTTATAGCGAAAAACTAAAAGAAATTGAAAATGAGATAAATGCTGAAAACAGGAAAATTCATTTGTTGCAGCAGGCGGTGGAAAAAATAAAATGCATAGTCGAGATGAATGATTTGACACGACAAATGGTGGAAAGTCTCATCGATGAAATTGAGATATTTAATGACCACAAAATAAAAATTCATTACAGGTTTTCAAATCCTGAAAATTACATCTCATAGTACGCAACCGCCTGAGTGCGAGGAGTTTCCGACAAATGTATGTGATGAATTCATGCAAAGGCCATTCCCACCTATATTCCCTCCACAGAAAGCTCCGTATTCACCGTATTAAAAGTCGTATTAAAAACAAGAAAAGCCAGCATAAGCTGGCTTTTCTTGTAAGCGTGAGGAGGTTATCTATGAAAATTTTATTTATAACATTTATTGATATTTTAAATTCGCTTCCCCAAAGAAGTCACCATCTTATAGATTATCTAAAAGACAAATATGATTTGACGGTAGTATTTTGCAGATACGATGATTTTGGAGTATTAAAAAAGCAAGAAGGGACTATTAATTATATAGGGATTCCTGTTAAATTTGCAAGTCTTTTTAGCCCGATGATTTTATATAAAAAATATATGGAACTCGATTATTCTAAATACGATATATGCATTGCACAAGGCCCATGGGCAGGTTTGACTGCTGTTGAACTTCTGAAAGCAGGTAGAATAAAATTTTTGGCTTATGAGGATATTGACTATTTTCCTGCGTTTTTTGAGTATGATGATATTTACGAGAGAACGAAAAACATGGAGAAATATTGTATTGAAAATTCCGATGTTACATTTTCTGTTAATCAACATCTGATAGAATTGAGAAAAAACATGACAGGCATTACACCATATTACATACCAAATGGTGTCAATTGTGAATTATTTAGTGGAGAAAGGGAAAAGCATCAAGGAATAGTCATTTTATTTAGTGGTTCATTAGAACATTGGTCGGGTATTGAGATGCCTATAAAAGCCCTTCCTATATTAAGACGAGAGTATGACGTTTCGATGATGATACTCGGGAAGGGAAAATATGAACATGTTCTTAGGAAATTATCGAGAGACTGCAAAGTAAGTGATGCTGTACATTTTTTGGGGAAAGTAAAGTATAATGATTTGCCGATGTACTTTAATAAAGCCGATCTTGGACTTTGTACGCTTTTTCCAACAGAGCTTATTAAATATTCTTTTCCACTTAAAGCTGTAGAATACATGGCGTCGGGTCTTCCTGTCGTAGCAACAGACATTGGCGATTTAGGAAAATTGATTAAAGAAAATGAGTGTGGTATAACTATAAAGTACAATGTATCTGATTTTGTTGAAAAAACTATAGATTTGATAGAAAATTATGATAAAATGAGTATATACGGACAAAATGGGAGAAAATTTGCTAAAATGTTTGACTGGAAAGAACTTTTTAAGAAAGAAATGAGCATAATTTTTGAAAAATTAGATAAGGGGATAAAATATAATTGAAAGGTGAGCGCTATGACCAAAAGTATAAAAGATGATGTACTTTTAAGATTAAAAACCATAAAAGGGCATATAGCTGGAATAGAAAAAATGGTGGAAGAAGACAAAGGGTGTTCTAATATTTTGCTTCAAATAGCAGCAGTAAGAGCTTCCTTGGAAAAGGTTGGATTGTCTATCATAAATGAACATGCTGAACAGTGCTTTCTCGCAAATGAGGATGGAAAGATAACTTATGAGGAACTTCAAAGTGTTGTCGATTTGCTTGTAAAGTTTTTAAAATAAAATGTGTGGCAACAAAACTTTTGCGGCATAAAAGATCCTTCTTAATGTTGATAAAGGAAATTGACGGGTGTATAATTAATAAAAAGAAGGTGTTTTACGTGAGAATACATGGCATTGTAGAAAAAATAGAAGATGATGTGGCTGTAATTGTCCTTGATGACGATAGGAAGATAAACATTCCAACAAAATATCTTCCCAGCAATATTGCTGAAGAAGATGCCATAGATATTTCATTGGATGTCAATGAAAGAGGACGAAAATTAAAAAAGTTGATTGAAGAATCAAGGGAGGAAGACTAATTTTTTAATTTTTTTAACGTTAATTGTTAATAAATTAACTATTGTTTACACACTTTCTTTTATGTAATAAAATAATTGTATACAGTATACGGGTGATTTTTATGGTTATTACTGTTTGTGTAGGAAGTTCATGCCACTTAAAAGGTTCCTACGATGTTATAAACAAATTAAAAGAAATGATTAAAAATTACGGTATTGAGGATAAAGTGGAGTTGAAGGCTGACTTTTGCATGGGCAATTGTTTAAGGGCGGTTTCTGTAAAAATTGATGGCGGTGCGTGTTTATCAATAAAACCAAATAGCGTTGAGAGATTTTTTAAAGAACATGTTTTAGGTGAACTAAAATGAGTGTCATTAATTTCAAAGAAGCCAATTGCAGAAACTGCTATAAATGCATTAGATATTGCCCTGTAAAAGCGATAAAAGTCAATGATGAACAGGCTGAAATCATAGAATACAGGTGCATAGCATGCGGAAGATGCTTAAATATCTGTCCTCAGAATGCAAAAACAGTTAGATCAGACGTAGAAAGAGTTCAATCTTTTTTAAATAAAGGAGAAAAAGTTGCTTTCACTGTAGCTCCATCATATCCTGCTCTTGTTGGACATGATGGTGCTTTGAACTTTTTAAAGGCTTTAAAAAGTTTAGGAGCCGAAATGATAGTTGAGACATCAGTAGGTGCTATGCTTATATCTAAGGAGTATGAAAGGTATTATAATGATTTGAAATATGACAATTTGATTACTACTTCATGTCCATCGGTAAATTATTTGGTTGAAAAATACTACCCTGATCTTATAAAATGCCTTGTGCCAGTTGTATCGCCGATGGTGGCTGTTGGAAGAGCTATAAAAAATATACACGGTGAAGGTGTGAAAGTCGTATTTATAGGCCCGTGCCTTGCTAAAAAAGCAGAGATGAGCGATTTTAGCTGTGAAGGCGCTATAGATGCTGTATTGACTTTTGAAGAAGTAATGAATTTGTTTAATACAAATAAAATAGGTGTTGAATGCACGAAAGAGAATTTAGAAGATGTTGACTCTGAAAGCCGATTTAAATTGTATCCAATAGAGGGCAAAACCATGGATTGCATGGATGTTGATTTAAATTTAAGAAAATTTATCTCTGTATCATCGATAGAAAATGTGAAAGATATTTTAAATGATTTAAGAGCTGGCAATCTACACGGATATTGGATAGAAGCTAATGCCTGTGATGGAGGCTGCATCAATGGCCCTGCATTTGGAAAGTTAGAAAGTGGTATTGCAAAAAGAAAAGAAGAAGTTATAAGCTATTCTCGCATGAAAGAAAGGTTTAGCGGTGATTTCAGCGGCATTACCGATTTTTCCTTAGATTTAAGCAGAAAGTTTATTGATTTAAGTGATAGATGGAAAATGCCAAGCGAGATGGAGATAAAAGAGATATTGTCGAAGATTGGCAAGTTTTCTGTAGAAGACGAATTGAATTGCGGTGCATGTGGCTATGACACTTGCAGGGAAAAGGCTATTGCAGTCTTTAACGGAATGGCGGAACCGTATATGTGCTTGCCATATATGAGAGGGAGGGCTGAAACGCTGTCTAATATCATAATAAGTTCTACTCCAAACGCTATAATTGCAGTTAATAATGAGTATGAAATTCAAGATATGAATAGAGCGTTTGAGAAGATGTTTTTGGTAAATTCAGCCATGGTTAAAGGTGAAGATTTATCGTTGATCTTTGATATATCTGATTTTGTAGAGGTTATTGAAAATAAGAAAAGCATTTTTAATAAAAAAGTTTCGTTTAAAAATTACGGAATCATAGCATTGGAAAGCATCTACTATTTGGAAGAATATAAAATTGCCATTGGAATTTTTACAGATATAACAAAGATGGAGAAACAAAAGGAGAGCTTCTCAAAGCTTAAAAGGGAAAACTACCAATTGGCGCAGCAAGTGATAGATAGACAGATGAAGGTTGCACAAGAGATAGCAAGCTTGTTAGGAGAAACGACTGCGGAGACAAAAGTGATACTGACTAAGATGAAAGATATGCTGTTAAATCAAGGTGATGATGAATGAGTCATTACATCGATATTGCACATGCATCATTGAATAAATACGATGAAGAACTGTGTGGAGATAGTGTTCAAATAATAAGAAAGAAAGATTATGCAATGGCAGTTATGGCAGATGGCCTTGGCAGCGGTGTTAAGGCGAATATTCTATCTACTTTGACAACGCGAATAGTGTCAAAAATGTTGGATATGGGTTCTGAGCTAAGAGATGTTGTAGAAACGGTGGCTGAGACATTGCCAATATGCAAAGAAAGAAATATAGCGTATTCAACATTTACTGTTGTTTCTATATATGGGGACAATGCTCATTTAGTTGAATATGACAATCCATCGGTTTTTTATTTTAAGAATGGTGTGCATAAGAAGGTCGATAGAAAATGTGTTGAAATAGGTGATAAGAAAATCTTTGAAAGCAGCTTCAAATTGGATTTGAATGATGCGCTGATAGTTGTATCTGATGGAGTAATTCATGCAGGCGTAGGAGGGATATTAAATCTTGGTTGGCAATGGGATAATGTTAAACAATATTTATCAAAAGTATTGGAAGTTTACAGCGATGCATCAGATATCTGTTCACAACTTATAACAACCTGCAATAATTTGTACAAAAATAGGCCAGGCGATGATACAACTGCAATAGTGATAAAAGTTAACGAATCTAAAAAAGTTACGGTAATGGTAGGACCGCCGATTTTAAAGAATATGGATGAATGGGTTGTTAAAAAACTCATGAAAAGTGAAGGCTTAAAGGTAGTATGTGGTGGTACCGCTGCAAAAATTGTAAGCAGGATTTTAAATAAAGACGTGATTACATCTACCGAGTATATTGATCCTGATATACCTCCTTATGCACATATTGATGGGATTGATCTGGTGACAGAGGGCGTATTGACTTTAAGAAAGACTGTTGAAATTTTCAAAGAATACATGAATGATAAAGACTCAAATTTGCTGAGATTTTCAAAAAAAGATGCTGCAACTCGATTATTTAAAATCTTAAATTACGCTACTGACGTAAATTTCTTAGTAGGCCAGGCTGTAAACAGTGCCCATCAAAATCCTGATTTTCCATCCGATCTTAGAATAAAGGTCAGGATTGTGGAAGAACTTATAAGCTTATTAGAGAGATTAAATAAAAATGTGGAAGTAAATTATTTTTAGAAAGGATAGATTGCCTTGTTTAAGTTTAACACAGATGTTCAGATGTTAAAGTACGAGGTGCTTTACAACGTAGCTAAATTGACGCTTGAAGATAGGCTTGAAGATGAATACGACGAAATACCTTACGAGATAATACCGGGAACAAAACCGAGGTTTAGGTGTTGCGTGTATAAGGAAAGGGCTATAATTGAGCAGAGAACTAAAGTCGCAATGGGGAAAAATTTAAAGCGCACTATGAAACATGCAGTTGACGGTGAAGAGCCGATAATTCAAGTTTTAGATATTGCCTGTGAGGAGTGTCCTATCAAAAGGTATCGTGTAACTGAAGCTTGTAGAGGGTGTATTACTCATAGGTGTACAGAAGTATGTCCAAAAGGAGCCATAACGATAATAAACAAAAAGGCCAACATCGACTACGACAAGTGCATAGAGTGTGGCAGGTGCAAAGATGCGTGTCCATACAATGCTATTTCTGACAATTTGAGGCCGTGTATTAGATCTTGTTCAGCAAAGGCCATAACTATGGATGAAGAATTGAAAGCTGCCATAAATTACGAAAAATGTACTTCGTGTGGTGCTTGCACATTGGCATGTCCATTCGGAGCCATAACCGATAAGTCTTATATTGTAGACATTATAAGGGCGATTAAGAGCGGGAAAAAAGTTTATGCATTGGTAGCGCCAGCCATAGCATCCCAATTTAAGGATGTAACTGTAGGACAGATAAAATCTGCTTTAAAAGAATTTGGATTTGTTGATGTGATTGAAGTTGCTCTTGGCGCAGATTTTGTAGCTATGGAAGAAGCCAAAGAATTCAGCCATAAAATAAAAGACATAAAAGTCATGACGAGTTCATGTTGTCCTGCATTTGTGGCACACATAAAGAAAAGTTATCCTGAGCTATCGCAAAATATATCGACAACTGTATCTCCAATGACAGCTATATCGAAATACATCAAAAAACACGATCCTATGGCAGTGACAGTATTTATAGGTCCATGTACTGCAAAGAAATCGGAAGTCATGAGAGATGATGTAAAGGGCATAACGGATTTTGCCATGACATTTGAAGAGATGGTTGCTGTGTTGGATGCGGCAAAAATAGACATGAAAGAACAGCAAGATGTGGAAGTGGATGATGCTACGCTTTTTGGAAGAAAGTTTGCAAGATCTGGAGGCGTCTTAGAGGCTGTGGTTGAAGCCGTTAAAGAAATAGGCGCGGATGTTGAAGTAAACCCTGTAGTATGCAATGGGCTTGATGAATGCAACAAGACATTGAAAATAATGAAAGCTGGCAAATTGCCAAACAATTTTATAGAAGGCATGGCTTGCATCGGAGGATGTATAGGCGGTGCAGGCGTAATAAATAACAATGTAAATCAGGCAAAATTGGCTGTTAACAAATTTGGCGATTCATCTTACCATAAAAGCATAAAAGATAGAATCAGCCAATTTGATACTGATGACGTTGATTTCCATGTTGACAGCGGTGAAGATGAGTCAAGTGAAACATCGTTTAAAGAAGCTTAGGAGTTTTAAAAATAATGGGTCCATCTATTGGGCCCTAAATTTTTGTTGAAATATATATCCTTATTAACATATAATATATTTGAATTACATAAAAATGTGAGGACTGATATGTATGGAGGTATATCTTGACAATAGTGCCACGACGAAAGTTCGTAGAGAAGTAGTTGAAAAAATGGTTGAAGCAATGGAAGTCGAATACGGCAATCCATCGTCGGTACATCGTAAAGGATATAATGCAGAAAAGATATTGTCCAAGTCCAGAGAAGATGTGGCGAAATTATTAGGGTGTGAATCACATGAAGTATTTTTCACATCAGGTGGAACTGAATCAAATAATTTGGCTATACGTGGTATTGTGCATAGCATGAAAAGAAATGGCAATCATCTAATAACCACCAAAATCGAACATCCATCTGTATTGAACGTAATGAAGCAGCTTGAAGAAGAAGGCTTTGATGTCACTTATCTTAATGTGGACAATCATGGATATGTAGACTTAGATGAACTAAAAAATGCCATAAATGACAGGACGATTTTGATGTCTATAATGGCTGCCAACAATGAGATAGGCACTATAGAACCATTAGATGAGATTGCTAAATTAAAACGGATGAAAGATAAATTTTATTTTCATGTTGATGGTGTACAGGCAGTAGGAAAAATTAATATCGATTTAAAAAATATTGACATAGACCTTTTGTCTATAAGCGGACATAAAATGCATGGACCAAAGGGCATAGGCGCTCTATACGTAAAAAAAGGAACTAAAATTAAACCTATTTTGTACGGTGGAGGACAGGAAGCAAATTTAAGGTCAGGGACCGAAAATATGCCAGGTATTGTGGGACTTGGTGAGGCATGTCGCTTTATGAAGGACAATTTTATTGAGTACGAGGGTAAACTTAGAGCATTAAAGAAAAGATTGTACGATGGTATAAAAAGTGAGATTCCTGATATTCACTTAAATGGTCCTGACATCGACGACGGTGCTCCTCAAATATTAAATATATCCTTTTTAGGTGTAAGAGGTGAGGTGCTGCTTCACGCTTTGGAAGAAAAGGGCATATATGTGTCAACTGGTTCTGCTTGTTCATCTCATAAAAATACTGAAAGCCATGTATTAAAGGCTATAGGACTAAGTCACGAATACATTGAAGGTGCGATTAGGTTTTCGCTGAGCGTATTTAATACAGAGGAAGAAATAGATTATGCTATTCAAGTTTTAAAGGAGAAAGTGAATTTCTTAAGGAGATACAAAAGGAGGTAAAAATGGAGGTTATTCTTATAAAGTATGGTGAATTAGCTTTAAAAGGCGGTAATAGATCTTTTTTTGAAAATAAACTTGTTAGAAACATTAAAGAAGCTTTAAAAAGCTTTGATGGGGTCAAAGTTGAGAAGACCCATGGGAGAATATATGTAGAAACAAGCAATAATGCAAAAGAAGCTATTGACAGGCTCAGAAAGGTATTTGGAATAGTTGGGATAACAATAGCTAAAAAAGTGGAATTGGACCTTAATGCGATATGCGATTCAGCAATTGAGGTTATGCGACATCATTCAGGTAAGAGCTTTAAAGTGGAGACGAGGAGACCTAATAAATCATTTCCTTATGAAAGCATCGAAATAAGCAGAATGATTGGAGGCGAAATACTTAAAAACGTCGATGACGTTCATGTTGATGTGCACAACCCTGATGTAGTTTTGAATGTGGAAATACGGGAGAAGGCGTATTTATACTCTGATACGGTAGATGGAATCGGAGGAATGCCCATAGGTACCAATGGAAAAGCTGTGGTTTTATTATCAGGCGGAATTGATAGCCCTGTTGCAGCATGGATGATGATGAAAAGAGGAGTAGAAGTAGAAGCTGTGTATTTTCACAGTCCACCTTATACGCAGGAGCGTGCAAAGGACAAAGTAATTGATTTGTGCAAAAAACTTTCAGAGTATGGGCAAGATATATATTTGCATGTGGTGAATTTTACAGATTTTCAACTGGCCATATACGACAAGTGTCCTCCAAAATTGACTACTATTATAATGAGAAGGATGATGATGAGAGTCGCAGAAAACATTGCTCTTAAGTACGGAGCAAAAGCGCTTATAACAGGCGAAAGCTTAGGACAAGTTGCCAGCCAAACCATAGAGAGCTTGTACTGCACAAATGCAGTGACACACATGCCAGTGTTTAGACCACTTATTGGAATGGATAAAAGCGAAATTGTTGAAATTTCTAAAAAAATCGGGACGTACGATATATCTATAAGGCCGTATGAAGACTGCTGCACCATATTCGTTCCGAAACATCCTATTATAAAGCCGGATTTAGATGATGTCATTAAAGGTGAGAAAGAATTAGATTATGAGCAATTCATCAGCAGTCTTGAAATAGATGAGATAAAAGTTAAAAGCTGAAAAATCCCATAGATATTAATCTATGGGATTTTATACGTTAAATCTAAATACTATTATATCTCCATCTTCTACGACATAATCTTTTCCTTCTAATCTCATCAATCCCTTCTCTTTTGCTGGAGTTTCTCCACCTGATTCGACGTAATCTTTATACGATATTACTTCGGCACGTATAAAGCCCTTTTCAAAATCTGAGTGTATTTTGCCGGCAGCTTGTGGCGCCTTCGTACCTTGCTTAATAGTCCAGGCTCTGACCTCTTTTGGCCCTGCTGTAAAAAATGTAATAAGCCCTAAAAGAGAATATCCATGACGAATTATATTGTTTAATCCGGGTTCTTCTAAGCCGTATTCAGAAAGCAATTCATATTTTTCTTCATCTGGAAGTGACGAAAGTTCTTCTTCTATTTTTGCTGATATTACAATAACATCAGATTTCTCATTTTTTGCAAACTCTTTAAGTTTTTTAACATACTCATTTTCGTTTTTAGATATAAGATCGTCTTCTGATATATTTGCTGCATACATAACAGGCTTTGAAGTAAGGAGCATAAGTTGATTTACAAAGGATAATTCCTCATCATCAAAGTCCATTGTGCGTATAGGCTTGCCATCATCTAATGTCTTTTTGATTCTTTCCAGCACATTCAATTCGAATGCAGCAGTTTTATCGTTTTTAGCATATTTGGAAGTCTTTGCAATTCTCTTTTCGACAACTTCCAAATCAGCCAGTATGAGCTCCAATGTTATTATTTCAATGTCTCTTATTGGATCAATGCTGCCTTCAACGTGAGTTATGTTGCTGTCATCAAAGCATCTGACGACATTTAATATTGCATCGACTTCTCTTATGTGCGATAAAAATTTATTGCCTAACCCTTCGCCTTTACTGGCGCCCTTTACTAATCCCGCTATATCGACAAATTTTATCGTGGCAGGTATTATCTTTTGAGGATTCACGATTTTTGCCAGTTCATTAAGCCTTTTGTCGGGTACAGATACAATTCCAACATTAGGTTCTATCGTACAAAAAGGATAATTTGCACATTCGGCGCCTGCTTGTGTTATCGCATTGAAAATTGTGCTTTTTCCAACATTAGGTAGACCAACTATTCCTATTTCCATTTGTATTCCTCCGCTTTTCAAAATCAAGAAAAATTTTTTCTAAATGCATCAAATAGAATTATATATGAAAAAACATAAAACTTCAAACCAAGATATTGGATAGAATTTACATTGGATATTGTAATAAATTGACTTCATCTGAGCAAAATATTGATTGGAGGTGTTTGAATTGAAAAATAGCAAAAAAATTTTTTTAATACTTTTAGCATTGATAATGGCATTGTCTATATCTTTGACGGGTTGCAAGGCATCTAAAAAGCCATTGCCAACAAGATATACTCCTACGACACCTAGGACGACACCAGCTCCGTCACCAGGCATGACTACTCCTGCACCGTCAAGAGTGCCAACGACACCAACTCCAACAACACCTGCACCTACTACACCGACTCCAGCGAAAAAGCCGGTTCCGCAAAGTGTGAGAGCAGCAAAAATAGCCAGCAATGTGGCAAAACTTCCTGAAGTAAACAAGGCTACTGTAGTTATATCTGGAAACACTGCTATCGTAGGTATTGACATGAAGGCCAGTGTCCAAGGCACTCATGAGACGCAGGTTAAGAAAAAAGTAGAGAAGACAGTGAGAGATACTGATAAAGGGATAAAGAATGTATCTGTAACATCTGATCCCGATCTATATACGAGGATAAACAATATCGCAAAAGGAATAGCAGCCGGAAGACCATTGTCTGAATTTACTAAACAGATAACGGAGATACTAAAAAGGATAACGCCAAGTGCATAATATAAACCTGGGGAAACCCGGGTTTATGTTTTGTTGACATATTCGTACTTTTTAAATATAATTAGGTCAACTGGATTATTATAGAAGGAGTGAAAAATATGTCCATCATAAAGGAAAACATGGCAAATGGCATTGAGTTATATGTCAATAAGCTTAATAAGTTTAAGACAGTGACAATTAATGTATATATAAGCAATAAATTAAGCCATGAGACAGCAAAATTTGCATTGCTGCCATCGGTTTTAAGGAGAGGAAGCTTTAACTTTAAAACGTACAAAGAGATAACAAAACATTTAGAAGATCTTTATGGTGCTATGTTTGCTTATTCGGTTTATAAAAAAGGTGAGAGGCAGATTGCACAGTTTAAGATGGAGATTGTAGATAGTACATATTTAAAAGAAGATATATTGGAAGAAAGCGTTAAGTTTATATCAGATATACTTTTGAATCCGTTAATATTAAACGGTGGTTTTGAACAAACATATGTGCAGCAAGAAAAAGAAAAACAAAAAAATCTTATCAATTCTCGCATAAATGAAAAGACAAAATACGCCGTTGAAAGGTGTATAGAGGAAATGTGCAAGGATGAAGATTACTCAATTTATGAGCTTGGAAATGTAGATGACGTAGATAAAGTAGATGAAAAAAATCTTTATGAATATTATAAAAAAGCAATTAAAAGCCTTCCGATAGATATATTTGTCGTAGGCAATGTGGACGTAGATAATGTGAAAGAGTTTTTCAACAAACACTTTAAAATAGAGAGAACGAATGTAGAAGTGATTCCAGATACGCCCATATTGAGAAAGATTGATAAGGTAAAATATGTAGAAGATAGACTTGATGTTACTCAAGGCAAGCTGACTTTAGGATACAGGACAAACGTAAATCCATGGGACGAGGAGTATTTTTCACTTTTAGTATTAAGCGGTGTTTTAGGAGGAGGACCTTTCTCTAAACTTTTTATGAATGTTAGAGAAAGAGAAAGCCTTGCATATTACGCTCAGACAAGGTTAGAAAGATTTAAAGGATTAATGCTTGTAATGTCAGGCATTGAAATTGAAAATTACGAGAAAGCGTTGGAGATAATACAAAAGCAAGTAGAGGAGATAAAATCAGGCAACATATCTCATTATGAATTTAATTCGTCTGTGAAAGCCTTAGTTTCCTCGCTTAATTCAATAAAAGACAGTGGAACACAACTGGCAGATTTTTATTTATCACAGAAACTTTCACATACAGATTACAGCATAGATGATTTTATAAAGAAGATAGAAGAAGTTACCATAGATGACATCGTAGACGTCTCTAAGAAGTTACAATTAGACACTGTCTATTTCATGACAAAAAATGAGGAGTGATATGAAATGATGGAAATATTTAATGACTTGATAAAAGAGAAAATGTATAAATATGAGCATGAAAGTGGCTTGAATGTTTTTGTAATGCCTAAGAAAGGGTTTATAAAGCAATATGCCATGTTTGCGACTCATTATGGCTCTAACGACAGAGAATTTATAATTCCTGGTGAAAGTGAGCCTACGCATGTGCCAGACGGCATTGCGCATTTTTTGGAGCATAAAATGTTTGAAGAAGAAAGCGGAAGTATATTTGAAGAGTTTTCTAAGAATGGAGCTTCTGCAAATGCTTATACAAATTTTACAACTACTGCTTATTTGTTTTCATGCACAGACAATTTTTACGACAATTTAAGACTTCTTTTGGATTTTGTCCAAAGGCCTTATTTTACAGATGAAAATGTCGAAAAGGAGAAAGGCATAATAGCTCAAGAAATTCGCATGTATGATGATGATCCGTCTTGGAGGCTGTTTTTTAATATGTTAGGTGGATTGTACCACGTACATCCTGTCAAGATAGATATTGCTGGTACTATTGAATCTATATCGAAAATTGACAAAGATATTTTGTACAAATGCTACAATACATTTTACCATCCTTCAAATATGGTGTTGTTTGCGGTTGGCGATGTTGACGTGGATAAAGTTGCAGAAATCGTAAATGATAATGTTAAATCAAAGAAAAGAGATGGTCATATAAAACGCATTTATCCTAATGAGCCGTCTAAAATAAACAAGAATTATGTAGAACAAAAGATGTCCGTTTCGATGCCGCTATTTAATATTGGATTTAAAGACAATGACATAGGTTATGGAGGAAAGAGGTTACTTAAAAAGGACATAACTACACAGATTTGCTTAGAGATTTTAGCTGGCAGAAGCTCTGACTTATATGAAGAACTTTATAATGATGGACTTATTGATACAACTTTTGATGTGGAGTACGTAGGTGAAGTAGATCATGGATATTCTATAATAGGCGGGCAATCTATAGATCCTGAAGCTGTGAAAAAGGCTCTTATAGCTAAAATTTCATCCATTTATAAAATAGACGATGCTGATTTCTATAGAATCAGGAGGAAGTTGCTGGGTCGATTTATAAAATCATTTAATTCTGTTGAAAGCATTGCACACAACTTTATATCATATTACATGAAAGACATTAATATCTTGGATTTTACGTCTGTTATAGAAGATATAACTCCTGATGATGTGTTAGATAGATTTAAGACATATTTTAATGAAGACAACTGTGTACTGTCGATAGTAAAGCCGTAAAAATATAATTTTTGATAACGAGTCATACTCGTTATTTTTTTGTGAAAAAATTTTAAATTTGTTGAAGGATTTTTGAGTTTTATATAGAATAAACATAATAAGTGGTTTAAAGTGGTGCAAAGTGGTTAGAAGTGTAACAGAAATGGGTGTTCGGTATGCTGATGGGGCAATATGAACATACAATAGATCAAAAAGGGAGAGTTTTTATACCTGCCAAGTTCAGGGACGAACTGGGGTATAAATTTGTGTTGACGCGAGGGCTTGACAATTGCCTTTTTGCTTACTCCATGTCAGAGTGGTCAAATATTGAGGCAAAGCTAAAGACGCTGCCACTTAACAGAAAAGATGCCAGAGCGTTTACCAGATTTTTCTTAGCAGGCGCCACTGAATGCGAAATAGACAAGCAGGGAAGAGTATTAATACCGAACATCTTGAGAGAACATGCAAAAATTGAGAAAGAAGTCATAATAATTGGGGTATCGTCAAGAGTAGAGATTTGGAGCAAAGAAGTATGGATGGAATATTCAAATAATATTGATGTTTCTTTTGAAGATGTTGCAGAACATTTAGATGACTTAAACATATAAGGTGATTTTTATGGATTTCAAACATGAAAGCGTGTTGTTGCAAGAGACTATTGAATATTTAGAAATTAAGCCTGATGGTATTTATGTAGATGGAACTTTAGGCGGTGGCGGTCACTCAATGGAGATATTAAGACGGCTTGATAAGGGAAAATTAATCGCAATCGACAGGGATATGGATGCCATAAAGGCTGCATCTATTAGGCTTAAAGACTTCAATAATGTAACGTATATTCATGACAATTATAAGAATATAAAAGATATATTAAAAAAATGTGGGATTGAGGGCATAGATGGAGCTTTATTAGACCTTGGAGTATCTTCATATCAATTAGATGAGGCACAAAGGGGATTTTCTTACATGCACGATGCCCCGCTTGATATGAGAATGGACAAAGAAAGTGACCTTACAGCAGAGTATGTTGTAAACAATTATTCAGAAGATGAAATTGCAAAGGTAATTTCTGATTATGGTGAAGAACTATGGGCTAAACGAATTGCAAAGTTTATCGTTGAAGAAAGAAGGAGAAAACCTATTAAGACCACATTTGAGTTAGTAGACATAATAAAAAAAGCAATACCTGCATCAAAGAGGAGGACAGGACCGCATCCTGCAAAAAGGACGTTTCAAGCCATAAGGATTGAAGTCAATGAAGAACTAAAGGGGCTTGAAGATGCTATTGCTGATTTTGTAGATGTAATGAATCCAGGTGGAAGAATTGCTATCATAACATTCCACTCATTAGAAGATCGAATAGTAAAAAATACTTACAAAAAACTGGAGGATCCGTGTACATGCCCTAAGAATTTGCCATGTACATGCGGGAAAAAACCAGTAATAAAGATTGTTACTAAAAAACCTGTTGTACCAAATGAAGATGAAATAAAAGTAAACCCAAGATCTCGAAGTGCAAAACTAAGAGTTGCAGAAAAACTGCTGTTCTAAAGTATAAGGGGGGAGAATAAATTGGTATTAGAAAAGCACGATTACGATTATGAGCTAAAGCCGTATTATGAAGAAAACAAAGGAAAGAAACCCAAAAAGAATAGAAAACTTAAAAATCTTGCAGTGATAGTTTTTGTAGGTGTCTTAAGCATTACCGTTTTGTTTAGGTATGCATTGATCTATCAAAAATCTGTTGCATTAAGCAGCGTAGAAGCAAAAGCCAGTGAAATAGAAAAATTAAACCAGCAGTTAGAAGTCCAAATTGCTTCAATGAGCGATTTGCAGAGGATAGAGGAAATAGCGAAAAATCAGTTAGGAATGGTAGAGCCTGATAAAGGGCAGATAGTCTACATGAGTGTTGGCAAACAAAACCAAGTTGCTGAGAAAAAAACAGATGATGAAAATAGAAATAAAACCTTTCTTGGGAGGATTTTGGGACTGCTGGTGAGATAGGAGGGATTTTAAATATCACCAAGCATTTCTACCAAAAAAAGGATTTTATTTTTGCTGTTTTTTTCTATACTTATAATTTGCGTTCTCGTTGTTAGGCTTTTTTGGATACAGATAGTAAAAAGTGATGAATTTCAAAAGCTTGCCATACCTCAGTGGACATTAGACGTTTCAGTTACGCCAAAACGCGGCTTAATATTAGACAGAAATGGAAAGGCGCTTGCTGAAAGCGCAAGTTCAAACAAAGTTAGCATAATACCAAAAGAATTGAAGGAAAGCCAAAAAGTTGAAGTCGCATCAAAGCTTTCAGAGATCTTGAAAATGGACAAAGAAGACATACTTAAAAAGATAAATAACAAAAATGTGCAAGAGGTATTGATAGCAAGGAGAATTGATGATGATACGGCTAACAAGATAAGAAAATTAAATCTATCTTGTATTGTAATATCTGGAGATACAAAGAGATATTATCCAGAAAAGAATTTAGCTTCCCACATACTTGGGTTTACAGGTGTAGATAATCAAGGACTGGATGGAATCGAGTCTGTGTACGACAGCTATTTAAGAGGAATACCTGGAAGGATTTCATCGCCAGTTGATGCTTTAGGCAGGAAGATGGGGAACGGTGAAGAAGAATACATTCCGCCAATAGATGGTTATAATGTTGTTTTGACGATTGATTCAAACATACAGCATTTTGCAGAGAAAGCCCTTGATGATGCGTATGCACATACTAAGCCGACAAAAGGTGCTGTCGCAATCGTAATGGATCCCAAGACAGGTGATATTTTAGCTATGGCATCAAGGCCCGATTACGATCCAAACAACCCATTTGCCGGTCCCAAAAGCGATTGGTTTAAAAATTGGAGAGATAAGGCTATATCGGATGCTTACGAACCTGGTTCAGTTTTCAAGACAGTTACGGCATCAGCAGCATTGGAGGAAGGTGTTGTTGGCCTAAACGAGCAATTTTATGATCCAGGGTATATCATGGTTGCAGGGCAGAGGATAAATTGCTGGGCCACACATTATAGCGAAACATTTGTACAAGGAGTCCAAAATTCCTGCAACGTCGTTTTTGCGACGATTGCTCAAAGGCTTGGAGTAGATAAATTGTACAAGTACATTCATGAATTTGGCTTTGGAGAAACCACCGGCATAACATTGCCTGGAGAGGCACCGGGCCTTGTAATGAAAGAAAAAGATGTAGGCCCTGTAGAGCTTGCTACAAACTCATTTGGACAGGGAATTGCGGTTACGCCGCTTCAAATGATACGAGCAGTTTCAGCGATAGTAAATGGCGGGAAATTGATGGAACCTCATATAGTCAAAGAGATAGTCGATTCTGATGGGAAACCTATAAAAGAATTCAAACCAACTGTAATAAGGCAAGTGATATCCGAAAAAACATCAGCTACAATGAGGCAGATACTTGAAAGTGTAGTATCTGAAGGCACGGGCAAGGCAGGTTACATAGAAGGGTATGATGTTGGAGGGAAAACAGGCACTACGGAAAAGTATACGCCTGGAAAATATGTGGCTTCATACGTCGGATTCGCACCTGCCGAAGATCCCAAAGTGATAGCGCTTGTGGTAATCGACGAACCTAATGCCGAGACCCACTTTGGCAGTGCGTTAGCAGGACCTGTAGTAAGAAGCATATTGTATGACACGTTGACTTACTTAAATGTAAAACCAAAAGGCATTGTAGCTAAGCCACTTGTAAAAGTACCTGATGTAAGGAATTTAAACTTGAATGAAGCTCAAAATGCATTGTTAAAAGATAAGCTGCAGTTTTCCATCGAAGGAACTGGAAATACGGTTGTAGATCAAATGCCTAAACCGGGAGCGATGGTGGAAGAAGATTCGCAAATTGTCCTGTATTTAAATGAATACAATAATAGCGGAAAGGTTGATGTTCCTGATCTAAAAGGGAAATCTATCACAGAAGTGAGTAACATTTTAAGTTCTTTAGGGCTGAAGATAAAAATCAATGGCTCTGGCATTGCTGTAAGCCAGAAACCAGAAAAAGGTGAAAAAGTTGATAAAGGAACAACTGTTGAAGTCGACTTTAGGCCACTGGAAAATTAATTCAAGCACAATATGCAGTTTTTGATATATGCAAACTGCATAATTGTGCTATACTATTAGATGTATATAATGAATTAGGAGGCCTATTATGAGACTTGTGGATATATTAAAAGATGTGAAATATACGATTGTGAAAGGAAATATCGATGTTGATGTAAAAGGCATTTGTTATGATTCGAGAAATTCAAAAGAAGGTTCGCTGTTTGTAGCAATTAAAGGGTTTAAGTTTGACGGTGCTGATTACATAAATGATGCTGTAGAAAAAGGAGCCATTGCCGTCGCAGTTGAACATGAAGTAAGCATAGATAAAGACATTACCGTCATAAAAGTAGAAAATGCCAGAAAATCATTGGCTAAAATTGCATCAAATTATTACGGTGATCCTTCAAAGCAGCTTTTTATGATAGGTGTGACGGGAACAAACGGTAAGACTTCTGTCACCTACATGATAAAGTCCATACTTGAAAGCCAGAACAATAAAGTTGGGTTGATAGGGACGATTCACAATATGATTGGCGATAAAGTTTATCCAACTGAGAGGACTACTCCTGAGTCATTAGATCTTCAAAGATACCTTCGACTCATGGTTGATGAGGGTGTGAAATACGTGGTGATGGAGGTTTCATCGCATTCATTGGCGTTAAATAGAGTAGATGAATGCAAATTCGACATAGCAGTTTTTACAAATTTAACTCAAGATCATTTAGATTTTCACAAGACGATGGATGAATATGCCAATGCAAAGGCGAAACTTTTTAGGATGGCAAAGACAGCTTGCGTGATAAACATAGATGATGATTATTCTTCATTTATGATAGAAAATTCTAATGCTAAAGTTGTAACGTACGGCATAAAAGATTATGCATACATAATGGCAAAAGACATCAAAAACGATATTAAAGGTGCGAAATTCACTGTCCAAATTGAAGATATAAAAAGTGAAATAGCTTTAAAGATACCAGGGTTATTTAGTGTTTACAACTCACTGGCGGCTATTTCAGTAGCATTTATATTGGGTATACCGCTTCAGTCCGTAAAAATGGCTCTTAAGGATGTCAAGATAAAAGGCAGATTTGAAGTTCTTGACTTGGAGGTGCCTTACAATGTGGTAATTGACTACGCACATACTCCGGACGGACTTGAGAATTTAATGAAGGCATTTGGTGAATACAATACTGGGAAAAAGATATTGCTTTTTGGATGTGGTGGCGACAGAGATAAAGGCAAACGCCCTAAGATGGGAGAAGTTGCTGGCAAATATGCTGATTTTGTAATTATAACTTCGGACAATCCAAGGTCGGAAGAACCTATTGATATAATAAGGGAAATTGAAAAAGGCATTAAAAATACAAAGTGCCCCTATACAATCATTGAAGATAGGAAAGAGGCCATAAAGTATGCACTATCTATAGCAAAGGACAATGATGTAGTGATTTTAGCAGGCAAAGGGCATGAAACATATCAAGTATTAAAAGATAAAGTTATAGATTTTGATGAAAGAGACATAGTAAGAGAGATATTAAATGGAGATGAAAAAAGTTGATTTTAACAGTTAAAGAAATATTAGATGCAACAGAAGGAAAATTGCTATCTGGAGATATAAATATATGCGTAAGCGGTATAAGCACTGATTCGAGGACAATTAAGTCTGGAGACTTGTTTATACCTTTAAAAGGTGAAAGATTCAATGGAGAAGAATTCATAGATGATGCCTTAAATGTAGCTTCTGCTTCTCTTACAGAATCTATCAATTATATCAGACATGATAATAAGCCGATTATATTTGTCAAAGACACAAAAGACGCTTTACACAGGATAGCTAAGTATTACAGAAGCAAATTCGACATTCCGTTTATTGCCGTAACTGGCAGCAGTGGAAAAACTACGACTAAGGACATGATTTACGATGTTTTGTCGATGAAGTACAACGTCTTAAAGACAATCGGAAATTTCAACAATGAGATTGGCTTGCCGCTTACATTATTTAAGCTTAATGATGATCATGAGATGGCTGTTGTCGAAATGGGAATGAGCGGATTTGGTGAGATAAGAAGATTAAAAAACATTGCATCTCCTAATGTTGCGGTATATACGAATATTGGAGTTGCTCATATTGAAAAATTAGGTTCTCGTGAAAATATATTAAAGGCAAAATCAGAGCTTATTGAAGATTTTAAAGATGGCGATACAATCGTAATTAATGCAGATGATGATATGCTGATAAAATTGCTTGACAAAAAAGGTCCTAAATTTGTGACATACGGCATAAATAATGGCAATATAAAAGCTTTTGATATAGAGTTAAAAGAAGAATCTTCAAAGTACAAGGTTTTGATTGATGGATGTGTATTAGACGTAGAATTAAATGTACCTGGCAAGCATAACATATACAATTCATTAGCGGCAATTTGTATAGGAATCCAATTTGATGTCAATAAAGATGATATAAGGAAAGCATTGTCTGAGTTTCAACCAAGTGCTATGAGATTAAATATAATAGATGCTTTTGGTATAAAAATTATAAACGATGTTTACAATGCAAATCCTTCATCTATGAAAGCTGCTTTGTCAGTTTTAGGTGGATATGCCGGCAAAAGAAAAATAGCCGTTTTAGGCAATATGTTAGAGTTAGGACAGTATGCAGACGTTGCGCATCGAGAGGTTGGAGAGCATGTTAAGGAGAATGACATTGATGTGCTTATAACGGTTGGAGATTATGCTTTAAAGATAGCTGATGGCGCCGTAGAAAAAGGGATGGATAAAAATAATGTCTTTAGATGTGGTAATAATGCAGAAGCCATTGATGTCATAAAAAATATTATGAAAGAAAGTGATGTTTTTTTAGTTAAAGGTTCAAGAGGGATGAAGATGGAAGAAATAGTGAAATTTTTGCAGGAGAGTGCTTATAAATGATACAAAAGATGATATTTTCGACAATTGTCTCCTTTTTAATTTCTGTCATATTGGGGCCAATCGTTATTCCGTGGTTGACTAAATTGAAGTTTGGCCAAAGCGTAAGAAGCGATGGACCTAAGACACACCTTAAAAAGGCCGGAACACCTACAATGGGTGGAATAATCATAATTATCTCTTTGTTCATTGCAGATATTGTATTTTCAAAATGGGATAGATACATGGCCTTGTTAATCATGATAACATTAGGATATGGAGTAATCGGATTTTTAGATGACTACATAAAAGTGCGGTATAAAAGATCGTTAGGTCTTACCGCCAGGCAAAAGCTTTTAGGTCAATTTGCATTAGCGATTTTGTTTGCGTATTTTTCAAAGAATATAGTCGGCACTGATGTGATAATTCCATTTTTGAAGCGAGAAATTGACTTAGGCTACTTTTACATACCGTTTATAATGTTTGTAGTTGTTGGAACTGTAAATAGTGTTAATTTAACGGACGGACTGGATGGACTCGCATCAGGAGTATCTTTTATGGTTACCGCTTTTTTTACATTAATAGGCTTTTTTATGAACAATACATCATTAACTGTGTTTGGTGCAGCAATTACTGGTGCACTTCTTGGATTTTTGAAGTTTAATAGATACCCTGCTGAAGTGTTTATGGGGGATACAGGTTCGCTTGCAATTGGTGGCGCTGTAGCGGCTTTGGCTACAATGACTAAATTGCCTGTTATTTTAGTAGTGGTGGGAATTGTCTACGTCGCTGAAGCGTTATCGGTCATAATGCAAGTTGTGTCCTTCAGACTTACAGGTAAAAGGATATTTAAAATGAGTCCTCTCCATCATCATTTTGAGCTTTCTGGTTGGTCAGAGACTAAAGTCGTATTTTTATTTTGGATAGTAACTTTGATAGCAGTATTTGTGTCATTTTATGGGATAAGTTAAATATATCTAAAAAAATAGAATGCAAATTTTTTATGATTTAGGAGGAAAATATGGACTTTTGTGGTAAAAAAATTGTTGTAGCGGGATTTGGGTTAAGTGGCAAAGCTCTTTGCAGGGTTTTGTTGATGTTAAATGCTGAAATATTTGTGTTTGATTCGAAAGAAGAAGATAAGTTTGGCGATGATTTAAAAGAATTTAAAGAAAAAGGTGTGACATTTTGCTTTAAAAAGGTCACAGACGAACTTTTAAATGGCACAGAAATGGTTATTGTTAGTCCTGGGATTTCTATGGACTCTGATATAGTCCTATTATCAAAATCAAGGGGTATTGATGTAATAGGCGAGGTGGAGTTTGCTTACAGGCTATCAAAAGCTCCTATATACGCTATAACTGGGACGAATGGAAAGACTACGACAACATCATTGCTTGGTGAAATATTTAAAGCGTCAGGTGCAAAAACATATGTTGCAGGGAACATAGGATATCCTCTTGTTGAAGCGGCAATAAATGCTAATGCGGAAGATGTAATTGTGGCAGAGATAAGCAGTTTTCAGTTGGAAACAATAAAGGAGTTTAAACCTGAAATAAGCGCGATAATAAATATAACTCCGGATCATTTAAATAGACACAAGACATTAGAAAACTACATTGAGATTAAAGGGCGGATTTTTGAGAATCAAACTTCTGACCAATTTACTGTCTTAAATTATGATGATAAAAATATTTCTTCTTTGTTTAAAAAGGCTAAATGCAATGTTTTTCCTTTTAGCAGAAATAGAGTTTTAGAGTATGGCACATATCTTGAAAATGGGAAAATCATAATTTCTGCAGATGGAGAAAAAAAGACAATAATAGACGTTGAAGACATATATATTCCAGGGAATCACAATGTAGAAAATGCCATGGTAGCAGCTACAATGGCGTATTTAGCAGGCATTGATATTAAAGTCATAAATGAAACGTTGAGGACATTTAAGGGTGTAGAACATAGGATTGAATTTGTAAGAACCATAAATGGAGTAAAATATTACAATGACTCAAAAGGCACAAATCCAGATGCGGCAATAAAAGCTATTGAAGCCATGAAAGGGCCAATCATATTGATTGCTGGTGGATATGACAAAGGTGTAAGTTTTGATGAATTTACTGCTTCTTTTAAAGGTCGTGTAAAAAAATTGATTTTGCTTGGCGAGACAAAAGACTTAATTTACAAATCTGCCATAAAAGAAGGGTATTCAGAAGACGATGTTATTTTTGTAGAAAGCATAGGTGATGCTGTTTATGCTGCTTATAATGCGGCTAAACCCGGTGACAATGTGCTTTTATCGCCTGCCTGTGCAAGTTGGGATATGTTTAGAAATTATGAAGAGAGAGGCAGACTCTTTAAAGATGCAGTAAATTCTTTGAGGGGGTAAGCTTAGTGAATCGTAAGTATCCCGTTGATTACAATATACTTATATCTGTTTTGGTTCTTGTATCCATAGGTGTTGTGATGGTATTTAGCGCAAGCTCTGCAAATGCATATTATCAGTACCACGATTCATTCTACTTTTTGAAACGTCAGCTTTTGTGGGCAATTATCGGCTTTTTTGCCATGACGTTTATGATGAATTTTGATTATCATAAATTGAAGAAGTTGTCAAATGCGCTTTTGATATTGTCCATAGTTTTACTGATAGTAGTATTGCTGCCGGGAATAGGAAGTACGAGGTACAATTCTACCAGATGGATTGAAATAGGTGGATTCACCCTCCAGCCGTCAGAAATAGCTAAATACGCCATAATACTGTTTTTTGCAAAATATTTTGACAACAATCCTAATTATGCAAAAAGCTTCAAAAAGGGAGTTCTTCCTGTGCTATTGATTGCCGGAATATTCTTTTTACTTATTATGAAGCAGCCAAATTTCAGCACTGCTGGTACAATATTTATCATCTCTATAATAATCTTATTTGTGGCAGGTGCAAAGTTATCATTTATGGCCACGTTGTTTGGAGTTGGTGGTTCTGCGGCTATTATCGTTGTGACCAGCATAAAATACATAAGGCAAAGGGTTTTCACTTTTTTAAATCCTTGGCAGGACATAAAGGGACATGGCTATCAAATTGTGCAGTCTCTGTATGCTTTAGGTTCAGGAGGGCTTTTTGGAGTCGGTTTAGGCAGAAGTCGCCAAAAATTCATGTATCTGCCGATGCCGCAAAATGACTTTATTTTCTCAATAATCGGTGAAGAACTTGGTCTTATCGGGACGGCTTCTATATTATTACTTTTTCTGTATCTCATAATAAGAGGCCTTAGAGTCGCGGCAAAAGCTCCGGATGTATTTGGATGTCTTATTGCTACTGGCATTGTAGGAGTAATTGGCGTTCAAACCTTGATAAATGTTGCAGTTGTAACTTCATCAATGCCGGCTACTGGCGTATCTTTGCCGTTTATCAGCTATGGTGGAACATCTACAGTCTTTATGATGGCTGCAATGGGCATATTATTAAATATATCACGGTACGCAAACATGGATAGGAGTTGATGAAATGAGGTATTTGCTGACAGGCGGAGGCACAGGCGGTCACATATATCCGGCAGTGGCGATTGCAAATGAAATCATGCGAAATGAGAAAGATGCAGAGGTATTATTTGTAGGAACAGAAAATGGACTTGAAAAAGAATTGGTGCCGAAATCAGGCTATTCACTTAAAACGATAAGAGTAAAGGGATTTAAGCGCAAATTATCGTTTGATACAATAAAGACAATTAAGATAGCTTTTGATGGCTTGATAGATGCAAAAAAAATAATAAATGATTATAAGCCAGATGTAGTAATTGGAACGGGAGGATATGTGTGTGGTCCTGTAGTCATTACAGCAGCTCTTATGAAGATACCTACGCTAATTCATGAGCAAAATGCTTATCCAGGACTTACAAATAGAATACTTTCAAGGTTTGTAGATATTGTGGCTGTTGCATTTGATGAATCGAGAAAGTATTTTCGAAATAAAGGCAATGTCTTTGTGACAGGTAATCCCGTTAGAATGGAGATTTTGAATGGTGATAGAAAAAAGGCATTGAAAAAATGGGACTTTGACGAGACGAAAAAAATAGTGGTTTCTGTAGGGGGTAGCAGAGGTGCTGCCAAAATTAATGAATACATGGTTGAGGTGATAAAAAAGTCGAAAGAAGAATTTCAGATTCTCATGATAACAGGAAAAAATCAGTATGACAGTGTAATAAAAATGATCAAAGATTACGATATAAGAATAGGAGAAAATATTAAGATAATTCCGTATTGTTATGAAATGGGTGACATTTATTCAATTGCAGATGTAATGGTATGTAGATCAGGTGCAATTACTCTTGCAGAATTGTTAGCTACATCAACTGCATCAATTTTGATTCCGTCTCCGAATGTTACTCACAATCATCAAGAGTACAATGCAAGGGTTCTTGAAAAAAATGGTGCAGCTTTGGTAGTCCTTGAAAAAGACTTAGATGGAGATGTTTTGTACAATAAGATATTATCCATCGTAAATGATTCTGGTAAGCTTAAAAACATGAAGGCAAATGCAAAAAAACTATCGAAGATAGATGCCGCCAATGAAATCTATAGGCTTGTTTGCACGTTAAAATAGGCAATGTAACCTCCTGAAGCATAGGTGCATATTATGAATTGTACAGCTTAACAGGAGGTGATAAGATGGGATGAAATATGTCATTAAAGGAGGAAATAGATTAAAAGGTGAGGTACGGATAAACGGTGCGAAAAATTCTGTATTGCCAATACTTGCTGCAACACTATTAAACAAAGGTGTGAGTATTTTACACTCTTGCCCAAGATTAAAAGATGTTTATTCTATGATAGAAATATTAAGACACTTAGGCTGTACAGTAGAATTTGATGGGTCAGACATCATAGTAGATTCCAGCGGTATTATTGATTATCACATTCCAGACAGACTAATGAGAGCAATGAGATCATCCATTTTTTTGATGGGAGCATTGGTGGCAAGAAATAATATTGCTCAGATTAGCTTTCCAGGAGGATGTGATATAGGGCATAGGCCTATCGATTTGCATATAAAAAGCTTGAAAAAGCTTGGAATATCGATAGACGAATCATATGGATTTATCAACTGCGAAAGCAAATCGATTTGTGGCAACGAAATACATCTTGATATACCCAGTGTTGGTGCAACTGAAAATATAATGCTGGCTGCATCCATGGCTGATGGCACTACAGTTATAGGAAATGCTGCAAAGGAACCGGAAATAGAAGATCTACAGAATTTTCTAAATTCGATGGGGGCTAAGATTTCAGGTGCAGGTACAAATACCATTGTGATAAGGGGAGTAAAAGAGCTGCACGATACTGAATACACCATAATACCTGATAGAATAGTTGCAGGGACTTATCTTATAGCAACTGCTATTACAAAGGGTGAAGTAGTTATTGAAAATGTCATTAAGAGGCATATAGATTCTCTTTTGTCAAAACTAAATGAGTGCGGCTTTAAAGTATCACATGGCAATGATTTTATAAAGCTTAATTCTACTGGTAGAGCCAAGGCAGTTGACATGATAATAACTCTCCCATATCCGGGGTTTCCAACGGATCTTCAGGCACAGATGGTTTCACTTTTATCTACCGCAGATGGAACCTCCATAGTTACGGAAACCATTTTTGACAATAGATTCAAGTACACAGAAGAATTGGTAAGAATGGGGGCAGATATTAAAGTGGATGGGCGAATCGCTGTGGTAAAAGGAGTTGACAAACTTACGGGAACGAATGTTGTTGCAAAAGATTTAAGAGGTGGTGCAGCACTGGTCTTAGCCGGATTGGGTGCTATTGGCACTACAATTGTAGAAGACATAGAACATATTGATAGAGGATATGAAGATTTTAGCGAAAATTTAAAAAATCTTGGTGCTGACATAGAAAGGACTATGTAAAACAGCCGATGCTGTTTTACATCATCTAAAATTTGTACAAGCATACGATAGAGGCGATGTATATGATGGAAGAAAGGCAGTATAAAAAGAAAAAGAGGTTTAGTGTTTTTATCGTGTTTTTGCTTATTTTTTCAATCATACTTTATGTAATTTTATTTAGAACATCATTATTTGATGTAAAAAACATATACGTTTATGGGACAAGAACAGTAGATAAGAGCGATGTCATAAGGCTTTCGGGTATAGAGATAGGCAGCAATATTTTGAAGATCAATAAGTCTGATGTAATTAAATCTATCATGAGGGATCCGTACATTAAAGATGTTTCTATTAACATACTTTATCCGTCAAAGGTAGAAATAAGAGTAGATGAGAGACTATTGGCAGGGCAAATAAGCTATAAAGACAAGTTTTTATACGTAGACACTGATTGTGTTGCTGTTCAGTTAGGCGACTACAACAATAAGTTGCCAATATTAAGTGGTATTAATATTGAAAAATTTGAAATAGGAAGCAAAATCGACAATTTAAGTAATAATAAGGATATAGCAAAACTATTGCCGTTAATATATAATAAGAATATATATAATGCTATAATCGTTAATGGCTCGAAGATTACATTAAAAACGAACTCGGGAATAAATGTAGTATTGGAGAATGTTGATGACATTAACTACTCATTGAATTTTTCTGAAAAAATATTAAATGATTTAGAGAAAAAAGGCTATAACAGTGGAAATGTTCTTATAGTCAGCAACGGAAATCCAATTTATACGCCATAAGAAATGGAGGAAGTGCAGTGAAAAAGAGCTTTTTTGTTTCTATTGCTTTTGTATGTGTCGTCCTTGGCATAATGATATCGACACAGTTTAGAAATGTGAAAAACAGCGATAGCTTGACTGTACAAAGAGCTGAGGAACTTACAAGCAAATTAAATCAAGTTCAAAAAGAGAGAGATGAATTAAAAAAGCAAATAGATGATTTAGAATCGAAAATATCTGATTACGAAAATTCTGCGGCTAAGTCAAGCACAGTAACGAAATCCCTTAAGGATGACCTTGACAAGTACAAAGAATTAGCAGGACTTTCTGACGTTGAAGGGCCCGGTATCATAGTCACAATAAATGATGGCAATACGCAGCTTCAGCCTGGTGCTGATCAAAGTGCTTTTTTGATTCACGATGAAGACCTTCTAAATATAGTTAATGAGCTTAGAGCAGCAGGAGCCGAAGCAATATCTATAAATGATCAAAGACTTGTTGCCACATCTGAAATACGAATGATAGGCAATACCATTGATATTAATTCAGTTAGATTTACACCGCCATATGTGGTGAAAGCTATTGGAAATCCAGATACGTTGGAAGCTGCGTTGCGACTTAAAGGTGGAATCATAGATACATTATCAAATTGGGGAATTCAGGTTAACATTAAGCGCTCTGATAAAATATTAGTCAAAAAATATGACGGCGTTTTAACGTATAAATATGCGAAACCTTACGAAGGAGGGAATAATTGATGGCTTTAATTATCATTTTAAGTTTAGCTTTAGGACTTGCAATAGGCTTTTTCTTGCCAATTAATTTGCCTCCTGCATATACATCATACCTTTCCGTTGCCATACTGGCTGCACTAGATTCTGTTTTCGGTGGAATTCGTGCCAGCCTTGAAAATAAATTCAATAATGCTATTTTTATTTCAGGCTTTTTTGGAAATGCTATATTAGCTGCAGTTTTAGCTTATATAGGTGATGTGTTAGGAGTTCCGATTTATTTGGCTGCGATTTTTGCTTTTGGCAGCAGATTGTTTACAAATTTTGCTTATATTCGGAGATATATTTTGAATAATTTTTCTAAAAAACAATAAACTCCGAGGGGAGGAGAATTAATTGAATGAAATCATAACAGGTATTGATATTGGAACATCAAAAGTATGCACTATAATTGGCCAATGTGACAAAAATGGAGAGCTGAGGATAATTGGCATTGGAATGTATCCATGCAATGGCATGAGAAAGGGAGTTGTTGTTGATATAGAGACAACTGCTTTTTCTATTAAAAAATCTGTCGAACAGGCTGAAAGAATGGCGAATCAAAAGGTTACATCGGTTTATATAAAAATTCCCGGCGGCCTTACTGAAATATATAGAAATAGAGGTCTTGTTGCTGTAACAAGGGATGACAAAGAGATAACCGCACAAGATGTGGAAAGAGTGTTGCAAGCTGCTAAAATAATGGCTTTGCCATCTGATAAACAGATAATTGAGCTTATTCCTATTGAATACATAGTAGATGGTTATGGAGAAATTAAAGATCCTGTAGGTATGGCAGGGATAAGGCTGGAAGTTGATGCGGCGATTGTAACGGGCAGCTTGACAGCAGTACAGAATATGGAAAAATGTGTTAAGAAAGCCGGTTATACCATGTCGGGAATCATAGTAGAGCCATTAGCTACGGCGGAAGCTATAATGACCAAAGATGAGAAAGAACTGGGGGCAGCACTTATCGACATAGGCGCTGGTGTGACAGATATAGCAGTCTTTAAGTCTGGTAATTTGATATATACAGGCATGATACCTGTTGGTGGAAATCACATAACCAACGATTTGTCGATCGGGTTAAAGATTTCTTTCGAAGAAGCCGAAATTATAAAGAAGAAGTATGGTTCCGTGGTGAAGGTAGAGGATGACGAGACAGTAAAAATAGCAAATATAGCAAATCATAGTTCTCAAGAGACCAGACTTAATGATATAATAGATATAATAGAAGCAAGAACAAGTGAAATTTTTACGATGGTTTATGAGGAGATGAAAGACTCTAATGTTATAGACCAGATTTCAACAAATATTGTAATAACCGGAGGAGGAATATCTTTTATAAAAGGCAGTCTGGATTTAGCAGAAAGCATTTTAGGCAAAAATGTAAGGCTGGGTTTACCTAATGCTATTGGAGTTTCTACGCCTGTATATTCAACTGCAGTAGGAATCGTTAAATATGTTTTTGCAAATCGAAAGTATCTATATAAAAAGCAAGCTGAGATTCCGAAAGAAAAGGACAAAAAGAAAAGTGGGGTATTGTCAAAAATAAAAGACTGGTTTAATGATTTTTGGATATGATATGAGGAGGGTCTTATATGATAGGTATTGAAACAGATATGGAGCAATTTGCAAATATTAAAGTTATTGGTGTTGGCGGTGGCGGTGGGAATGCTGTAAACAGGATGATTGAGGCAGGACTTAAAGGTGTAGAATTCATTGCGATTAATACGGACAAGCAAGCACTTTACATGTCAAAGGCTGAGACAAAAATACAGATTGGCGACAAACTGACAAAAGGCCTTGGTGCAGGTGCAAATCCTGAGATTGGAAAGAAGGCAGCCGAAGAGACGAAAGATGAGATAGAAAAGATTATAAGCGGTGCTGATATGGTATTTATCACTGCAGGTATGGGTGGCGGTACAGGTACAGGTGCTGCTCCTGTAGTAGCTGAGATAACTAAGCAATTAGGTATTTTGACTGTTGGAGTTGTCACAAAGCCGTTTACCTTTGAAGGAAAAAAAAGAATGACTCACGCTGAAATGGGGATAAGTGAGCTTAAAAAACACGTAGACGCACTTGTCACGATTCCAAATGATAGACTGTTGCAGGTGGCAGAGAAAAAGACATCGATGTTAGATGCGTTTAAGATTGCAGATGATGTTTTAAGACAAGGTGTCCAAGGTATTTCTGACTTGATTGCAGTGCCTGGTCTTGTCAATGTTGATTTTGCTGATGTTAAGACCATCATGATGGAAACAGGTCTTGCACACATGGGCATAGGAATAGCATCTGGTGAAAATAAAGCTACCGAAGCAGCTAAGCAAGCGGTTCAAAGTCCACTTTTAGAAACATCGATAGAAGGTGCGAGAGGAATATTGTTAAATATAGCCGGTGGAACTAACTTAAGCATATTTGAGGTTAACGAAGCAGCTAATTACATATATGAAACGGCAGATCCTGATGCAAATATCATATTTGGTGCAGTTATTGATGAAAGCTTAGAGGATCAGATTAGGATTACAGTAATTGCAACAGGGTTTGAAAAGAGATTTGAAAGTGAAAAGAAACCGAAAATAGAAAAGGAAATCGCAAAACAAAGCGAAGTTAAAGACATAAACGAGGTTATAAAGTTTGACAATGACGACCTTGACATTCCTACTTTCTTGAGAAGAGGTAGAAAGTAAAAATAGAAACACCTTAATTAATATTTTAATTAAGGTGTTTTTTAATGCCTTTTTAACTACATTAATTAACATTAATGTATAAAATTCTTTAAAAAGATATTAACAACAGATAAAATTTAGTGCCAAATTATAACATTTTTATCGATATTTTTTTATTATAATAGGAATAAAGGGTTGTGGAATGAATATACATAGTTTAGGTAGTTTTTAAAATTATTTGGAGCTGATAGGAGTGTACGCCGATGTAATTTTTATTGAAAACTTGATTATAAATTATATAATTTTATATTTGACTAAGAGATTTTCCAGATCGAATGCCAATAATGCAAAGTTGATTTTTTCGTCTGCTTTAGGTGCTTTGTATGTGATTCTAATATTTTTTTCTTTACCTAATATAATTTATTCACTTGCATTTAAAATAATAATATCTATTTTAATGGTAGCAATTGCATTTGGATTTAACAGATTTTATGAGTTTATAAAAGTCTTAAGCATTTTTTATCTGGTTTCATTTATAATAGGTGGAACGGCTTTTGCATTGATTTATGTTGTTAACATAGACATCAGGCAGATCATAGTGGCAGCAGTATTGCTTGCAATACTTCTGACTTATATTAGTTGGGGCTATATATCAAAAAAGAATATAGAAAGCAGTATTCTGTATAGACTACATATAGACATGGATAATAAAGGTAAAGATGTAAAGGCAATATTGGATACAGGCAACACATTGCATGATCCTATTTCTAATTATCCTGTTGCAATAGTAGAATACGATGCTATAAAAGAATTGCTGCCAGAAAAATTAAAAAATGTGTTTGATTCTATGAGAAGTGAATCCATATTTGAAATGACTAAAGTCATAGATGACGATAAATGGCTTAAGAGGTTGAGATTAGTGCCTTTTAATTCTATTGGAAACGACAGCGGGATTTTGATAGGGTTTATACCTGACAATTTGGAGATTGATGGATATAGAAAATCGCAAAAGAATGTGATTGTAGGAATATATTTCAAAAAGTTAAATGAGACTTCAGATTATGAAGCACTTATAGGTACAGAATTGCTAAATTAATGGAGGGATGATGCGGTGAATATTAAGACAAAAGTGAAAGTAACTATTCAGTTGGCAATACTAAAAGTGTTGACAAAACTGAAAATTCGAGATTCGATCTTTTATGTTGGCGGCAGTGAGGCTTTGCCTCCTCCTCTTTCAGCAGAAGAAGAAATGTTTTTGATAGCGAAAATGGAAGCAGGCGATAATGAAGCCAAGTCAATGTTAATCGAGAGGAATTTGCGCCTTGTAGTCTATATTGCAAAAAAATTCGAGAATACTGGAGTAGGAATAGAAGATCTTATTTCCATAGGAACTATTGGACTTATTAAGTCAATAAATACATTCAATCCTCGTAAAAAGATAAAACTGGCTACTTATGCATCAAGATGCATAGAAAATGAAATACTCATGTATTTAAGGAGAAACAGCAAGACCAGAATGGAGGTTTCATTTGATGAACCACTGAATATTGATTGGGATGGGAATGAGCTTCTTCTTTCAGATATTTTAGGCACAGACAATGAGTTGGTGTATAAAATCATTGAAGACGAAGTCGACAAACAATTATTGAAAAATGCATTAAAAAAGCTATCTGATAGAGAAAAGCGAATCATAGGATTGAGGTTTGGACTCAGCGGTGGAACAGAAATGACTCAAAAGGAAGTAGCTGACCTATTAGGCATATCGCAGTCCTACATTTCAAGGCTGGAAAAAAGGATTTTAAAAAGACTCAAAAAAGAAATAAATAGATTAGTTTAAAATTGAATAAAATTTGCTCCGCAGGTAATACTTAAAATTAACCAATACATTTGGAGGATGGGCATATGAATAATAAAGTAGAGATCTGCGGAGTAAATACTTCCAAGTTACCTGTACTAAAAGGCGCTAAACAAAAGGAACTGCTTTTAAGAATGAAAAACGGCGATAAAAGCGCCAGAGAAGAATTCATAAATGGAAATTTGAGACTTGTATTAAGCGTTATACAAAGATTTAACAATCGTGGCGAGTATGTAGATGATTTGTTTCAAGTTGGCTGTATAGGCTTGATTAAGGCGATAGATAATTTTGATTTAAATCAGAACGTGAAATTTTCAACGTATGCAGTGCCAATGATCATTGGAGAGATCAGACGGTATTTAAGAGATAACAATTCTATTAGGGTTAGCAGATCATTGAGAGATGTGGCATATAAGGCTTTGCAAGTAAGAGATAAACTTGTCAATGAAAATTCAAAAGAACCTACGGTTGGCGATATAGCGAAAGAATTAAACATACCGAGAGAAGAAGTGGTTTTTGCACTTGATGCTATACAAGATCCTGTGTCACTTTTTGAGCCAATATACCATGATGGTGGAGACGCAATATACGTGATGGACCAGATTGGCGATGAAAAAAACGTAGACGAAGTATGGTTGGAACAAATAGCATTAAAGGAGGCGATAAAGAAGTTAAACGACAGAGAAAAGATGATATTGACGATGCGCTTCTTTGAAGGAAAAACTCAAATGGAGGTTGCAAAAGAGATTGGCATATCACAAGCTCAAGTGTCAAGACTTGAAAAATCAGCATTATCCCACATGAGAAAATATATATGACTTGCCTTATGGCAAGTTTTTCTATTGTAATTTGATAAGAATAACTGCATATATTTTTAGTATAAAGATTTGAAGGGGGAATCGAAATGTTTAAAACATCAGATTTAAGAGATAAAGACGTAATTGATGTAAAAACCGGCAAGAGACTTGGCAATATCATCGACATAGAAGTAAACTTGGAGGAAGGCAAAGTAGATGGATTTATAATACCAGGCGAGACAAAAGGATTTAGACTTTTTTCAAAGGATCAGGACTTGTACATACCATGGCATTCTGTAAAAAAAATAGGAGAAGATGTTATACTAATTGATATTAACGAAGATGTAACACAAGTTTGACTATTTACATCAATTTTATTATAATTTTATTAGCAATTGTCGATGAAAAAAGTTTTTTGATCGGTTGTGACGAAAGGAATGATAATTTTTGAAATGTCCTTTTTGCGGTTATTTAGATTCTAAAGTGATTGATTCTCGACCTACCGATGATTCTACTTCAATAAGGAGAAGGCGGGAATGCATAAATTGCGGCAAAAGGTTTACCACTTATGAAAAAGTCGAGCAAGTTCCAATTCTGGTAATAAAGAAAGATTTAAGCAGAGAGTCTTATGACAGGGATAAAATACTAAGAGGCATGATAAAGGCTTGTGAAAAAAGGCCTGTTCCTATTCAAAAATTAGAAGAGTTGACAGATGAAATAGAAAGAGATATTTACAATTCTTATGAAAAGGAAATCACATCTGCTAAAATTGGAGAGATGGTGATGGAAAAGCTTAAAAATGTTGATGAAGTGGCGTATGTAAGATTTGCATCTGTTTACAGACAATTTAAAGACATAAACACTTTTATGGACGAGCTAAAAAAATTGCTAAATGATACCGAGGAGAAGAAATGAATCTTTATTTTTGTACATGAGGTACTTAGGAGGTGCAATTTTGGCACATACAATTCTTGTTATTGAAGATGAAGCCCATATTTTAGAATTGCTAAGGTATAATTTGGAAGCACAAGGGTATAATGTTGTCTTGACTGATAATGGCAAAGATGGCCTTGAGAAATGTAAAGAAACGAATCCTGATCTGGTTCTTTTAGATTTGATGCTTCCAGATATAGATGGCATAGATGTGTGTAAGAAGTTAAAATCAGATGAACATCTTAAAAACATCCCTATAATTATGCTGACTGCAAAGAGCGAAGAAGTAGACAAGATATTAGGATTGGAACTTGGGGCAGATGATTACATTACAAAGCCTTTTAGCATAAGAGAGCTTCTGGCAAGGATTAAAGTAGTGTTAAGAAGATCTAAAAATGAGTCTGAAGATAATGAGATCATTAAGTTTGGAGATATTACGATAGATACTGAAAAGCATTTGGTTTATAAAGGCAATGAATTGCTTGATCTCACTTTAAAAGAGTTTGAGCTTTTAAAGCTTCTATCAAAAAATCGAGGCAAAGTTTTGACTCGAGATTATTTGTTGGACAAGGTATGGGGATATGAATACGCTGGCGAAACAAGAACTGTAGATGTCCACATACGGCATTTGAGAAAAAAGATAGAAGATGACGATAAGCTTCCAGTATATATTGAAACTGTACGTGGCATCGGGTACAAATTAAAGGATACAGGTGAAAGTGATGTTTAAAAAACTGTACTACACCTATTTTATCATAAGCTTTTTAGGCATCTTGGCAACATCATTTTTTTTTATTGGGAAAGTGTCAATGGTGAGGTTTGTCATCGGGATGCTTTTTGGGCTAATTGTCAGCAACTTTTTTGGTTACAGGCTAATAAAAGGTATTGTTCAGCCTATCAATGAGATTACCGATGTTGCTAAAGAGATAACGAAAGGCAATTACGAGCATAGAATTGAGATAAAATCAATCGATGAGATTGGTCAATTATCATTTGCCATAAATACAATGTCGGACAAGCTTCAAGAGACGATAGACGAGCTGTACGATAGAAATGCAAAGTTAGAAGCTATCTTGAAAAGTTTAGTAAATGGCGTTGTAGCTTTTGACGAAAATGAGAAAATTTTGCTCATAAATGATTCGGCTCGGACAATGCTTGGCATTAAGGACAATTATGCAGTTGGGAAACACATATTGGATGTTGTGAGAAATTCGAAATTTCACGATGTTTTAGAAAAAATCATAAAGGATAAGGGATACAATATAGATAACTTTGAGATTGACACATTTAACAAACATCTAAAAATATACTCCAGTCCAATCGTTCATCAAGTCACGCATAAAAAATTAGGATTTGTTGTCATAATAAATGATATAACGGAAATTAGAAAGTTAGAAAAAATCAGAAGTGATTTTGTGGCAAATGTATCACATGAGTTAAGGACGCCACTTACTTCTATAAGAGGTTTTATTGAGACATTAAGGGAAGGCGCAATTGATAATGTTGAGAGAAGGGACAGATTTTTAGAGATCATCGAATTTGAAGCTGAAAGGCTTACAAGGCTAATAAATGACATTTTAACGCTTTCTGAGATAGAAAATTTAAAAGAAGGTTTTGTAAAAGAGGATATTGCAATTGATGAAGAGATTAATGAGATTTTTTATATTATGGAAAAGACTGCTAATGATAAAAATATAAGGCTTATAAAAGATTTGAACTGCAGGAATGTTGTGATTAAGACCAGCAAGGATAGACTTAGGCAGATGATTATTAATCTTGTTGACAATGGCATAAAGTATACTCCTGAAGGTGGATATGTGAAAGTCACCACAAACGATAGAGAAAATAATGTCGTAATAGAAGTAGAAGACAGCGGAATAGGCATATCAAAGGAAAATATACCGAGACTTTTTGAGAGATTTTATCGTGTCGATAAAGGAAGATCCAGAAAATTAGGTGGCACTGGACTGGGGCTTGCAATTGTAAAACACATTGTAGAATCCATGAAAGGTACTATTGCTGTTGAAAGCGAGATTGGCAAAGGCACAAAATTTACGATTATTTTGCCTAAAGAGCAAAAATAGTACATGATTTTACATGATTTTAACACAAGCTTAATACAGGCTTTACAATAGACTGTTATACTAAACTTGTAAAAAAAATACGGAGGTGCAATTATGTCGAAGAGTAAAATAGCAAAAGTTTTGTTGTCTGTATTGATGGTTTTAAGTGTGTTTTTATTTTCTGCATGTGGTCCAAATACTAATAATTCAGGATCATCTAATCAATCAAGTAGCAATCAAGATATTTCTGGCACTGCAACAGCAGTTGGTTCTACAGCTTTACAGCCCTTAGTAGAGCAAGCAGCTACATTATTTAATCAAAAATATCCTAATGCGACTATCAATGTCCAAGGCGGCGGAAGTGGTACTGGTTTGACGCAGGTAGCACAAGGCGCAGCGGATATAGGCGATTCAGACATATACGCAGAAGAGAAATCAGGTATTGATGCAAAATCATTGGTAGATCACAAAGTTGCTGTTGTAGGTTTTGCTGTTGTTGTCAATAAAGACGTGACGATAGACAATTTGACGCAGCAACAATTGGTAGACATATTTACAGGCAAGATAAAAAATTGGAAAGAAGTTGGCGGTCCAGACGAACCTATTGTTGTAATAAATAGACCTACAAGTTCAGGTACAAGAGCTACTTTTAAGAAAATCGTATTAGGTGGACAAGATGAAGTGCAGGGATTGGCGTTGACAGAAGATGCTTCAGGTACTGTTAGAAAGACAGTTGCAGAAAAGAAAGGCGCAATAAGCTATCTTGCGTTCTCCTATCTTGACGATTCTGTAAAAGCTTTGAAGTACAATGGTGTTGCGCCTACAAAAGAAAATGTCATAAATGGCACGTATCCAATTGCATCGTACGAGCACATGTACACTAAAGGCGAACCTAAAGGCGTTGTGAAGGCATTCTTAGATTTTATGATGTCTGATGAAGTTCAAAAAGGACCTGCAGAGAAGCTTGGTTTTATAAACATAAATGACATGAAAGTAACTTTAAAATAGGCAAAAACAAAATATAAAATAATAATTTTTATAAGAGCTGGTATTTATACTGGCTCTTATGTTTAGGAGAGAAATAAATGAAGAAATTGAGTATATCTGGTCTTAGAATCAGAACAAAGATGATACTTCTTTTTTCAATCCTTGTATTGATATCTATAACAATTGTAGGCTTTACTACATATACAATTACAAAAAATTACATAGTCAATGACATACAAAATAGTTTATCAAGTTCCACAAAAACCATGATAAATCAAATCTCGCTTTTAGAAGGTGCTTATAATTCAAGTGAATTTGGAGCCAAACTTCAATATGTCATTGAAAGCGAAAAAGCTTCTTATATTACAAGAGGACTTAAACCACAAATTTACATATTTGATAGGCAACTAAATTCCATAAGATGGCAAGATGGCAGTTTAAAAAAAGAAGAAAACAATGTAATCAGTAAATCACAAATAGCTGAGATGTTTAAGAAAAATAATGGTCTTGTACATACAAAGCTGAGCAATAATGACGTATTAATAAGCTATAGATATATTATTGAAAAGGATTGGCTATACGTAATTATTGTTAGTGAAAATGCTTATTTAAAACCTGTATATGAAATAAGAAATGCAACTTTATTAATAGGTTTATTTTCGCTAATTTTTGCATTTATACTATCAATGATTGGAACTAAAGGGATTACAGAGCCTTTAACAAAATTGCAAAAAGTCTTCAATAAAATTTCAACTGGAGATTTAAAGATTGTATCTGATATTAAGACAGGGAGTCTTGAAATAGTTAATATTTCAAATAGTGTAAGTTACATGGTTTCTAATTTAAGAGACATAGTACAGAAAATTTATAAAATAATTGAAGGATTAAATGCACATGCAGAAACTTTTAAAGATGTTTCTGCAAAATCAATAGAAAAAACAAAAGAAATCTTTGAAAGCATGAAAGAGATATCATCAGGCTCTGAAAAACAGAAGATTGCTATAGAAAATACGACAAATAATATTGTTGAGATTAAATCATCAGCTAATTTGATGATGCTAAATGTAGATAAAACCGTAAATTCGGCTAAAGTTATGAATGAAACTGCTGTGATGGGTTTAAACGCAATCGAAAATGTTGCGGAAAACATGAAAGCAATTAGTTTGAGCGTTCAGGATACTTATGAATTATTTAAAAGATTGGTGATAAATTCAAAAAAGATAAATGACATCGTGGATATCATTAAAAATATATCAAAACAGACCCACTTACTTTCGCTGAATGCAGCAATTGAGGCTGCAAAAGCTAAAGAACATGGAAGAGGATTTAGGGTTGTCGCCGATGAAATAAGGAAATTATCCGTAGATTCTGAAAATGCTATTGTACAAGCATCGGCTATTCTATCTGAAGTGTTAGATGAGATTTACAGCGCTAATACCAGGATAGAAAAAGAAAAAGATGTGATTGCTAAGGGATTGTCTATAAGCGAAAGGGCGAAAGAAAATTTCAATGATATTTATATGAATATAAAGATCACAAAAGAAAATATTTTGGAATTAGAAGAGTATATAAAAAAAGTAACAGGAAATCTTGATAAAATAATGTCGGATGCGTTAATAGTGAAAGAAATATCAGCCGGTTTTAATCAAAATGCTGGTGCTGTGGAGAAAAATATTGATGAAGAGTATGAGATGATAATAAACTTGGAAAAAGCTACAAATGATTTGATTGATTACGCTCAATTGCTAAATGAATCAGTAAAAGATTTTAAGATTTAACATAAAATTAACACAAATTTTACATTACCTTAATGAATATTTTTTTTTATTTTGATACTATAATTAAAGTATTGTCGAAAATTCATATCAGGAGGTAAAAAATGTCTGAAAAGTATGACAAAAGACGAAAGATTTTTGACAAGATTGGAAAAACGTATGCTTTTATTTGTGCTTTCTTATTGATAGTTATAACTGTTTCCATTTTCTACTTTGTTGCAACAAAAGGGTTATCAACTTTTATTGTTGATAAGCGTTCTATAAGCGAATTTCTTTTTGGGACCACATGGAAACCAGATAGGCCTAATAGTCAAGGAGGACTTGCTATAGGTTCACTTCAGTTTATACTGGGTTCTGTGCTTGTATCAGTTTTTGCAATTTTGATAAGCACACCTCTTAGCATATCGGCAGCTATCTTCATGGTTGAAATAGCGAAAAAACTTGGAAGAAATTTATTGCAGCCTGCGATGGAGATATTCGTTGGAATCCCTTCTGTCGTATACGGTTGGATTGGACTTACCGTTTTAGTTCCTTTCATCAGCAAACATATTGGTGGATTAGGTTTTAGTCTGCTGGCAGGTATTTTAGTATTGACGATAATGGTGCTTCCTACGATAACAAGTGTCAGCACAGATGCTATTAAGTCATTGCCTTGGGAGATACGAGAGGCTTCTTATGCTCTTGGTGCTACAAGATGGCAGACGATTAGAAGGGTAGTATTGCCTGCCGCAAAGTCTGGTATACTTACGGCGGTTGTATTAGGGCTGGCTCGTGCTTTCGGTGAAGCTTTGGCGGTTCAAATGGTTATTGGAAACAGCCCGGCGATTCCTTTGTCGTTCTTGCAGCCTATGTCCACGATTACATCTGTTATTACTATGGATATGGCCAATACGGTTACTGGTTCAACTTGGAATAATGCCCTTTGGTCATTGGCATTATTATTGCTCTTGATTTCTTTCGGATTTATTCTCATAATAAGGCTTGTTGGCAGGAGGAGCATGTATAAATGAAATCAAAATTTTACGATAGGTTAGCAACGATTTACTTTTATGTTGTAGCAGGAGTCATAGTGCTTTTTCTCTTATCTCTTATAATGTATATATTGTATCAAGGCAGAAGCGAATTGAATTTGCATTTTATATTGACGCCTCCAAAGTTTATGGAGAAAGGCGGAGGCATAGCACCTCAGATATTTAATTCGCTGTTGCTTTTAGTACTAACGCTTATTATTTCAGTTCCAATTGGAGTTGGTGCAGGACTTTATATGGCAGAGTATGCAAGACCCAGCAAAATAACTGAGTTGATTAGGTTGTCAACAGAGACATTGTCATCGCTGCCATCAATTGTTGTAGGTCTTTTTGGACTTTTAATTTTTGTAAATATGCTTCATTGGGGATATTCGCTTATGTCAGGCGCGCTGGCTCTTACTGTATTAAATTTGCCTGTTATGGCAAGAGTCAGTGAAGATGCTATAAAAAGCGTTTCATCTTCTTTAAAAGAGGCAAGTTTTGCATTAGGTGCCACAAAATGGCAGACTATAGTAAAAGTTTTAATCCCATCTGCATTGCCGGGGCTTATAACAGGCATAATACTCACATCTGGTAGGATTTTTGGAGAAGCTGCTGCGCTTTTATACACCGCTGGTATGAGTACACCTATGCTTAATTTTAAAGTGTTAAATCCATTAATGCCAAACTCTCCATTTTATCCGTTTAGGGCCGCCGAGACTTTAGCTGTATACATTTGGAAAGTTAATAGTGAAGGGCTTGCGCCGGATGCCAGACAAATTGCAGATGGTTCAGCGGCAGTTCTTCTCATAATCGTATTGCTATTTAATATTTTAGCTCGTTGGCTTGGAAATATTTTATATAAAAAGATGACAGGCGGAAAATAATGCAATATAATTATTATAGAAAGGGGAAACCTTTTTCATGAAAAAGATTGAAGTAAGGGATCTTGATTTGTTTTATGGCCAGATGCAGGCTTTGAAAAAAATAAATATAGATGTGGAAGAAAACAGCGTCATGGCTTTAATTGGCCCATCTGGATGCGGAAAGTCTACTTTTTTAAGGACATTGAATAGGATGAATGACCTTATAGATGGGGTGACTATAAAAGGAACTGTAATGATAGACAATCAAAATATATACAAGGATGTGGATGCAATAGAGCTTAGAAAAAGGGTGGGAATGGTATTTCAAAAGCCAAATCCTTTTCCAATGACGATATACGATAATATTGCATACGGTCCGCGAATACACGGGCAGAAAAATAAGAAAATATTAAATGAGATAGTTGAAAAAAGTTTAAAAGATGCAGCTCTTTGGGATGAAGTTAAGGATAGGCTTAATGATTCAGCATTAGGCTTATCAGGTGGTCAGCAGCAGAGATTGTGTATAGCAAGGACATTGGCAATCGAACCAGAGATAATCTTGATGGATGAGCCTACATCTGCTCTTGATCCGATTTCAACCATGAAGATAGAAGAATTAATAGACCAATTGAAGAATAAATATACTATAGTTATTGTTACACACAATATGCAGCAGGCTGGAAGAGTGTCTGACTCAACGTCATTTTTCTTAAATGGCGAGATAATTGAGACAGGAAAAACTGAGGATATATTTTATAATCCACGTGACAAACGTACAGAGGATTATATAACGGGAAGATTCGGTTAAAGGAGGTGCTATTGTGAATAGGACACACTTTGAAAAAGAGTTGGAAGATTTACACTATGATATTTTGAAGATGGGTGCAATGGTTGAAGAAGCTATCGGAAATTCCATATTATCTTTAATAAACCATGATGTAGAAATGGCTCAGAAAGTAATCGATCAAGACGACAGGATAGATGAAAAAGAAGTGGAAATTGACGATAGATGTTCCAGGATAATTTTGACACAGCAGCCGTTGGCAAGAGATCTTAGGATTGTTCTTACAGGCCTTAAGATAAATACTGATTTGGAAAGAATGGCAGACCATGCAGTAGACATAGCAAAAACCACAATCAGAATAGCACATCAGACGTACATTAAGCCTCTCATTGACATACCAAGGATGAGCGACATTGTGAGAGAGATGGTTAAGCTGTCTCTTGACTCTTATGTGAATCAAGATACACAATTAGCTAAGACCATCAACCAAAAGGATGATATTGTCGATAGCTTATACAAGCAGATTTTTAGAGAGCTTCTCACCTATATGATAGAAGATCCAAAAAACATCGATCAAGCTGCACAATTCTTATTTGTCGCACGATATCTGGAGAGAATAGCAGATCATGCCACAAATATATGCGAATGGGTAATATATCTTGATAGTGGGCAGCACATAGATTTAAATGAATAAAAAACAAAAAACACCTTTTTAGGTGTTTTTTTTGTATACTTTTTTTAATACTGCAAAAGATATAAATCGAGGTGATGTTAAATGCCACTTGCTTACATAATATTATCTATAACGGGATTGTTTGTTCTTTTTGGATTCGCTCACAGAGTTTTAGACAGGATGAAGATGACAGACACATGGGCGTTGATAATAATAATGGGAATGATGGTAGGTACGTTCTTGCCGGATATACCATTAGGGAAAAAGATATCTATAAATATAGGAGGTGCTGTGATACCAGCGGCAGTTGCGGTTTATTTGTTCATAAGAGCGGAAAGAGGCGTTGAAAGAATAAATGCTGTAGTATCATCTATATTGGCGGGAACTGCTGTTTACTTGGCTGGAAAATTGCTGCCCAGTGAACCAGAAGCTATGTTTATAGAGCCTAACTATGTTTACGGCATTATCAGTGGTTTGATTGCGTATATGTTTGGCAGGTCAAGAAGATGTGCTTTTATTGCTGGTGTTATGGGAGTCATTTTAAGCGACTTAGCAGAAGGTATCACAAATATAATTTTGGCCAGACCAGGTACAATTTCTGTAGGAGGAGCAGGTGCATTTGATACTGTAGTCATATCGATGATAGTAGCAGTATTTTTCTCTGAAATACTGGGTGAAACAAGGGAAAAAATACAAGGTGGTACATCAAAGAAAAACACAGAACCGCATTTAACCAGCAGCCTTTTAAGCGAGGACGATATTAAAGCCATTAGAGAAAAATATCGCAAAAAGGACAGTGATGATTCAGATGAGAAATAAAAAAGTGATTGTGTTTATATTATTTACAGTATTAGTCACATCATTTTCATTTATAAAAGTAAATGCCGATGACTGGAGCGGCAAAGATGGCGGATATTATACGGTGTATTTAAACAAGACGAATAATGTGCTTTTTAGGATTTCTTGGGATTTAAAAGTAAACGACATGTATTTGTCGCATGACAATAAAATGTATAAGATAATAAAAGTGGATAAAAAAAATGACAAAGCTTATGCTACGTATTTAAAGACGGTAAAACTTCCAGATGTCAACATAGAAGAAGTTTCTCAAGCAATGGCTCAAAAAACAGGCGAAAGAAAAATTGCAATGTATTCTACACACAGTGATGAGTCGTATATACCGACAGATGGAACTGCCAGCATTTATGGACATGGAGGCATATATAAAGTCGATGCATCGTTAAGCAATGCGCTGTCAAAGAAGGGCATCAAAACATTTGTCGATGAGACGCTTTATTTACCGCACGACGCAATGGCATACAGGCGTTCTCGTGTTGGTGCATTAAAAATTTTAAAAAACGATAGACCTGACTTGCTGCTTGACATACACAGGGATGCTGCGCCATACCAAGATTATATACGAAAGATAGCTGGTACAAATGCAACAGGGGTTAGACTTGTCTTAGGCAGAACAAATGCGAATTTAAAAGCAAACCAAGACTTGGCTTTTCGAATAAAAGCAATAGCAGATAAAGAATATCCTAACTTGATAAAAGATATTTTTTACGGAAGTGGCGACTACAATCAAGATTTAACTCCTAATTCGTTGCTGCTGGAATTTGGAACAGATACCCATACAAGGCAGAGAGCTGAAGAATCAGCAAAGTTTATGGCTGACGTCCTTACGAAAGCTGTATATGGTACAGACGAGAAGAAACAAGTTGGCACTTTGACTAATACGCAAAAAGGAACGACATCGCAAAACAATTCTGCTGGTTGGGGCATTTGGATTCTTATAGGTGTAGCCGTTTTTTCAATTGTAGGATTTATGTTTCTGAGTACAGGTGGGCGAGAAATGATGTCTAAGATAAAAGATTATACAAAGAAAGAATTCAGCAGTTTTTTGGGAATTTTCAATAGAGATAAAAAGTGATCTAATTGGTGCAAAAAAGCACCATTTTTACAGTGTGGTGATGAAACTGAAGATAGTATACTACAGTTATTACGGATGTTTTTCATCGGTTGTTGCGGCGTATATTCACGCAGGATACTTAAAAGATGAGATATCAAAAGATACTGTATTTTCTTTGCCGGAAATGCTTGACTTAGACTACGGCGAACTAAAGTACATAGGTCTTGATGAAAACTTACATGAAATTTATGTCATAGGCATGAAAAATTTTAGCGATAATATAAAAAAAACATTAGAAGGGCTTAGAAAGATTTATAATTTGGAGTACGACAGATTAATCTTTATAGACACAAGCATGTATGAACCTAAATATCTAAAATTTATTTTTCCAATGAGAAAGATTGCGATTTTTAAAAAAATTGTCGATGAAATTTTATATAATTGGTTGATTAAGCGCTTTGATGGAATTAAAAATTTAGCTGAAGAATTAAAGAAATATGGTTTTGAGGAGAAAACATGATTATAGCTTATGTTTGTTATGGCAGTGCTCATTCGTCAATTGTGGCAGCAGCGATTCACGTTGGATTTCTTCCTGATGATAGGATTCCTGCTTTTGAAGAAATCTTGTCTTTGCCTCATTATGATATGACAGAAGGTAATCAGATAGGCATTCCGTTTTACATGGGCGTTGACGAATTTGACAATGATGTGTACGCGATTGGAGCTAAAAGCGGAAGGAAGATCATGATGAAGGCTGTAAAAAGCTTTTTAAGAGAATCCGGCATATCTGAAAAAGAAATAATGCTTATTGATACATTGCCAGCTATTGGACTCATGACGAAGTTTGGCGGTATGACGTCCAGAAGATTTAAAATGATATCCATTGGCAGACCTTTTACTGTCTATGGAATAATAAAAAAGTACAAAAACTTTTTAGACATAGTAAACAGTGTGAAGTCCAGATTAAAAGAGCTTGACTAAGTCCTTCTATTAATTCATAATATTATTGGATAATTAGTAGGAGGATATTAAATGGCATATCATAAAATAAAAGATGTACTAAAAGATAGCATTGCTGATGAAGTGGGGATTGAGCCAGGTGATACACTTATATCGATAAATGGCAGTGAAATAACAGATCTAATAGATTATAAGTTTCAAATAGCTAATGAAAATATAGAGCTTTTAATAAAGAAGGGAAATGGAGAGGAATATATTTACGAGATTGAGAAAGATTACGATGATGACTTGGGGCTTATTTTTGAGACAGGGATCATAGATAAGCTAAAGCACTGCAGAAATAAGTGCGTTTTTTGCTTTGTAGATCAATTGCCTAAGAATGTAAGGCGTAGTTTGGCTTTTAAAGATGATGACTATAGATTGTCTTTCCTTCAAGGCAATTTTGTGACGCTTACCAATGTAAGCGATGATGAATTTTCCAGGATTATAAGGTATAAGATGTCTCCAATATACTTGTCTGTTCATGCCACAGATGACGAGATCCGAAAAAAGATGATGAGGAATCCGAATGCTGGAGGGATTTTAGATAAAATAAAGGAGCTTATTAAAAATGATATTGAAGTACACTGCCAAGTAGTCTTATGTCCTGGGCTTAATGATGGGCAAATCCTTGATAAGACGATCGACGATTTGTCAAAGCTTTTTCCTGGAGTAAAGTCAGTTGCTGTTGTGCCGGTTGGGCTTACGGACCATAGAGAAGGGCTTTTTGAGCTTAAAACATTTGATAAAGAAGGAGCACAAGAAGTATTAAATAAAATATCTAAGTGGCAAGATAGATTGAAAAATGATATAAAAACATCATTTGTATTTGCAGCGGATGAATTTTACGTTTTAGCAGGAGCGGACATACCTGATTATAATGCGTATGAGAGCTTTCCGCAAATTGAAAATGGTGTAGGCCTTATGGCGATGTTTAAAAAGCAGTTTGTAGATTACTACAAAAAAATTAAGGATGTGAAACCTAAAGATAGATTTTGTGTTATAACGGGAGTATCGGCATATAAATTTATTGAAGAATTAGTTTACATGTTGAGCAAAAAAGGCATAGATATTAAAGTTGTTCCAATAATTAATAATTTCTTTGGCAAAAAGATCACTGTTTCAGGTCTTATAACAGGCAGAGATATTATAAGTCAATTAAAAGATAAAATAAATGGTGAAACTTTGATAATACCTGATTCCATGATAAAAGAAGGTACTGATTCATTTTTAGATGATGTGACAATAGACGATGTAGAAAAAGAGTTAAATACAAAAGTATTAGTTTCAGAAGTAGATGGTAAAAAATTTATACAAAAGATAATTGGAAGGTGATATGATGGCATATCCTATGGTAGGAATTGTAGGAAGACCAAATGTAGGAAAGTCAACGCTTTTTAATAAGATAACTGGACAACGCATTTCAATAGTTGAAGATCAACCTGGTGTAACAAGGGATAGGATTTACTATGAAACGGAATGGATGGATAAGAGGTTCATATTGGTTGACACAGGAGGACTTGAGCCAGATTCGGAAGATGAGTTTTTTTCGAAAATAAAAATGCAAGTTGAAGCTGCTTTAAAAACGGTTGATTTGATTTTATTTGTAATTGATGGAAAAGAAGGCGTAAGTCCTGTTGATGAGGACATAGCAAATATGCTGAGGAAATCTCGGAAAAAAGTTTTGCTTGTATTAAACAAAGTTGATAATTTTAAGGAAATGCCTATTAGCTATTATGATTCGATGCGGCTTGGATTTGGAGAACCAATAGCAATATCAGCATCTAATGGATTAGGCATAGGAGATTTGCTGGATGAAGTCATTGAAAATATACCTGATCATATAGACGAGTACGATGAAGAAACTATTAAAATATGTTTTATAGGAAAGCCAAATGTAGGCAAGTCTTCTCTTGTCAATAAGATATTAGGTGAGGAAAGAGCTATAGTTAGCGACATACCTGGCACTACAAGAGACGCTCTTGACACGTACTTTGAAAAAGATGATAAAAAATACGTCATAATCGATACGGCAGGCATGAGAAAAAAAGGAAGAATAGAAGATAAGATTGAAAGATATAGCGTTTTGAGGGCTTTAGCTGCAATTGATAGATCTGACATATGTATTCTTGTAATAGATGCTACTGAAGGTCCTACTGAGCAAGATACAAAAATTGCCGGTTATGCATTTGAGCAGAATAAAGCAATGATAATTGCGGTGAACAAATGGGATCTTATTGAAAAAGACAATAGCACCGTAAATGAATATACGAAGCTTATAAGGGAGAAATTTTCTTTTATGAGCTTTGCGCCAATAACGTTTATATCGGCCAAAACCGGTCAAAGATTGAATAAGCTTTTTGAACTAATAAATAGCGTGTGGGAAGAATACAATAAGAGGATTTCTACTGGTACGTTAAACAATGTGATAAGCGAAGCGTTGCTTATAAATCCGCCACCTGCAGAAAAAGGCCGCGTATTAAAAGTATACTACGTGACGCAATTTGGCATAAAGCCACCATCATTTGCGGTGTTTGTAAATGATCCAGAGATAATGCATTTCTCATATGTGAGGTTTATAGAGAATACAATCAGAGATAATTTTGGATTTGAAGGCGTGCCATTGAAAATCGAAGTTAGAAGAAAAGGTGAAAAGTAAAGGAGGTGAATCAACGGTGAAGATAGCATTAGCCGCTATACTTGCCTACTTAATTGGGTCATTTAACAGTGCTTATTTTTTTACTAATTTTATCAAAAAAACCGATATAAGAAAGTACGGCAGTGGAAATGCTGGCGCTACAAATGTCATGAGGGTTCTGGGATTTAAAGTTGCTTTTTTTGTGTTTTTATCTGATGTATTAAAAGGAGTTTTAGCTGTACTTCTTGGTAGACTGATTGCCGGAAATATAGGTGGATATGTTGGAGGGATCGCAGTAGTAGTCGGCCACAATTGGCCTGTTTTCTTGGGATTTAAAGGTGGTAAGGGGGTAGCTACAAGCTTTGGAGCTATTATGACCATAAGTCCTGTCATTGCGGTTTTGTCGCTTATAATAGGGATTGCTGTTATCTCTATCAGCAAGTATGTTTCGCTTGGTTCCATAATTGGAGCATTTACGTTTCTCATTTTTAATATTATTTACTATAGTTCGCTTAATATGTTGATATTTGCAATACTACTTACAGCAATGGTTGTATTTCAGCATAGAGCAAATATAAAACGATTACTCAATGGAACCGAATCGAAATTTGGGCAAAAAACAAATATAAAGTAAAGAGGGATTACAAATGGACGTTGCAATATTAGGCGCAGGCAGTTGGGGAACAGCAATGGCGATTCATTTGGATTCTATGAACCACAATGTTTGCATGTGGACGAGGGATCAAAACCAGGTGGAGGAAATCAAAAAAACAGGCTATAATAGAAGGTACCTTGATGCAAAATTGCCGAAAAGCATTGATATAACTACTGATATATATTATGCGATAAAAGACAAAAAAATAATAGTTTTAGCAGTTCCATCCCACGCAGTAAGATGTACGGTAGAGATGATGAAAGGGATCGTTGATAAATCGGCAATAATTGTAAATTTAGCAAAAGGTCTTGAAACTTCCAGCTTAAAAAGGATGTCCCAGGTTATAAAAGAGATAGTAGATAATCCAGTTGTAGTGCTTTCTGGACCAAGTCATGCCGAAGAAGTCTGTAGGCACATACCTACAGCATGTGTTATTTCATCAAACGATATAAACGCATGTGAATATGTGCAAGATGTAATGATGGATGAAAATTTCAGATTGTATATAAATAAAGACTTGATAGGCGTTGAATTAGGCGGCTCTCTTAAAAATATCATTGCATTAGGTGCTGGCATATCAGACGGGCTTGGCTTTGGAGATAATACTAAAGCTGCTCTTATGACGCGAGGACTTGCCGAAATTACTCGTTTAGGTGTTGCATTAGGGTCAGATCCACTTACTTTTTTGGGCTTGACAGGTATGGGGGATCTTATTGTAACATGCACAAGCATGTATTCACGCAACAGAAGGGCTGGCATAAAAATAGGGCAAGGAAAATCGTTAGACGAAGCATTAAGAGAAATCGGAATGGTGGTAGAGGGTGTTAATACGACTAAATCAGCTTATGAACTTTCTAAAATTCATGGAATTGAGATGCCAATAACTAATGAAATTTATTCGATATTATTTGAAGGCAAAAATCCAAGGGAAGCTGTATATTCATTGATGACTCGCAACAAAAAGCATGAGATGGAGGGCATATAAATTGTGTCCTCTTTTTTATTCATAATTGTCTATTTCCCTCATATATATGTAGTGTTAAAGTATAAAAACTATATTTATCTATAAGAAGGAGGGAAATGATGTGGAAAATTACGATATTTATAAGGATATAGCAGAAAGAACAGAAGGCGATATATATATAGGCGTCGTAGGTCCTGTTCGTACTGGGAAATCAACATTTATAAAAAGATTTATGGATATATTGGTATTGCCAAATATCGACAATTTGAACCTTAAAGAGAGAGTTCAAGATGAGTTGCCTCAGAGCGCGGCAGGCAAGACAATAATGACTACGGAGCCTAAATTTGTGCCAGAGAAAGCAGTGGAGATTTCACTAAATGAAAATACCAGTTTCAGTGTAAGATTAGTAGATTGTGTCGGGTACATGGTTAAAGGTGCGATGGGATATTTAGAAGGCGATAAACCAAGAATGGTCACTACACCATGGTATGATTACGAAATTCCGTTTGAAGAAGCCGCTGAAATAGGGACTAAAAAGGTAATAAATGACCATTCAACAATCGGATTGGTTGTGACCACCGATGGAAGCATTACAGAGATACCAAGAGATAATTACGTAGAACCAGAAGAAAGAGTTATAAAGGAATTAAAAGAAATACATAAACCATTTATAATATTACTGAATTCTACACATCCAGATGACGCCGATACAATTAAATTAGGCAAAGAAATGGAAATGAAGTACGATGTGCCTGTAGTTGTAGTCAATGTGCTTAAGATGAGCATGGCTGATATCAAAAATATACTTGAAAAAGTGCTTTATGAATTTCCAATTACAGAGCTTAATATTGATCTGCCAAGGTGGGTAGATGTACTTGAAAATGAACATTGGTTAAAACAGAGCATAATGAGTACAGTCAAACAAAGTATAGATGAGCTGTTTAGATTGAGGGACATAAAAAAGACAGTTGATGCCATAAAGTCCAATGAGCACATGGGCGATGTAGTGATTAAAAAGATAGACCCAGGTGAAGGTGTCGCAGACATAGAAGCAAAGACGAAGGAAGGTCTTTTCTTTAAAATATTAAGCGATGAATGTGGTCTTGAAATACGTGGTGATAGAGATCTTATGAAAATGATGAAGGAATTATCATACGCGAAAGCTGAGTACGACAAATTAAAAGATGCCATTGAAGATGCCAAGAAAAAAGGCGTGGGTGTTGTTCCTGCCAGCATAGATAATATGGAATTTGAGAAGCCAGAAATAGTTAGACAAGGTGGCAGCTTCGCTGTAAGGCTTAAAGCATCTGCACCTTCCCTTCACATATTTAGAACGGATGTTACAACTGAAGTGTCGCCAATCGTCGGCACAGAAAAGCAAAGTGAAGATTTTGTCAAATACATTACAGAGCAGTTTGAAAATGATCCGGATAAAATCTGGGAGTCAAATATATTTGGAAAATCGCTAAGCGATCTTGTAAAAGAAGGGATGCAAAACAAGCTTGGCAAGATTCCAGACAATGTAAGCATGAGGCTAAGGGATACACTTGAACGAATCGTCAATGACGGCGGTGGCGGTATAATCTGCATCATATTATGACACTTGATTTTTTAAACATTACGTTTTATAATACTATTGTAAGATGTCTGGGTGTGGCGCAGTTGGTAGCGCGCCAGAATGGGGTTCTGGAGGTCGCTGGTTCAAATCCAGTCACTCAGACCATTTAAAGTAATATCAAGGGTTTTAGAGGTTATCCACAGAGTAAAAAATATAGTAGTCAACATTAAACCCAAAAACATATTTAGAGTTACTTAACCACTTCGAAAGGAAGTGGTTATTTTGTTAGTAAAATTTGCAATTTGTTTTTATATCTTAGACTTTTCAACGGCTCTAATTCTATTCATGGCACTTGGATGCGTATAAGAAAACCACTCTATGAATTTTGGAGGTTCTACGTCGGATAAGCTTCTTTCTGCTAAATCTACCTGCAATTTGATTACTACATTTTTATCATGGAGGTATTGGACAGAAAGCAAATCAGCTTGCCTTTCCATTTGTCTTGATATGAAGTTCTGAATCGGATTTATATCGAAATTAACAAGCAGCATAAAAAGATAAAATACTGAGATTATATAAGGTCTATATCTAAGGCTTTGCATTTCGACTATACTTGCCTTCAAAAGAACATTAAAGGCGAGGAAAATTATAAATATTCCTAATGAACCAATTATTATGCTTTTTAAAACGTGATTTTCTTTCCAATGGGCAGCTTCATGTGCAATTACAGCTTTTATTTCATCGGGCGGATATTTTTTTAGAAGTGTATCGTAAAGGACTATTTTACTTGTACTGCCAAAACCATAAAAATACGCATTTGCAAGTGTTGTTCGCTTGCTGGCATCCATTTCTTCAACTCTATCAATTTTTATTCCTGCGTTTTTTGATATGTCGTTTACCATGCTGAGAATTGCTGGATCAGTAACAGGTGTAAATTTGTTGAACATAGGAGCAATGAAGGACGGCCAAATAAAATTTTGCAAAAATAGCATTGCAGTAAGAAATACAGATGCATATATCCACCACGTTTTTTGGAATTTATTTATAGCGAACAATAACAAAACAATTCCGATACTAGATAGAACAATGTCTATTAGAGAGTTTTTGATGTAATCTATCAACCATGACTGAATTGTTTGCACTGAGAATCCCCATTTTACCTGTAGCCTATATGAATAAAAACTAAATGGAAGCGATAACACTTTTAAAATTATCCACAAAAACAGAAAGAATATAAATACACTGAGATAATAATGTTTTCCACTTATTCTTTCACATATTTTTGACAATTTGATTGAGAATCCGCCAAAAACAAACCAAAGCAAAAAAACTAATTGAATTAAAAAAGAAGAAATATACAATAATCTATTTTCTTTATGATATGGAATAGATTTTTCTACTGTATAGTGTGAAAAAAATTTATATACGTCTTGAGATACGATATTAGGTGTCAATGTATAATATATGTACAAGGATGAAAACAACAATGCGATAAATGTCAGCAGAAACCATATTTTATTAAACTTTACGTACAAACTAATCACCTCTTTCTATAGATTATTACTACGAATATATTATATTATATGCAAAGATGGATTTAAAATTATTTTACTTTATTTTGACATGTATGTGCTATAATTAAGATAGATTTATCATTGGAAGGTGCAATAATGAAGACACTGCTGGTAGCATTGAATGCTAAATATTACCATACAAATTTGGCCATAAGAAATATTAAGCTGTATTGTAGACCTATGGACATTGAGCTTTTGGAAATGACCATAAATGATGATTTGGATTTGATTCTGCATGAGATTCTGAACAAAAGGCCTAACCTTATAGGGTTTTCGTGCTATATATGGAATATAGATAAAGTGTTGAAGCTTTGTGAATACATAAAAAAGATCAATAAAGATGTCTTAATAGTTCTTGGAGGACCTGAAGTATCTTATGATTCCGATGATTTACTGAAAATTGGTGTTGCAGATTTTATTGTATTAGGTGAAGGAGAAGCAACTTTTAAAAATCTTTTACAAAGAATCCATAATGGCGAAAACGTGTGTGACTTAAATGGCATAAGTTATATGAATGATGGAAAAGTAATATCGAGAGAGAACACTGATTATGTTTGCTTGGATGATATTCCATTTCCTTATGATGGTGAAGATATTTCCAATAAGCTTGTGTATTATGAGACATCCAGAGGGTGTCCTTTTAGATGTTCTTATTGCTTATCATCTCTTGATAATAAGTTGAGGTATGCCAGCATTGAAAAAGTGAGAGATGATTTAGAGAAACTGACAAGCATGGGTGCAAAAATTGTAAAGCTTATTGACAGATCTTTTGACAGCAACATAAAAAGAGCGGTAGAAATATTGGACATAATAAGAGAGTTGAGGTGCGATACAGTATTTCACTGTGAAGTTAATCCTGAGTTAGTCAATCAAGAGTTTATAGATAGCTTAAAAGGTATAGAAGATAAAGTTCAATTTGAAGTAGGTATACAGACGACTAATAAGGAAACTTTAAAGAATGTATCGAGAAATCCGGACGTCAGCAGTGCGTTAAAAGGCATAAAGCTTATCATAAATGCGGGTGTAAAGGTGCATGTAGATCTAATTGCAGGATTGCCTGGCGACGATTTTAATTCGATTGTGAAATCTTTTAATGATGTATATGAGCTAAATCCTGATGAAATTCAATTAGGCTTTTTAAAGCTTTTAAAAGGAAGTAGCCTTAGAAAAAACAAAGATATTTACGGCATAAGATATAGAAGTGATCCTCCGTACGAAGTTTTAATGACAAATACAATATCTTATATGGAGCTGCATGAGCTTAAAAACATTGCTTTTTTAGTAGATAAGTATTACAACTCTGGGAAATTTAAAATGTCATTAAGATTTTTGCTTGATTTTTTTAAAGAGCCGTTTAAGCTGTATAAACGCCTAAATTACTTTTGGGTAAAGAACGGCTTTTATGGCAAAAAGCATTCCCTGAATGATTTGTTTGATATTATTTATAGATTTGCCTCTTTGGAAGGCATAGATGTTGAGTATTTTAAGGACTGCTTAAGATATGATTACATGTACTTTACTAACAATAAGGCATATCCTGACTGTCTTAAAGAGGATAAAAAAATACCAGATGAAGTAAAATCATTGTTGCGAGATGATGAATGGTTAAAGTGCAATCTGCCGTCAGCAGTTGGTATGTCTAATTCTGAAAAAAATAGAAATCTGTCTATAGGCTTTTTTAGGCATGATGTTTTAAACATGGAGGAAGGAAATGTGTATATGGCCTTTCTCCACTGTGATAATAAAACATATTGTGTAAAAATAAATGTTTAAGGTGGGGTAGTATGTCAAAGACGCTTGTCATAGCACACCGCGGTGATTCTAAAAACGCTCCGGAAAATACGCTGTCGTCATTTAAGAGAGCTGTTGAATTAGGTTCGGATGGAATAGAATTAGATGTACAGCTTAGCAAAGATGGGTATCTTGTTGTAATACATGATGAACGAGTGGATAGGACAACTGATGGAATAGGATATGTTAAAGACTATACGTTAAAGGAGCTTAAAAGGTTAAACGCAGGAATAAAATTTGGCAGAAATTATGCAAGTGAGAAAATACCTACTTTGGCAGAGGTTTTTGAGTTATTGGAAGATAAAAGTGTATTGGTAAACATAGAGATAAAAAGCGGCTTAATATCATATCCGGGAATAGAAGAGAAGCTGGTTAACTGTATATTTGACTATAGTTTTGAAGATTTGGCTTTAATATCATCATTTAATCATTATAGCTTGAAGACAGTGAAAGAGATTGAGCCAAGGCTTAACATTGGACTTTTGTATGAGTGTGGACTTGTTGAACCGTGGCATATTGCAAGTAGGATGCATGCGTATTCACTTAATCCATTTTATGTGAATATAATACCTGAGGTTGTAAAAGGTTGCAAATCGAATAATGTTAAATTGTTTCCGTGGACGGTTGATGATGAAGAACTTATGAAAAATATGATTCGATTGGGGGTCGATGGAATAATCACTAACGATCCGTCAAAGCTGATTAATTTAGAGAAAAAGCTACATTAGTTTTACAGGAGGATATGGTATGAAATCAAACAAGTGGATGAAAGATATGACATTTAAAGAAAAAGCAGAGTACATTTGGGATTATTATAAGATACACATAATAGCTGGGATTATCGTTGTAGCTATAGTTGCATCATTTGTCAATTCAATTTTGACAAACAAAAATTACGTATTTGACTTCTCAATGATAGGGACATCGATAAATTTTGACAAGGAGATGAATTTCCAGAATACCATAACAAAAGAACTTTTAGGTACCGATAAGGGAAAAAATCAAGCATTAGTTGAATTTTATATGTTGACAAAAGGCAGTGACGGTAAGTTTCAGCTTGACCCAACATCTGTGCAAAAACTGATGGTTAAAATTTCTGCTGAAGAAGTGGATGTTATAGCGCTTGACAAGGATAATTTCTATGCACTGGGAAATCAAGGAGCGTTTTTAAATCTTGACAGTGTAAAAGATCTCAATTTAAGCGGATTAGACACAGAAAAGCTTCCTGCTTCAAAAGATGTCAAAGCAGGCACGTATGGTATATATCTTGATAAAGATAATCGCTATTTAGATGAAATTGGATATGATTACCATGACAAAATAATTGCCGTGCTATCCAATTCTAAAAACAAGGACTTGTCAATAAAATTCCTGAAATGGCTTCTTGATATAAAGTAGTTTTTCATGTATACTATGATTGTATTTTCAAAACTTGCTTATGGTGAATATTGACGAGGTGATAATGTGAAAGAAAAGATAAAGCTTCTTAAGGGTGATATAACAGAGCAAGAGGTTGATGCAATTGTAAATGCCGCCAATTCTGGTCTTTTAGGCGGTGGCGGTGTAGATGGTGCTATACATAAAGCAGGCGGGAAAGTAATAGATGAAGAATGCAAAGAAATAAGGGATAGAGAAGGTGGTTGTCCAACAGGAAAAGCTGTAATAACCCATGGAGGCAATCTGAAGGCAAACTATGTAATACACGCAGTTGGGCCAATTTGGAAAGATGGAAATAATGATGAAGACAACTTATTAGCCAGTGCATACATAGAGAGTTTGAAAATAGCTGACAAATACAATTTAAAGACAATTGCTTTTCCGTCTATAAGCACAGGTGCTTATGGATTTCCTGTTGAGAGGGCTGCAAAAATTGCTTTAAGGGCTGTATCTGATTACCTTGACAAAAGTCAAATCAAAGAAGTAAGATTCGTCCTTTATAGTGATAATGATTATGATGTATATTCAAAAGCTTACGATGAATTGTAAAAAAAGCAGACCAAATTTGGCCTGCTAATAAATTCTTATTTTACTATGTTTGTCAATACAAGTCCTATCATGATTATTCCTACTATCAATCTGTAGTAAGCGAAAGGCCTTAATGGATGACTTTTAAGGTACGATAGAAATTTGTCGACAACTATCAGTGCAACGATAAATGACATTATAAAACCTACTGCTAAAGCTTCCCATTCTATAGTGGTCATTGTGGCTATTCCTTTGTGAAGCGATACGACTGTAGCGCCAAGCATTGTGGGTATTGCCAGAAAAAATGAAAACTCTGCAGCGGCTTTTACTGATAGTCCTACCATCATTCCACCCATAATCGTTGATGCCGATCTAGACATACCGGGAAATAGGGACATACATTGTGCAACTCCGATCAAAAAAGACTTTCCTGGAGTTACTTTATCCATGTCATCAATTTTATAGTTTGAAAATGCATTTTCTACAATAATCATCATTATCGCACCTATTACAAGTGCTATAGATACTGTAAATGGTGAGAACAAATGCTTATCGATAAAATCATTAAGCAAAAGTCCTAAAATTGCTGATGGAATGAAAGCTATGACGATTTTAAGCCATAATCTGAATCCCCATTTATTAGGCGCTAAATTTTTTAGAGAATTCCATATCTTTTCTCTGTAGTAGTATACGATAGCCAAAATAGCACCCAGTTGTATGACCACTTCAAACATTGTGGCGTAGGCGCCTTTAAAGTTTAATAAATCTCCAACAATGATCAAATGCCCTGTTGAAGATACGGGTAAAAACTCAGTCAAGCCTTCTACAATACCAAGTATAAATGCTTTGATTAAAAGAATCATAAGATACCGACTCCTTACTATTTATTTGTTAAGCACTATTTAATTTTATATTAACTTTTGGTTTAATTCAACATGTCTTTTTTCCTTCTAATCTATTTTTAATGTGATATAATATGTGTATAAATATGTGGTGAGGTGGTTTTGTGCTTTTGCCTGGATTTTTTTCGTTTGCAATAGGAATCATAATGCTTGCGTTTGTCGTTTGGCTTTTTGGAAAATCAATAAAAATACTTTTTAAATTTATCTTAAACTCAATAATTGGCTATATATTTCTTTTGATTTTTAACTTTTTTGGTTCGATTTTTGGCTTAACATTGCATTTAGATATTATAAATGCTTTTATTGCAGGTGTTTTTGGTATACCAGGAATAATCGTATTGCTGATTTTGAAGTACGTATTTAAAATTCACTTTTAACCCGATTTGGGTTATTTTTTTATAACTAATATTGTTGACTTGATTTGGAATAATAAGTACGAAGGAGGTATTGAAATGGATATAAGAAGGATCATCCTTGACAATTTAAAAAATCGTTCAAAAGACGATATAAAAGGATTTATACAGGAAGCTGTAGATACAAAGGAGGAAAATGCTATACCTGGTCTTGGCATAATTTTTGAAGCAGCATGGGAGAAAATGAACGATGGTGAGAAAAACAACATGATGGATTACATAATGAGAGGGATAAGATAAAGGGTATCTTGCTGGATACCCTTTATTTATTCCTTATAGTAGCAATACTGTCACTATGTAGCCGCAAGTCAGCCCTATGATTACAGGAAGCAAATTTCTTTTGACTATCGCATCAGGGTCGACTTTAATGACGGCTGTTACTGGTACTACACTCCATGGGATTATGGTGCCGCCACCAACCCATATACAGGTGATTTCACCCAATGAAGCCAATATGGACGAATTTATATTAAGTGTATGGGCAAAAGTCTTAGAAAGCGCGCCTACCAAAGGTAGACCGGAGAAGCCTGAGCCTGATAGTCCTGTCAATATTCCTATCAATAGTTGCATTAATGCTACAGTGTATTTGTTTAAAGGAATGTGCTTTGAAAGGTAGATGCCGAGATCCATGAGATATCCTTTTGCATTGGGTCCTATGACTTGTTTCGCAGTTGTCAATTCTCCCAAAAAGAAAAAGGCACTTATCAATATGATTGGAGCGAATGTTTTGATTCCAGACAAAAAACCATTTTTCAAATAGTCTCTTGTTTTGTTCAGAAAATCTTTTTGTACGATAGTTGAAGATATAAGCACGATTATTGCAGTGCCGCCGATTAATGCCGTTGCCGCGTTCCCTTTGATTTTTAAAATATACATCAAAAAGGTGTCGATGGCGAAAAAGAGTACAGCTACAAACGAAATAATGTAACTTTCTTTATAAATTTTCTTTTCATCTAAATTATCATTGTAATTATTTGTTTTTTGCTTATTGTCTTTTAAATTTTTCATTGTAACAAAATAGAAGAAAACTATTGTGACAAAAGATGTTACGCCCCATATGGGTATACTGCTTAAAATTAGCTTTGCTGTAGGTATTCCAAGTGTTTTTGCTGTTACAGATGGAACGCCTTGTATAAAAAAATCTCCTGATAAAGCTGCCCCAAAGCCGAATATGGTTACTAAAGATGCAAAACTCAATTCATCAAAACCTGATTTTAAAACAGGACCTATTAAGACAGCACCTATTAGACCAACGGCAGGTGATGGCCACAAGAAAAGAGATAAAACCATCATCACTATGCCTATGATCCAAAATGTTTTACTTGGAGAATTTAGAAATCTCAATAATGGCTTTGTTATGACAACATCTGCACCTATATCGTCAAGTGCACGGGACATGGCAATAATCAAAGATATGATAAGTATTACCTGCCAAAGTTCTTTTCCGGACACAAATACAGAAGAATACAAGATTTCAATAGATTTCAATACATTTTTAGTCTGCGACAATGCTACGGCAAATATGCCTACGATACAAGGGAAAATTATGTCTTTTCGAAAGACCATAAATAAAAATATTACAAATATTGATATCAAGTAGACAATATGTGTTGTAGTTATGCTTATCATTGTAACACCTCGTTTTTAGGTTTTATTTATCCACTTCAATTACATATTTTGTGTTGAGTTTGGTAAAATTATTAAAAATGTGATAAAATATTCGATAAGGAGGTAGTTAAAATGAAACCAATGAAGCTTAAAGACGGTGTAACAAAAATTGGTGCAGTACACTTTGAAAGAAGATTGTTTGACTCTCTTATCCCACTTCCTGATGGGACGAGCTATAACGCTTATCTCATAGAAGGCAGTGAAAAGATAGCTTTGATAGACACGGTTGATCCTATGAAAATAGAAGTGCTTATAGATCAGCTAAAAGACGTCCAAAAGATAGACTACATCGTATCAAATCATTCTGAACAGGATCACTCTGGTGGGATTCCTTTTGTTTTAGAAAAGTATCCTGATGCAAAGGTTGTATGCACTCCAAAGGCAAAGGCTTTTTTAATGGATCTTCTACATATTTCTGAAGACAAGATAATTACTGTAGAAGACAATGAGACTATATCTCTTGGAGGAAAGACTCTTAGATTCATTCACGCGCCATGGGTGCACTGGCCTGAGACCATGTTTACATATCTTGAAGAAGACAATATCTTATTTACGTGTGATTTCTTGGGTTCACATTTGGCTACGTCGAAGCTTTTTGCAGAAGATGAATGCCATGTTTATAATTCAGCGAAAAGATATTATGCAGAAATAATGATGCCTTTTAGAAATTTTGTGGCAAAAAATCTTGAAAAAATAAAAGATTTGAAAATTGATTACATAGCTCCATCGCATGGTCCTGTTTACAATAGACCACAATTCATTTTTGATGCGTACAATAGCTGGGTATACGATGAGCCGAAAAATATAGTTGTTATACCATATGTTACAATGCACGGTTCTGTTAAAGCGATGGTAGATTATCTGACTGCTGCGCTTTCGCAAAAAGGTGTTGTTGTAAAACCATTTGATTTGACAGTCACAGATTTAGGTGAGCTTGCTATGTCGTTAGTTGACGCTGCCACAATAGTTGTAGGCACGCCGACGGTTTTGGCTGGGGCACACCCACAGGTGATTTATGCCACATATCTTGCAAATGCTCTAAAACCAAAAACTAAATTTTTGTCAATTGTTGGGTCGTACAGTTGGGGTGGAAAAGCTATCGACCAACTGTCCAGTATGATCACGAATTTAAAAGTTGAAGTTATACCACCAGTATTCATAAAAGGTCTGCCGAAAGAAGAAGATTATAAGCTTTTAGATGAATTAGCAGATAATATAGTTAAAAAACATGAAAAAGCAAACATTAAATAATTAATGTATAATAGAAGAATATAATAGTAAATTTGTGTATAGAATATCCTGTGAGGTGATTTCATGATAAATTTAAACGGACAAAATACCATAGCTCCAGGCATTATTAGCGCTATGACAACTTATGAAGAAGATCCACTTTTAAAGAAATCACAGGATGCATTAAATGTGTACGTCAATGGTGACTTTGTTGGTAAAAAAGTGCTTGTTGCAAACGGTGATGGTGGAGTAAATGCGGTAAAGGAGTATCTACTAAACAAAGGATATTCTCACTTTGAATATAAGGTAGACGGCAACAACATAATGATACAGGTTGACGATAGTGTGTGTGATGAAATAAAAAGACTGTTGAATGTGTATTTAACTATACGGTAAGGAGCTTTATTGCTCCTGTTTTTTATTTTTATGATGATTATTGATATTTCTTTATTTCAATAATCACAAAAAAGTAGTATAATATCTATTAAGAAAAATATATTAATAAATAATAATTATTAATGGGCGAAATTTTTTTGAAAGTTATTTTAAAAAAATTTGTTTCTGAGTTATTATAATGTATAGAAGTTGTTAAAATTTAAGACATTAAATGAAAGAAGGTGATATTATGGCAACAGACAATATATCCAGTATTATGGTTATTTTTGGTGGCACAGGAGACTTGACTCATAGAAAGTTGATGCCTGCCATTTACAATTTGCTCTACGATAAAAACCTTCCAGAAAATTTTTGTGTCGTATCGGTTGGAAGGCGTGACAAGACAGATGAGATTTATCGCAATGAAGTATACGAATCTATTAAGAAATTTTCGAGAATTAAAATAGATGATGAGCTTTGGAAAAATTTAAGAGACAGAATATACTATCAAAAGTTTGAGTTTCATGATGATGACGGATACTCAAGACTTAAAGACTTTTTGAAGGCACTTGATGATAGATATAAAACGAATGGAAATAGAATTTATTACTTGGCAGTGGCTCCTGAGTATTTTGAACTCATCGTTGAAAAGTTACATCAGCATGGAATGGCGGAAAATGAAAAGTCGTGGCAAAGAGTCATGATAGAAAAACCATTTGGCAAGGATTTGAATTCTGCAGTTTATTTAAACAAAAAGATAACTGACGTTTTTAGTGAGAAAAACACGTATCGCATAGACCATTATTTAGGCAAAGAAATGTTGCAGAACATAATGGTAATCAGGTTTGCTAATGTGTTTTTTGAACCGGTTTGGAACAACAAATACATAGACAATGTGCAGATATCTTCAAGTGAGACGGTTGGCGTAGAAAATAGAGGTGGATATTATGAAAAAGCTGGTGCTTTAAGAGACATGATTCAAAATCATATGTTGCAGCTTTTGACGCTGACTGCCATGGAACCACCTATTGATCTTACTACTGATTCTATCCATGATGAAAAAGTTAAGATATTGAAATCTCTTAAAGAATTAACGCCGGATCTTGTATTGAAAAATGCAGTGAGAGGTCAGTATGAAGGCTATAGGGATGAGGATAGGGTATCGCCTGATTCTGACACAGAGACATTTGCTGCAATTAAAGTCTTTGTGGATAATTTTAGATGGGCTGGCGTGCCTTTCTACATAAGAACAGGCAAAAAACTGCCAGTGAAATCCACTGAAATAATAATACAGTTTAAACCTCTCCCAGGCGTTTTGTACTTTAAAGAATATGGTGGACTTATGCCAGATCTGTTGGTCATTAAGATACAACCTGAAGAGGGTGTCTTTTTGCAGTTCAATGCGAAAAGACCTGGTACATTAAATAAGGTGATACCGGTGCGAATGGACTTTTGCCAAAATTGCCAAGTCGGTATGAATTCCCCAGAAGCTTATGAAAGATTGATTTATGATGCATTGCGAGGAGATTCTACTCTCTTTACGAGATGGGATGAAGTTGAGTATTCATGGAGGTTTGTAGACAAAATAGCTGAAGTCTGGAAGAACAATAAACCGGATTTTCCTAACTACAAGCCAGGAACTTGGGGACCATCTGATGCTGATGAATTACTTCTTAGAGATAATTTCAAGTGGTGGAACATAGGAGGTTTTTACGATGAAAATATATGATGTTTCAATGAATATCAATAAAAATATGCAGGTTTACAAAAACAAACCGGAGAAAAAACCCGATTTGATTGTCACCAGCGATTTTCCAAAAGACAGCGTTCATGAATCCAGGATATGTATGGACATGCACACAGGTACTCATTTCGATGCACCTCTTCACATGATAGAAGGCGGTGATACGATTGACCATTTTGATATAACAAAAGCTGTTTCAAAGTGCAAAGTTCTTGATTTTACCAACGTAGATGATAAGATAACCGCAGAAGATTTAAAAGAGAAAGAAATAGAAAGTGGAGAATTTATACTTTTAAAGACAAGAAATTCTTACGAAGACAGTTTTAATTTTAATTTCATTTTCTTAGATGCAAGCGGAGCTGAGTATTTGAAAGAAAAGAAAGTAATAGGAGTTGGAACTGATGGACTTGGAATAGAAAGAGCACAGCCAAATCACGAAACCCATAAAACGTTGCTTAGTAATGGCATCACTATATTAGAAGGGCTAAGATTGAAAGATGTTGATGAAGGCGAATATACATTGATTGCTGCTCCTTTAAAAATAGATGGTGCAGAGGCCGCTCCTGCCAGAGCCCTTTTGATAGAGGACGATAAAAAATGAAAGTCAACATTTACAACATAGGCAATTGTATTGTTGGCAATTCAGAGGTTGATTTGGACAGTATCCAAGAAATATCGAACATGCTTATAGACAAATACGGTGAAAACACAATGCTGGAATTTGTTGAAAACTATAAAATGGGGCAAAATTATTCAGATGCCTTTAAAAACGCTTTAAATAAAAAACACATGATTAAAAAATTGAAATTTAAGAAAGACATTTAATATTTGGAGGTTAGTATGGATAAGAAATTGAGAGATCGAAAAGACATCGATGATAAGTACAAGTGGAAATTAGAAGACATATATGAAAGCGATAAAGAGTGGAAGGATGATTTTGACAAAGCTAAAGAAATCATAAGGCAATTGTCAGATTTCAAAGGAAAAATTAAAGATGCAGAATCACTTCTGGCTGTTCTTAAGATAAATGATGCCTTGCAGATGGTCATAGAGAAGCTTTTTGTGTATGCCAGGATGAAAAAAGATGAGGACAACAGCAATGGCAAATATCAAGCATTGACAGATAAGGCTATGAGGATCAATGTTGAAGCATCCAGCGCAGCTTCTTTTATTGCTCCGGAGATTTTGTCGATGGATGAGGAAATCTTAAAAGACTGTATTGAGAATAATGATGATTTTATAGATTACAGGCATTTTTTGGAGGATTTATTAAGGTATAAGCCTCATACGCTTTCAGATAAAGAAGAGATGATATTGGCAGAAAGTGAAGTCATGGCACACTCTCCTGAGAATATATTCAAGATGCTGGATAATGCGGACATCAGATTTCCCTCTATTGAAGATGAAGATGGGGATTTGGTGGAACTGACCCATGGAAATTATATTAAGTACATAAGCAGTAAAAACAGAGATGTGAGAAAGAAGGCTTTTGAATCTCTTTACAGCGTCTACAAAAATTTTGCCAATACGTACGCAGCCATGACAGACTCCAATGTTAAGAAAGATGTATTTTATTCTAAGATGCGAAATTACAAGACATCTTTAGAAGCTTCGCTTTTCGATGACAATGTCCCTGTATCTGTCTACGACAATTTGATAGGGACTATACATGAAAGAATCGATTTGTTACACAGATATGTTTCTATTAGAAAAAGAATGCTTAATCTTGATGAGCTGCACATGTACGATCTCTATGTGCCATTAGTTGCAGACTTCGATAAAGAATATGAATACGAAGAAGCCAAAGATATAGTCATAAAAGCTTTAGAACCGTTAGGGAACGAATACGTAAGCATCTTAAAGGAAGGTTTTGATAATCGTTGGATAGACGTCTATGAGAATAGAGGAAAAACGTCTGGAGCGTATTCGTGGGGAACTTATGGCGTGCATCCATTTGTGCTTTTGAATTTTCAAGGTAAGTTGGATGATGTCTTTACCATAGCCCATGAGATGGGACATTCGCTTCATACGTATTATTCCGACAAAGCTCAGAAGTACATCAATTCTCACTATAAAATATTTGTTGCAGAAGTTGCATCGACTTGTAATGAATCTATTTTAATCGACTACCTTTTGAAAAATGCGAGAGACAAAAGTGAGAAGATGTATTTACTAAACCATTATCTTGAACAGTTTAAAGGAACGATATTTAGACAGGTTATGTTTGCTGAATTTGAGAAGTACACTCATGAAGAAGCTGAGAAAGGCGAGGCGCTGACTGCAGAAAAATTGTGTCAAAAGTATCACGAGCTCAATCAATTTTATTACGGAAATGATATAATAATAGATGGTGAGATCGATTATGAATGGGAAAGGATACCGCATTTTTATTCGAGCTTTTATGTCTACAAATATGCTACAGGATTTTCTGCTGCTGTCGCATTGTCGCAGATGATTTTAAATGAAGGCCATGCAGCAGTAGAAAGATATATAGAATTTTTAAAAAGCGGTGGTTCGGACTATCCACTTAATATCTTGAAAAAAGCAGGTGTAGATCTTACCACAAAGAAGCCGATTTTGGAAGCTTTAAATGTGTTTGAGGATATATTAGATGAAATGGAAAAACTTTTAGACAGGTGATGGATTTGAGAGAGTACAGTGTTTTTGATATAATGGGACCTGTCATGATTGGTCCCAGCAGTTCCCACACAGCGGGAGCTGCTAGGCTGGCAAAGATAGCCAGACAGATAGCAGGTGACGATGTAAAAGAGGTGCAGTTTATACTGTACGATTCTTTTGCGAATACATACAAGGGCCATGGTACTGATAAAGCGCTTGTTGCTGGAATCATAGGACTTGATCCCGATGATGAAAGGCTGCCTCATTCTTTTGAATTGGCAAAAGAACAAAACATATCATTTTCATTTGTGAAAAGTGATAAAGATGCGTCTCATCCTAATACGGTTAGGATGGTCATAAAAAATAAATCAGGTGATGTCATTGAAGTATTGGGTTCGTCAATAGGCGGAGGTAATGTTGTGCTTAAAGAAATTAACGGTATGAGTGTGGAGTTTACAGGAGAATATGAAACGCTCATTACGAAGCATATTGACAAACCTGGTATCATAGCGATGGTGACAAAAGTTTTATCGGAGCACATGATAAATATAGCATTTATGAGGGTGTACAGGCAGTTAAAGGGAGATATGGCTATAATGGTTATTGAATCAGATCAAACGATACCGGAAGATGTGCGAATAAGAATAGAACATATTGATGGGATAGAGAAGGCTATAGTTGTAGACAGCATAAACAAAGCATAAATAAAATGTACTGAGGTGAAGAAATTGTATCAGTTTAGCAGTGGATTTGAATTGCTGGAGCTTACAAAAAAATACAATATTCCTATATCAGAAGTTGTAATAAATTATGAGCATGAGATGACTGGAGATAGTAAAGACACATTAATAGAAAAGATGGCGTCAAATCTTGACGTCATGAGGAAATCTATCGAAAGAGGCTTGAAGGAAGACGTAAAATCTGTAGGCGGTTTTATCGGAGGAGATGCTAAGAGGCTGTACGATAAAATAATTAATAATTTTACAATAAGCGGTGAGACAGTTTCAAAAGCTGTTGCATCGGCTGTTGCAGTATCAGAAGTAAATGCAGCAATGGGGAAAATCGTTGCAGCGCCTACTGCTGGTTCCAGCGGTGTCATTCCTGGAGCATTGATAACTATTGCAAGAAAGTTTGGAAAAAGTGATGATGAATTGATAAAATCTCTATTTACGTCGTCTGGAATTGGGATAATAATAGCAAAGAATGCTACGCTTTCAGGTGCAGAAGGAGGGTGCCAGGCTGAAGTAGGATCGGCTTCGGCTATGGCTGCTGCTGCTTTAGTTGAACTTATGGGTGGTTCTCCTGAGGAGGCCCTTAATGCAGCGTCTTTTGCCATTATGAATCTTTTAGGGCTTGTATGTGATCCTGTAGCAGGATTGGTGGAGGTTCCGTGTGTTACGCGAAATGCAGTTGGTGCTGCAAATGCTTTGATTTGCGCTGATTTGGCTTTGTCTGGCATGAGAAGCATCATTCCTTTTGATGATGTTGTAAGTGCAATGGACAGTGTAGGAAAAGCTATGCCTTGTGCACTTAAAGAGACGGCTGAAGGTGGGCTTGCTAAGACTGCAACCGGCATTAAACTGAAAATGAATATGAGAGAATAGAAAAAGGCTTTACGAGTTATTCGTAAAGCCTTTTTAAAAGCCGATTTTTAATCGGCAATTACCTCTATAAGAGGTAGAACTGTTTAAATTTATTTAATTTTCTATTATAATATATGCATATATGATGATTTTGATACAAAGTTAAAGGGGGTTAATTCAATGGAAATCGTCAATGTAAATTTGAAAAATTATTCATATCCTATTTACATCTCAAATGGAATTTTAAGCGATATTGGATTGTATTTGAGAAACCACTTGAGAAGTGGAAGAGCAATCATAATCACTGATTCAAATGTGTCAAATATGTACCTTCAAAATGTAGAAAATGCTTTATCAAAAGATGGATTTGTTGTAAATCACTCAGTTATAAAAGCTGGTGAGGAAAGCAAAAATTTAGACACAGTAAAGCGATTGTTAGAAGAATGTTTCAACTTTGGCTTATTGAGGGATAGTGCTGTTATAGCATTAGGTGGAGGAGTTGTAGGTGATATAGCTGGTCTCGTAGCTGCGTTGTACATGAGAGGCGTAGATTTTATACAGATTCCGACTACGCTATTAGCACAAGTTGACAGCAGTGTTGGAGGTAAAGTTGGAGTAAATTTAGATAAAGGAAAGAATATTGCAGGTGCATTTTATCAGCCAAAGGCTGTTTTCATTGATACAAGTGTACTGAAAACTCTAAATAAAAGAGAAGTGTTAGGAGGAATTTCGGAGATAATAAAGTATGGCATAATTAAAGACGAATCATTGCTTAGTTTCATTGAAACCAATATGGAGAAGATATTAGATTTAGATGATGATATGATGAGACACCTGATAAAAAGATCGTGTGAGATAAAAAGCGACGTTGTATCAAAAGATGAGAAAGAAAATAGCATAAGAGCAATTTTGAACTATGGACATACTATAGGACATGCTTTAGAGTCAATTACACAATATAAAAAGTACATTCACGGTGAGGCTGTTGCCATTGGTATGTATTATGCTGGTAAAATCTCCTTAAACAGAAAGTACATTGATGAAAGCTATCTTTTGCGCATTAAAAATTTACTGATTTCATGTGGGCTTCCTGTTGATTACGGCAATATAGATAAATATGAAATAATTGATGGTATAAAGCATGATAAGAAAAATAGAGAGGGCAAGATAAAGTTTGTCCTGCCAGTAGGACATGGCAATGCTGAAGTCTTCGATGTTTTAGAAGAAGAAATATTGAATGTGTTGAATTAGCAAAAGGAATTTTCTTGACTTTAACAGAACAAAGTATTAAAATATCAAGAAAATAGTTAAAGGGGGTGTGGCATGAACATTTATTACCTTGGACCGAAGGGCACATTTTCTGAACAGGCTCTTATCTTTTATATTAATCAAAAACGAGGATACTGCATTAAAGAGTTAAAGACAATTCCAGACATTATTACAATGTTGAGCATTAATAAAGATGATGAGGGATTAGTTCCGATAGAAAACTCTATAGAAGGCACTGTAAATGTAACATTGGATATGCTTATAAACGATGCCGATGGTCTTAAAATAAAAGGTGAGGTAGTCATTCCCATATCTCATTGTCTTATCGCTGACAAAAGTTTGGACTTTGACGAAATAAAGGTTATAATCTCTCATCCACAAGCACTTGCTCAGTGCAGAGATTATATCAGGAGAAATTTGCCTAACGCTGAAATCATAACTGCAGATAGCACGGCAAAAGCCGTATCTGAAATAAAGAATAAAGCCCATGCTGCAGCTATAGGCAATGCCAGGGCTGCAGAGATTTACGGTGCACAAATAATCGACAGGGATATACAAGATGTGAAAAACAATTTTACGAGGTTTATCGTTCTTGCCTCGAATGATTGTGAATACACCGGGTATGACAAGACATCCATAATATTTTCTGTTCCAAATGAGCCAGGCAGCCTCTATAAGATATTAGAGGTCTTTGCCAGAGAAAATGTAAATATGACCAAGATAGAATCAAGGCCTTCTAGAAAGAAGATGGGCGAATACGTGTTTTGGGTTGACATTGAAGGTCATAGATGCGATAATCGCATTAATAAAATATTAGGTGTGTTAATGGGTAAAACGGAGTTTTTAAAAGTATTAGGTTCATATCCTAAATACATGTAAAACGGTAGAATGGAGGATTTTTAAATGGTAATTGTTATGAAGCCAAGTGCTACAGAAAAACAAATCTCTGATGTATCAAATCTTTTATTATCTCTTGATTTAAAACCCCACATTTCTAAAGGAGAAGAACGAGTAGTAATAGGTGTGATAGGAGACAAGAAAAAGCTTAAAGATAAAAATGTTGAGCTTATGGAAGGTGTGGAGAAAGTCATACCTATAGTTGAGTCATACAAACTTGCAAGTCGTACATTTAATCCCGTATCGACGATTGTAGATGTAGACGGCGTCCAAGTTGGCGGTAAAAGTGTGGTCATAATGGCTGGCCCTTGTGCTGTTGAAAGCAAAGAACAGCTTTTTGAAAGTGCAGAAGCGGTTAAGAAGTTTGGAGCTAAATTTTTACGAGGTGGAGCATACAAGCCTCGCACGTCTCCATATTCTTTCCAAGGACTTGAAAAAGAAGGACTTGAAATGCTGTATGAAGCTAAAAAGTATACGGGTTTAAAAATTGTCACGGAGGTTATGGACGTTTATTCCATAGAAATTGTAGCTAAATATGCGGATGTATTGCAAATTGGCGCAAGAAACATGCAAAACTTTTCGCTGCTTAAAGAAGTTGGCCGGTCCAACATGCCTGTTCTTTTAAAGAGAGGCATCGCAGCCACAATAGAAGAGTGGCTTAATGCTGCTGAATACATTTTAAGCGAAGGTAACAAGAATGTGATACTTTGCGAGAGAGGAATAAGGACATTTGAGCAGTACACAAGAAATACCCTTGATTTAAGTGCGGTGCCTGTTGTAAAAAGACTGAGTCACTTGCCAATAATAGTCGATCCGAGCCATGGGACAGGAAAATCTTTTTTAGTAAATCCGATGGCTAAAGCTGCAATAGCTGCCGGAGCAGATGGCCTCATAATTGAAGTTCATCCCGATCCTAAAAATGCTTTATCAGACGGTGCCCAGTCATTGACGCCAGACGAATTTAGAGTTTTGGCAGAAGAAATATCTAATGTAGCAACTGCTATAGGACGTGATTTTAAATGATCAAAAAAGTGGCTATCATAGGATTGGGTCTTATAGGAGGTTCTCTGGCCAAAGCCATAAGAAAATATACGAATTTAGGCATAATAGGCATAGACGTTAAAGATGATTATATAGAGGAAGCTTTAATGGAAGGAATAATTGATGATGGTTTAAAAAAGCTTGACATGAAAATAGATGCTGATGTTGTGTTTGTGTGCACTCCTGTTGGTGCAGTCATAAATTGCATAGAAGAAATGCTTCCTCATTTAAAGGACGGCTGTGTGATAACTGATGTTGGAAGCACAAAAAAAACGATAATGGATGCGGTAAAGGGTATATTGCCGAAAGATAAATTCTTTATAGGCGGTCATCCTATGGCAGGCTCTGAAAAGTGTGGATTTTCCTCAAGTAGTTCTGAACTCTTTTTTGGAAGCAATTATTTTATAATTCCCGACGAAAAAACACCAGACAATGTGGTAGAGATTTTTGTCGATGAAATCATTAAAAAAATTGGTGCTAATCCTATACTTGTAGACAGCTATTCACATGATAAGATAGTAGGTATTGTGAGCCATGTACCGCATATCTTATCGGCAGCATTGACTAATTTTGCATATAGAGAAGACGCAGATGCTATAAAATTCGCTGCCGGTGGCTTTAAAGATTCTACGAGAATATCAATGTCCCAGACTGAGATGTGGAAGGATATTATTTTGAATAATAAAGACGTGATAAAAAAGCTGATAATGGATTATGAAAATCTTTTAAACGAATTTTTATTTAGCCTTGATTGTGACGATATAAAATCACTGTGTGAATTTTTTGATTCAGCCAGAGAAATCAGAAAAAGCATAGCTTCTTGACTTTGGAAAGGAATGAATGTTTTTATGGATGTAGAAATTTCTAAAAAAAGCCATCTAAAAGGTGTAGTGAATGTTCCTGGAGATAAATCCATATCCCATAGAGCCATAATGTTTGGCTCTATTGCCACTGGCGATACTGTTGTGAAAGGTTTCTTAAAGAGTGAAGATTGCTTTTCGACGATAAATTGCATGAGAAAGTTAGGTGTAGACATAAAAATAGATAAAGATGATGTATATGTTAGAGGAAAAGGCATGTATCTGAATGAAAGCCTTGATATTTTAGATGCTGGAAATTCTGGTACAACGATGCGCCTTTTATCAGGCATTTTAGCCGGTCAGAAATTTACATCTACTATAACTGGTGATGAGTCTTTAAGAAAAAGGCCTATGAAGCGGATAATAAAGCCATTATCAATGATGGGGGCGGAAATAACAGCGGCTTATGACAACTATGCTCCTCTTACCATAAAAGGTAGTACACTTAATGGAATTAGCTACAAAACAGAAGTTGCCAGTGCTCAAGTAAAATCTTGCATAATGCTGGCAAGTTTGTATGCACAGGACGTTACGATAATCGAGGAACCGTATTTGTCCAGAAACCACAGCGAGCTTATGCTTAATTACTTTGGCGGAAATTTTGAATCTTATGACAATAAGGTGATATGCCGTCCTGTGGAAAAACTGCATGGGTGCGAAATCTTGGTTCCTGGTGACATATCTTCTGCTGCTTATTTTATGGTAGCAGCCAGCATATTACCTAATTCAGAAGTGTTGATAAAAAATGTAAATATAAACAACACGCGAACAGGAATAATAGATGTGTTGAATAAAATGGGTGGCAATATTGAAATAATAGATGCGAAAGTCGTAAACAATGAGCCTGTAGCGGACATAGTAGTAAAATCTTCACATCTAAAGGGAGTTGAGATTGGTGGTGAGATTATACCGAGGTTGATCGATGAGATACCGGTTATTGCGGTAGCGGCAGCTTACGCTGATGGTACTACAGTTATAAAAGATGCTGAAGAACTAAAAGTAAAAGAAAGCAATCGCATAGACACCATGGTAAGCCAATTGAGAAAAATGGGTGCTGACATAGAAGCTACAAGCGATGGTATGGTAATTGGTGGGAAAGAAAAGCTGTTTGGTGCTACGGTTGACAGCTACAACGATCATAGAGTTGCAATGTCATTAAGCATAGCTGCCCTAAAAGCTGATGGAAGTACAAAGATAAAAAATGCTGAATGTGTGAATATTTCATTTCCTGATTTTTATAGCGTACTTAATGTGCTATAATAAAAATTGGTGATTTTAATGGAAGAAAGCATACTCATAATTGAAGATGAGAAAAGAATTGCGAGATTTTTACAGATAGAGCTTGAACATGAAGGTTATAGTGTGACATTAGAATATAGCGGCAATAGTGGTTTAAGAAAGGCTTTAGATGGAGATTACGATTTGATAATCTTAGATTTGATGCTTCCAGGTTTGGATGGTTTTTCAGTCTTGAGAGAACTGAGAAAAAAATCATCAACACCTGTAATAATTTTAAGCGCAAAAGATGAGGTAAAAGACAAGGTATTAGGGCTTGATATAGGCGCTGATGATTATCTTACGAAGCCGTTTTCGATTGAAGAGCTTATGGCGAGAATAAGAAATGCCCTTAGAAAAAATGCAAAGTCAAATGCTAATAAATTGGCATATGATGGCATAACAATGGACCTGTCTACATACGAAGTAAAAAGAGATGGAATAAAGGTAGAGTTGACGAAAAAAGAGTTTGAGCTTTTGAAATATTTGATTATAAACTCTGAAATAGTGCTTACAAGAGAAAATATATTGGAGAATGTATGGGGCTACAATTATATTGGTGAGACAAACATAGTTGATGTGTACATAAGATATTTGAGGAGTAAAATTGATGAACCGTTTAATAATAAGTTGATACAGACGGTAAGAGGTGTAGGATACTCTTTAAGGAAAGAAAAAGATGAAGATTAAAGGCTTTAAATTATCAATAAAGTTGAGAATTGCATTGCTTTATGCTATCATATTTTCATTTATTTTAATAGTGCTTAATGCGTCTGTGTTGTACGGCCTCAAATATTACCTTGTATACCAAGCGTTTGACGATATACAAAATCAATCAGATGTCATAGTCGAAAAGCTGAAAGAGGTTGATGGAATAATTACAAGTGTAGACAAAGATTTGCTTTTCGGATCGTTGATAGGTGAAAATATGTATTTAAAGATTGTGGATTTGCAGGGGAAAATTGTGTACGTGTCTTCACCGCATTTGATTGATATATCCTACGATAAAAATATAAATACACCTACAAAAATAGAAAAAGATGAGACGCATATAGCATACATAAACAGAGAGTACATTTATGGGAATAAGGGCTTTTACATTCAGGTTTATGAGGATTTAAAAAATCAGTATTTCTTTTTAAAGCTTTTGTTTGTGATGATGGCTGTTTCTGATGTCATTGGAGTATTGGTGTCTTTTTTTGCAGGGTATTTTATAACAGGTAGAGCATTAAGACCTGTTGATTATATGGTTAGAGAAGTTCATGCAATCGACGAGAAAAAATTAAATAAAAGATTGAGCGTTAATGGAAATAATGATGAACTGTCTAAGCTTGCTGCTACATTTAATGACATGCTGGACAGGCTGGAAGACTATTTTAAAAGGCAGAATGCATTTATATCAAATGTGTCTCATGAGCTTAGGACACCTTTATCTGTCTTGAAAGGATATATAGAGCTTATAGACAGGTGGGGGAAGGATAACAAAGATGTACTGGAAGAGTCTATAGGTGCTTTAAAAAAAGAAGAGCAAGAAATGGAGATATTGATTGAAAGGCTTTTAATGCTGGCAAGAGGAGATAACAAGACGCTTAATGTAAACAAGAAATTATTTAACGTTTATGAATTGATTGCGGAAATAGTCAGGGATGCTAAAGTGATTTTTAATGAAAAGAACATTGAGATTTTTTGCGATAAAACTTTGGAAGTGAATGCAGATAGAAACCTTATAAAGGAGCTTCTAAGAATAATTCTTGATAATGCATTAAAATACACAGATATTGACGGCAATATAAAAATTTTTGCAGAAGAAGTAGATAAAAATGTAGCCGTAATAATTAAAGACGACGGAATCGGAATACCTGAAGAAGAGATTCCTTATATATTTGATAGATTTTATAGGGTTGACAAAGCAAGGAGCAAAGAAACTGGTGGAATGGGTTTAGGACTGTCTATTGCAAAGCTTATTGTTGAGCTGCATGGTGGAAGTATTGAAGTAAGAAGCAAATTAAATGAAGGATCTGAATTTAAAATAACGATCCCAAAAGTTTGACGGATGGGATTGTTATTTTATTTTTAGTGACATACTCCACAATATATGGTATAATATATTTATAAAATCACTATATATTGGAGGGTATAAAATGTTACAAAAAGAAGCGACGAAAAATCAGCAGATGGAGGTAAAAAGTTCTTCTAAAGAATATACATGCCCTGATTGTGGTGCACAGTTAGTTCCTGAAAGCGGATGTATTTACTGCCCATTTTGCGGTTACAGTGAATGCCACTAATTACCTATATTCCCATCAGTTTAATATGGACATATACAAGCATTCCCCTTATAATTAAAGTAAAATATGCCGAATCCCCGAAAAGGGGTACGGGGGATTTTTCTTTGGGGTGAATCCACTTAGGTGGTAGGGCGGCCCTTTGCCCGAACCCGTCAACTAACCTCGGAGGCAAAAGGGGGATTTTTATGTTAAAAAAATGTATTAAGGTAAAGCCTCTCATTGCTTCATTAGCAGCGGCTCTTTTATTTTCTCAGACGGCATTTGCGGCAACGTATACTGTAAAACCTGGTGATAGCCTATACAAGATAGGCTTAAATTATGGTACAACATACAATCAAATAATGAAGCTTAACAATCTCAGTGATACAGTAATATATCCCGGACAGGTATTAGTTGTACCTGGCAGTGACAACACATATACAGTCCAAAAAGGCGATAGTTTATACTTAATTGCCACAAAATATGGTATTACTGTAGATGCTTTAAAAAATGTAAATGGTTTAACAGGTGATATGATTTATCCGGGGCAAGTTTTTGTCATACCAACGTCTACGTCTGGTACACCATCAACTTCTTCAAGTATAAGAAGCGATGTAACTGCAAACAGAGGTTCAGTCCAAAGAGGTGTTATTTCATACACAAATGCCGATTTGGATCTTCTATCAAGGCTTATAAATGCGGAAGCTGGTGGTGAACCATATCAGGCTAAAGTTGCTGTCGGTGCCGTGATAGTAAATAGGGTAAAAAGCGGTATATTTCCTAACACAATACAAGGCGTAATATATCAAGTCGATAGCAATGGTTACTATCAATTTACGCCTGTTGAAAACGGCTGGATAAATGTACCTGCCACGCCAGACTCAATAAGTGCTGCGAGAGATGCCTTAAATGGTGTAGATCCTACAAACGGCGCACTTTATTACTTTGACAACAGCAATACCAATCAGTGGCTTTGGTCATTGCCGGTTGCATTAAAAGTAGGCAATATGGTATTTTCTTATGCAAGATAAAAATGATCGTTAATGAGAGGCTAAGAGGAGCAAAATGGATACCGAAAGGTATCCATTTTGCTTTCTATAGAGTTTTTGCTTCGTACAAAGTGATAAAACCAAATATTATAAAAATGAACGCTGATATGTAGTGCAAAAGCTTTGTTGGCAATTTCTTGCCTAAATAAACTCCCAATACGATTCCAATGACATCGGCTATGAAAATTCCCGCAGTAGCGCCTAATAAAACAAATACAGGATTTTTGTATGTGGCAGTAAGTGCTAATGTCGAAAGCTGCGTCTTATCTCCAAATTCTGAAATAAAATATGTACTTATTATGGTGAAAACTGGACCGTATTTGGATTTTCTGATTTTTTCATGCCCTTCATGGCCATTTTTTAATGTTATCAACCCAAAAATTAAAAAAGATATGGCAGCCAACAGCTTCACGTATTTTATCGGTATGTACTCTGTGATAAATGAGCCGAACAAAACCGCAATACCCATATTTAAAAGGGCAGCCACTAATATGCTTATTAAAACAGTTCTGGCTTTTATAAATGTGGCAAATGCCATAGCCATAAACTGTGACTTGTCGCCCATTTCAGATGCAAAAACGAGAATAAAAGACGATATTAAAGCATTCATCAAATCTGCCTCCTTGTAATTAGTATGCCAAAAAAATAAAACCTATTACATAATATGTGAACATATTACGTAAAGGTCTCATTCTTTAAGGCAAAGCCAGGTTAAAACCAGCATGTTGACTTTGCCACATATTTATATATGTGAACTACTCCCCCTTACATAGATAGATTATATAATATTTTTAGAAGACATCTACTCCATTATATAATAAGTCAAAAAATTATGTCAATGCAATTTGTTTCCTTTTCTAATTTTTTTCATGTTTATTAATTTTATTATGCCTCCGTAAATGAGGGAAATACCAATTATAGCTGGTATTATAAATGCTATTATATTTAGCACATCTGTCTCATCGATTATGGCGATTATCATGGGAATCAGTATTATAAAACCAATAATTATTTGTATAAAAGGATATTTGCCAACTCCTTTTATTGGTTCAGGAATCTTTCCTGTTCCAATATAATAGCCAGGGTTGTACTGATTTTCCTCCCATTCTTTTAGGTCATCTAATTCCTTCTCAAATTCATTTTTTTTATTCGGCTCATTGTCTTTCATAAATAACACCTCATTGAAACATTCTAACTTTAGAATTATTATACAACTTTAAATTATTAATTCAATATGAAGCCGGGAGACCAATGGATTTTATTCTTGCAGTCTACTATATCGTTAATTAGTCTTTTCCACAACGGATTTTTAATAGCATTCGAAGGAGTAAAATCAGCATTGTTTTCTATCCCATATGTTTTTAGTCCCTTCACATCTTTTTTTACAATTTCCACTAATTTATCATTTATGTCTTTCATCTTAGTAAACTTAGCCAATTGTTCTTTATTTAATTTAATAATTTCGTCTTTGTTGTATGCATAAATGTCAAATGATTGAGGAGGTCTATTCAATATTCGGCTTATGTACAATGAAAATTCCTCTGGAATGTAAGATATAATGTTACCCATAGGTATTTCTTCCATTGCATTATGTACATATATATCTACCAAATCAAAAATATCATTGCTCTGATTTAAAAATTCATTTCCCAGAATGTTAGCATTACCGACTGTAATTTGTTTACTATGCAAAGAATCATTTAATATTTGATCAGTTTTTAAGACTGATGATGCGAAACCAGAGGTATCTTCAAAAACTCTCCTTGAAAGGTAATTGTTTATATTTACCGATTTTAAATATAATAGAAGATTAGAGATAGACGAAACCAGCAATAATGCAATCAAGCCAATAAATATAAAAATCCATAAATTTTTATATTTGATTGTCATAAATACTCCTTTCCAGACCATTTAGTCTAAAATTATTTTAATATTTATCCATACCAGTCATATGCTTAAAATGAGGTAGAGGTCTGATTTCTTGATGAACATAAATAGTTTTAGAAAATCCCAATAGAATTTGAAAATTAATAGTTGCTGTAGCATCTAAAACAGTATCTAAATCTGAATCTAAAACTACACTGGTAACCTTGCATAAAGGAAAACTTTCATCTTGATTTAAGTTTATCAAAAGATCTTTATATACTATTATCCATAGTGATTGGTTATTTCCATTTGGCACATAATAAAACGATTGGTTATTTTCATTTTGTATATAATCATTACCATAACTTCCATTAGCATTTACCTTGGTACGAGGTGCATTAAGCAAAAAGTCATTCAATCCAGCATTAAGTCCAGATTTTACTTTTGATATGACCATATTTGTTTCAGAAGTCACGTCAGATATTACTAAAAAAATTAAAATACATAACATTATAAATACACTAATAACGATATATAGCTTACGAACATGCAATTTTTTCAATCTCCTTTCAAATTTTTAATGGATTAAACGCTTGTTAATTGCTTTAATATATTGATTTTTGATATTTCTACTGCAATTGCATCTTTTGTGCTAACATTTGGAATAGAGTATAAATTAGTGCCAACTTTATAATAATTAAAAAAAATGTATCATTTATATTTGTCTCGCCAGTTGAAAAGTATTTAATAGTACCAATTTTCTTGTCAATAGAAGTGACATCATCAGATGTACCAACATAAGTCTCGCCATTTAAAATGATAATTTTAGAAAATGCCCAGCTTTTTTCTTCATGATCATTTGAGCTATTTTTTGAACAACCTGCTGTAAAAGTCAAAGCAAATATTAATATTGCTATTAATAGGGTTTTTATTATAAAATTCATTTTTTATCCATAGTCATATTTACATCTTTTGTCTTTTAGCTTGCATAATTATAAAACATATATTCTACAAAAATTTAGAAATTCCTCCTAAATCGTATGTAAAAATTATTTACAAAAGCACATTATTGATGGTATAATAATATTAGATAAAAGTTCGAAGCTCGAACTAATTTTTTAAAGATATTTAGTTCGGACTAAGAACTAATTTGGGAGGTGATAGATTGACGCAGTATCGAAAGGGCACCAATTATCTTATCAAAAATATAAACACGGCAAATGTTTTGGATGTCATTAAAAAAATGCAGCCAATCTCTCGCGTGAAAATCTCAAAAATCCTTAATATGAGCAAATCTACTGTATCTGGAATAGTAGATGAATTGATAAAGGAAGGACTTGTAAGTGAGGAGGGATTTGGAAATACCGCGTCTGCAGGCAGAAAACCTATTGAGCTTACATTTAACCCGAATGCGAAATTTTCAATAGGCATCGATATAGAATCGACGAATACAATTGGAGTGCTTACAAATTTGGAAGGAAAAATAATAAAAAAGATAAAAAGACCTACAGGAATAAAAGAAAAAGCTTTCCTAAACACAGTCAAAATCATTAAGGAATTATTAGAACATCGAGATGATATTGCAGGAATAGGAGTTGGAGCTCCTGGTATAACAAATATAGAAAAAGGAACAGTGTACGCACCAGGACTTTCATGGGTTGACTTTAACCTTCTTTCTAAGTTGAAAGAAACGTTTGACTATGACATATTTATAGACAACAGCGTTAATTACGCAGCATTGGGTGAAAGATGGATTGGTTCATGCAAAGATGTCAACAATTTTGTGCTCGTGACGATAGGAAATGGCATTGGTTCTGGAATATACATTAACGGCAAATTAGTAAGGGGACACAAATATTCAGCAGGGGAAGTTGGCTACATGGCTATAGGCAGAGATGCTTTAGGCAAAAAGTATTTCTATGAAGATTACGGGTACTTTGAAAGCAAAGCATCGCTTTTAGGTCTTGTCTCCACATTAAAGAATATGTCGAATGGAAAATTTGATACGATAGAAGATTTTGTTAATGGATATTTGACAAAAGATGAAATTTGCATCAAAGCTTTTGAAGAATTTATAGAAAATTTAAGCATGGGTTTTGCCAACATTATTAGCATATTAAATCCGGAGCTAATAGTAATAGCAGGCGATGTGATAAACTTAGGCATCGATATAGTAGATAGTATAAAAAAGCTTGTTGAGAAAATGGTTCCATTTGATGCAAAAATCATATATACAAAGCTAAACGAAGATGCTGCTGCTATAGGAGCATCTGCAGATGTTCTTCTAAAGACAAATTACTTAATATTAATATAAAATGAAAGGATGATTATTGTGAGATTAATAATAACAAATGACTATGATGAAATGAGCAGAACTGCAGCGGAAATCATAAAAGAACAGGTAAACAGAAAAGCGAATTCTGTATTAGGTCTTGCCACAGGCTCTACACCGCTTGGAACTTATAAAGAGTTAATTAATATGTACAAGAATGGAGAAATTGATTTTTCTTATGTCATAACATTTAACCTTGATGAATATGTAGGATTGCCTGATGACCATCCTCAAAGTTATCACTACTTTATGTATGAAAATTTATTCAACCACATTAATATAAAAAAGGAAAACATTCATATTCCAAATGGCGTTTCGGATGATTTTGATAGAGATTGTAGGTTGTACGATGAAGCGATAGAAAAGTTTGGAGAAATTGATCTTCAATTGTTGGGTTTAGGTGTAAATGGGCACATTGGTTTTAATGAGCCTGATGACTATATAAATACAAAGACGCACATAGTAGATCTGGCGGAAGAAACTATAAATGCAAATAAGAGGTTTTTTAAAAGCATTGACGAGGTTCCGAGAAAGGCAGTCACGATGGGGCTTGGCACCATAATGAAATCGAAGAAAATTTTACTTCTGGCATCTGGTAAAAACAAAGCAAATGCTATAAAAGAAACTTTAAATGGCTATCTTACAACAGATGTCCCATCAACTGTTTTATCGTTACATCCTGATGTTACAGTTGTAATAGACAGTGATGCTGCATCTTTAGTAGATTTAGAAAAAGCAAGAAAGAATGTCGATATCATTTCAAAGCTATAAACAATCGTTTATAGCTTTATTTGTTTTTAAAAATTCGATGTAGTATAATTAAGTTAAACAACCCCTCTATAGGGGGTAAGGGGGATTTAAGTGTCTTTATTTGCAGCGTTTTTAGGTGGGATTGTTTCATTTTTTTCACCATGCATTTTACCGCTAATACCAGTTTATGTGACGTATATTTTCGGCGGTAAGAAGAAAAATTTTTTCAATTTATTTTTATTTGTGTTAGGCTTTAGCATCGTTTTTGTTCTCATGGGAGCTACAGCCAGTCAATTGGGAAAATTTTTTGTTTCATACAAAGTTCTATTTAGAAAAGCCAGTGGCATAATAATATTATTATTTGGACTTTATATGATGGGTATCATAAAGCCGGCTTTTCTGAGCAGGGAAGTAAAATTTAATATTCCCAGCAAAAAGGAGGGATATATTAGCAGTTTCATTTTTGGCATAGCTTTTGCTTCTGGATGGACACCATGCGTTGGTCCTATACTTGCGACTATCCTTTTATATGCAGGTGAACAAAACACTGTATCAATAGGAATTTTTCTGCTGTTTGCTTACTCGTTAGGGATTGGGATTCCTTTTATAGTTGCTGCAATACTAATTGATAAATTTAAAGCATTTTACAAAAAGATAAATTTTATTATGCCGTATATTGAAAAAATTGGCGGTTTGTTTCTGGTGATTTTTGGAGTTTTAATGTATTTTAATCTTATTATAAGGTTTGAAAGCTACATTAATATTTTGAGGTGATTTAAGTGAAATCAAATAAGAAGAAGTCAAATAGTACCAACAAAAATGTGATATTGGCTGTTTCAATAGTTTTAGTCTTGATTTTGGGAATATCAATTTACTTTTTAAACAATTACGTAGTGTCAAGCCAAGCAAAGAATCAAAGTGCGGATAATGCCATCAACAATGCTCAAGTAGGCATAGAAAAAGGCGATTTAGCACCAGATTTTACGCTAAAAGATGTAAATGGAAAAACAGTAACACTGTCAAAATTAAAAGGTAAAAAGGTTATATTAAATTTCTGGGCTACAACATGTCCATATTGTAAGATCGAGATGCCTGAATTAAACAAGTTTTACCAGAATAACAAAAATGATGTTGTTCTATTGGCGATAGATATTGGCGAAGATAAATCGACTGTTGAAAATTATCTTGAAGGAAAGGGATATGGCTTTGATGTTCTTTTAGACGGCGATGCAAAAGTAGCTATGGATTACAAGGTACAATTCATACCGATGTCATTTTTTATTGATAAAGATGGCATAATAAGGGCTATAAGCAATGGCGCAATGACGTACGACGAGGTAGATCAGTATTTTAAGACAATATCTCAATAATTATTGACAATTTGTTAAAAAGGTGGTATATTTAATTTAGCAATAACCCATATACCGGGGGTATAGTATAAGGAGGGATAATGGATGAAACCTATCAACGTAACAGATATGAACTTTGATGCTGAGGTGTATAATTCCGATAAGCCTGTTTTGGTCGACTTTTGGGCTGCATGGTGTGGACCTTGCAGAATGATGTCGCCTGTATTGGAAGAATTTGCAGAGGAATATTCTGATAAAATAAAGGTTGTGAAATTAAATGTTGACGAGAATCCTTTGATTGCATCGCAATATAGGATAATGAGCATTCCGACATTAGGTGTTTTTCAAAATGGACAATTAGTTGACAAAGTTATCGGATTTATGCCAAAAGAACAATTAGAATACAGGCTTGCAAGATATATAGATGCACAGGTATAAGTTTGTGAAAGATCTATAAAAAGATACCATAATTTAGATTGTGGTATCTTTTTTTCATTTATTCTTCACAATTGTAATGTATAATATATTTGAGGTGTTTTATGATGAAAATACTGGCAATAGATGATGAGGAGAAAATCTTGGACGTTATAAAAGCATACCTTGAAAAGGAAGGGTATACTGTATTGACCGAAACAAACGGTGCAAATGCTTTAAATGCTTTTAAAACTGTAAATCCAGATTTGGTCATATTAGATTTAATGCTGCCTGGTGTATCCGGCGAAGAAATATGCAGCAAAATAAGAGCTTTGTCAAAGGTGCCAATTATAATGCTTACAGCTAAAGTAAGTGAAGATGATAAGGTATATGGTTTTACAATTGGTGCGGATGATTACTTAACGAAGCCATTTAGTCCTCGAGAGTTGAGGATGAGAGTCAAAGCCATACTTAGAAGGGCAAAAGATGACCTGCCATTAAATGATATATTCATGTTTAATGATGGAGACCTTGTAATTGATACAAGATCATACGAAGTGAAAAAGAAAGGCAGGGTCGTCAGTTTAACGCCAAATGAGTACAAGTTGTTGACTGTGATGGCGCAAAATCCAAACAAAGTATTTACGAGAAGTGAACTTATTGAAAAGGCTTTTGGCTATGATTTTGATGGTTTCGATAGGACAATAGACGCCCATATAAAAAACTTGAGGCAAAAGATAGAAGATGATCCTAAAAATCCAAGATATATAAAAACTGTGTATGGGGCAGGTTATAAATTTGGTGAAGAAAATGATTAAAAATGATATAAGAACTAAAACTGCTGCATCGTTTATTTCTATTGCTTTATTGTCGATAGTTGTATTCAGCATTACCATAAATATTTTAATAATAAACAATTTTGGAATTTACATTAAACAGTCAGCAAATGCTGAATTTGACAACATTGCTACGTTAATAGCTGAAACGTACAAGGAAACTGGCAATTGGGATGATACAAGCAGCAGAATTGCACATAGTTTGATGATGAGTGGGTATGGCATCGTGGTTAGGGATTTGAAAGGCAATGAAGTAATGAAGATAGCTTCGATGTTTTCGATGATGGGGTTGGCAAATAACAGCAAAACATCAACTAAAACGCTTCCTGTTGTCGTAGATGGTAAAAAAGTCGCTTACGTTGACATAACGTATACTGGCACAATGCCTATGAACAAATTGGATTATAAATTTTTGTACGACGTGAATAAATACATTGCATTAATAACAATATTGACGATCGCATTGGTGTTTATAATCAGCTTGTATGTTTCAAAATACCTTACAAAGCCTATTTTAAATATAGCAAAAGTTGCAAGTAAACTGGAGAACGGAGACTACGACGTTAGAGTAGAAGATATACCAAAGGAAGAGGAGCTTCTTACATTAACTGCTGCTATAAATCATCTTGGTGCATCATTAAAAAGTCAAGGGATGTTAAGAGTACAGATGACGCAAAATATAGCGCATGAATTGAGGACACCTTTATCAACCCTTAAAAGTCACTTAGAAGCTATAATTGACGGTGTTTGGGAACCGTCTAAAGAAAGGATTGAAAGCCTTTATGAAGAAGTTGTGAGATTATCCAATCTCATAAATGATATTGAATTATTGAATAAGATAGAAATTGACAATTTAAAGATAAATAAAGCAAGATTCAATTTATCGGAATTGATTAAAATTTTGTTGATAAATTATGAAAGCATTTTTGTCAATAAAAATCAACATTTGGAGAAAAATATTGAAGATGACATTTTTGTTAATGCAGACAAAGATAGATTATCAGAGGTATTGATCAATTTGCTTACAAATGCTAATAAATACACAGGTGAAGGTGGAAACATAAAAGTAAGACTGTATAGCGAAGGACAGTATGCTGTGATTACAGTTTCTGATAATGGCATAGGCATATCGAAAGAAGATTTGCCTTTTATATACGAAAGATTTTACAGAAGTGAAAAGTCGCGAAGCAGGGATTATGGAGGCAGTGGCTTAGGGTTATCGATTGCTAAGGCCATAATAAAAGCTCATAATGGCACTATAAATGTAGAGAGCATATTAAATGAAGGGACAAAATTTACAGTAAAGTTGCCGTTAGATCTATAAAATTCATGAATTCTTCACAATTTTGTCATATAATAGATTTGAAGGAGGATGATATTATGATGTGGGGATTAATGAATGGATGGGGTTACGGTGGAGGCATAATTTTTGGCCTCATCTGGATGATACTTCAAGTTGTAATAGTAGTAGGCGCTATATATTTTATTGTTTCGCTGTTTCAGAACAAAAAAGGTTCAAATAGAAGTAGTAATGCACTTGAAATCTTGAAAGAGAGATATGCAAGAGGAGAAATAAGCGAAGAAGAATATAAAGAACGCAAAAGAAACTTGGAAGAAAAGTAATTTATAAAAAAGAGCTCTACTTGTTGTAGGGCTCTTTATGCTGTTATATTCAATATCTGCAAATCGTTGACTACTTTTATATATTCAACATTTGGATCTTCTGTTCCTTGAATGCTTAGTTTGGCATTTTTCATTTCAATTACATATTCTATGATTTCTCTGGTTATCCTTTCGCCAGGACATAATATTGGGATACCGGGCGGATATGCCATTAGAAATTCCGAGCTTATCTGTCCGATGCTTTCTTCCAAAGGCAATGCGATATTAGAACATTCGAACGCATATCTTGGGGACAAGACCATTTCTGGTATTTCTGGTATATCTAAAGCTTTCGACATTTCTACATTGTCTTTGTACAGAGTTTCACTGATTTCCCTCAATGCCCTTATAAGGTAATCTACATTCTCTTTTGTGTCACCTATGGAAAATACACACAATGTATTGTACATATCGGCTAATTCTGGTTGAATGTAGTATTTTTTTGCCAGTATATCTTCCAATTCGTGACCTGATATGCCAAGGCCTTTGGCGGTAATAGTGATTTTTGTCGGGTCAAAATCATACGCTCCATCTCGCCCTACAATTTCGTTTCCAAAACAATAAAGTCCATTTATGTTGTTGATCTCTCGACGAGCGTATTCTGCAAGTTCGATTGTCCTGTCCAACAATTCTTTTCCTTCTGTTACCATCTGCATTCTTGCAACATCAAGTGATGCTAATAAAATGTAAGAGGGACTTGTAGTCTGCAAAAGGCTCATAACTTGCTTCACTCTGTTTATATCAATTCTTTTCGATTTGACGTGCAACATAGAGCTTTGCGTCATAGAGCCTATTATCTTATGAGTGCTTTGTGCGCAAATGTCAGCACCAGCTTCCATTGCTGAAATAGGAAGTTTTTCATTGAACTTTAGGTGTGGACCATGGGCTTCATCCACCATCAGTATAGCTCCGTAGTCATGGACTATTTCAGCAATTTTTACAATGTCTGCAGAAACACCATAGTAAGTCGGATTTATAATTAAAACAGCCTTTGCATCAGGATTGTTTCTTAATGCTTCCTCTACAGTTTCAGGAGTCACATTAAGAGCAACGCCTACATTTTTATCAACTTCTGGTTGCATATAAACTGGGATAGCACCACTCAAGATAATACCTGATGTAACAGATTTGTGAATGTTTCTTGGAACAATTATTTTTTCATTTTCTCCCATAACGCTTAGGATCATAGCCTGAATAGCTCCCGATGTCCCATGGATGCAGAAAAATGTAGCATCAGCACCAAAAGCATCGGCAGCTAATTCCTGAGCTTTCTTAATGGGACCGGTAGGCTTGTGAAGGCTGTCAACTTGTTCAAACACAGTAACATCCATCGATAATACATTTTTTCCTACAAAATCAAAAAACTTTTTAGCCATTCCATTGCCTTTTTTGTGACCTGGGACATGAAATGGTATGGTGTTGTTGTTGACATACTCCATTAATGCATCGAATAATGGAGTTTCAAAATGATTTAGCTTTTCCAACTTGATAAACACCCTCTTTCATAAGTTTGGCTCCCAGAATAAAAGCCTGAACCTCGTTGCAATCGGTTCGGGCCTTTGCAGAGCGAAAATACACTTTATTATGTTTTCAATTTATTATAAGATATATTTTTTTAGATTTCAATATAAATTTTTTTCTTTTTTAAGTTTTTTGTTATATAATATGCAGAACCGATTAAGATGACATATACGCATAATAAGCAAACTTAATTGTAAAGTTGTCATTAAATGTTCGGTTTTTATAAGTTAAAATACTTATTGATTTAAGACGCATTATATATTATAATATTACAAAGTTCGTAATTTAGGCTAAATGGGGGAGATATTTTGTGAGTGATGTAAAAAGAATATACGTAGAAAAAAAGCCGCAATACAATATTGAAGCAAAAAAACTTTTTGATGATCTTAAAAATAATCTTAATATTTCTGGGCTTAAAGGTGTAAGGATAATAAACAGGTACGACGTTTTAGGACTATCAGGAGATATTTTTTTAAAAGCTGTTAAGACAATTTTTTCAGAGCCAAATCTTGATGATGTATACATTGAAAATTTGCCATATGAGAAAGATGATAGGGTATTTGCTATAGAATTTTTACCAGGTCAGTATGATCAAAGGGCTGATTCAGCCGAACAATGCATTCAAATACTTACAAATGGATTTAAACCTAAAGTGCTTTGTGGTAAAGTCGTGGTTTTAAGCGGTAAATTGACAGATGAGGAGTTTGACAAAATAAAAAGCTATTGTATTAATCCTGTCGATTCGAGAGAAGCTTCATTGGAAAAAAGAGAAGCTATTGATTTAGAAGTCGATTGTCCTGATGATGTAGAAATTCTTGATGGATTTATTGAATCTGATGATGTTTCAATAGAAAAGGTCTATGAGAAACTGAATTTGGCAATGAGCTTGGAAGATTTTAAATTTTGCCATTCCTATTTTAAAGATGTAGAAAAGAGAAATCCTACAATTACAGAGATAAGAGTTATCGATACCTATTGGTCTGATCACTGTCGCCACACCACATTTCTTACTAACATCAATGATGTGAAAATTTATGATGGAAAATACAATGAACCTATATTAAAAGCTTTTGAGGAATACAAAAATTCCAGAGAATTCGTCTATGGAGAAAGCAAGAAACCAATGTGCCTTATGGATATAGCCACAATTGTGATGAAAGAATTGAGAAAAAGAGGGTTGCTTGACGATTTAGATGAGTCTGATGAAAACAATGCGTGTAGCATCGAAATTGATGCAGATATAAATGGTAAAAGCGAAAAATGGCTGATAATGTTCAAAAATGAGACACACAATCACCCTACAGAAATAGAGCCTTATGGAGGTGCAGCTACTTGCCTTGGAGGGGCGATTAGAGATCCTCTATCAGGTCGTGCATATGTATATCAAGCAATGCGAGTTACAGGTTCTGGAGATCCAAGAACGCCAGTTGAAATGACCATAAAGGGCAAATTGCCTCAAAGAAAGATTACTAAGGAAGCAGCCCACGGCTACAGTTCATATGGGAATCAGATAGGACTTTCTACAGGGCAAGTTTCGGAGATTTACGATGATGGATATGTAGCTAAACGAATGGAGATAGGTGCGGTAATTGGCGCAGTTCCTAAGAGAAATGTTTATAGAGGAAAGCCGGCAGCAGGCGATGTAGTGATTTTGTTGGGTGGTAGAACAGGAAGAGATGGTTGTGGTGGTGCCACAGGTTCTTCAAAAGAACACACGCAAGAATCCATTTATACAAGCGGTGCAGAAGTGCAAAAGGGTAATCCCATAACAGAAAGAAAAATTCAAAGATTTTTTAGAAATCCTGATGTCTTAAAAATGATAAAAAAGTGCAATGATTTTGGAGCGGGTGGTGTGTCTGTAGCAATTGGAGAGTTAAGCGACGGACTTTTAATTGACCTTGATGCTGTACCGAAAAAATACGAGGGTTTGGATGGGACAGAACTTGCTATATCTGAATCACAAGAAAGAATGGCTGTATTAGTTTCACCAGAAGATGCTGAAAAGTTTGTAGAGCTTGCAAAAGAAGAGAATTTAGAAGCCACTAAAGTGGCAAAAGTCACGGATGATATGAGAATAAAAATGGTTTGGCATGGGAAAGTCATCGTAGATATAAGCAGGGAATTTTTAAATACGAATGGAATCTCTCAATTTACAGATGTCATTGTAGACAGTATAAGCTCTGAAAGCTATTTTGAAAGGTTAAAATTTGTCCAATCAATCACTAATATCGAGGAATTGTGGTTTAGGAATCTTGAAGATCTGAATGTGTGTAGCCAAAAAGGATTGACAGAGATGTTTGATTCCACAATTGGCGCTTCAACTGTTTTGATGCCATTTGGTGGCTTGCATCAGATGACGCCTTCAGAAGGGATGGCTGCAAAATTGCCTGTCGTAGAAGGAGATACAGATACGGCAACATTGATGGCATTTGGATATAATCCTAAACTGTCGAAATGGAGTCCTTTCCATGGTGCTGTTTATGCTATAATTGAAGCAACCTCTAAAATTGTGGCAATGGGTGGTGATTATAAGAAGATTAGACTATCACTTCAAGAGTATTTTGAGAAATTAGGCAAGGATCCAAAAAGATGGGGAAAACCATTTAGCTCACTGTTAGGCGCTTTATACGCACAGAAAGCTTTAGGCATACCTGCAATAGGCGGTAAAGACAGCATGTCAGGCACTTTTATGGATATGGACGTGCCTCCTACCTTAGTAGCATTCGCTGTTGCAACTGCTGATGCAGATAAAGTGTTATCTTCAGAATTTAAGAAAAGTGGTGATAAAGTAATAATTATTAAGGCGGAAAGGGACCGGCAAGATTTACCAAATTTTGAAAAACTAAAAAGAAATTTTGATAAGGTCAACGAACTATTAAATGAGAATTTGATATTGGCGGCATCTTCGGTAAAATACGGTGGAATTGCCGAATGCATCACTAAGATGGCTTTCGGGAATATGGTGGGCTTTCAATTAGAGGCGAAAATAAGCGAGGTGGACTTTTTCGTTCCTGAATACGGTTCTTTAATAATAGAAGTAGATGGTGATTTTGATGATGATAAATATTTAAAAGGAATTGATTATAAAATTTTAGGAAGGACGATTGATGAGCCATATATAATTTTAGAAGATGTGAAAATCCATCTTGATGAAGCGAAAAAACACTGGGAAAAACCGCTTGAAAAGATTTTTCCTACCGCTGTGGAAGAAAACATTAGACAAATACCGAATATTATGTACAATAAAAATAATTCTATTAAGGCAAGCCTCAGAGTTGCAAAACCAAGAGTTTTGATACCAGTCTTTCCTGGTACTAATTGCGAATATGACAGCAAAAAAGCCTTTGAAAAAGCCGGTGCATTGGTTGAAACGCATGTTTTTAAGAATTTAACAGGAACTGATATAGATGCGTCTATCGATGAGCTTGTTAAACTAATAGAGAATTCTCAGATAATCATGTTGCCAGGTGGATTCAGCGCTGGCGATGAACCTGATGGTTCTGGCAAGTTCATCGCAACGGTATTTAGAAATCCAAAGGTAAAAGATGCAGTTATGGAATTTTTAAAAAATCGTGATGGCTTGATGCTTGGTATATGCAACGGATTCCAAGCACTTATAAAACTTGGCTTGCTTCCTTATGGAGAGATTCGCGACATTGATACGACCGATCCGACGCTGACATTTAATACGATCGGCAGACATGTATCATGTTATATCAGGACAAAGATAACGTCGAATCTTTCACCATGGTTTAACAATGTCAAATGTGGCGACATTCATGTAATTCCTGTATCACATGGAGAAGGAAGATTTATAGCAAATGATGATGTTTTAGATATGTTAAAAAAGAATGGGCAAATTGCCACGCAGTATGTAGATATGAATGGAAATCCAACAATGGAGATGCCTTACAATCCTAATGGCTCTTACTGGGCTATAGAAGGCATTACAAGCCCTGATGGAAGGATACTTGGCAAGATGGGGCATTCTGAGAGGATTGGCAAGAATGTAGCGAAAAATATATACGGCAACAAGGATCAAAAGATATTTGAAGCAGGTGTTGAATATTTCAAATAAGAAACATAAAAGGTTACGATTCTGTAACCTTTTATGTTTCTTCTGTTTTTATCTTATGAGAGTTTTGGTTCCAATCTGGCTTTGGACCTCTTAAGTATGATATGAACGATGCTATTAGGCTAAATATCATGGATATAAGAAAGGCTTCTCTTAGTCCGGATATAAATTGTGCTATGGCAATACCTTTTGAACCGACTTGCGTGCCGACAAAAAGAGCTTGCATCGCGTCAGGAGTTATGCTTGATGACACGATTGCCATTGACAATGCTATGCTTATTACTTGTCCAGCATTGTTCATCATTGTTCTCGTGCCAGCGGCGATACCTCGCCTGTCGGACGGCACAGAACCCATAATTTCACTCGTATTAGGTGAGAAAAACATGCCAGATCCAAATCCCATAATAAGCATCCAAGTGATGAGTTCGGCAAGAGAAGTCTTTTGGGATATTCTCACAAAGCCCAATAAGCCGATAGCTGAAATCAAAAGACCTATAGAGCTTAATGCTCTCGCACCGTATTTATCAGACAAATATCCGCTTATTGGCGATACAATCATCATGGATAGTGCAAATGGTGCTAAGAATACCCCTGCTTTTAATGGATCCATCGCTTTTATTCCTTGCAGATAAAATATGAGCAAAAATGTCACTGCACCTCTTGCAATGCCATTAAGCAATGTACTTCCAAAAGCAAATGCCAAAATTCTTGTTTTAAACAATCTCAAATCCAACATTGGCTGTTCAGTAGTATTTTCGATGTGAATGAATGCTAAAATCATCGCTATTGATATGATGAATAAAGTTATGATTGACTTATTGTACCAGCCTACAAATCCACCGAAAGACAATGCGATTAAAAATAGCAATAATCCGATTGTGAAAAGCAGTGTGCCTTTTAAATCAAATTTTTGCCCTTCAGGTATTTTGTCAAGCTCTTTTAGCTGAATCAATGCCCATAGAGTACCTATAATTCCAAATGGTACATTTATATAGAATATATACCGCCATCCTAAACTCGTCAAAAATCCTCCTAATATAGGACCTATTACCGATGCTATGCTTACTACCATACTGTTTATGCCAAGAGCTTTGCCAAGTTCGTTTTTTGGAAAAGCGTCTGCTACGATTGCTGTGCTATTTGCAACCATTAAAGAACCGCCAACTGACTGCACTATTCTGTATATAAGCAGTTGTAGTCCGCTGTTTGAAATACCGCACAGCAATGAACCGATAGTAAATATGGCAAAACCGGATACGTACAATTTTTTTCTTCCGAACATATCTGCTATTCTACCGATAGCTGGTACTAATATTGTCAACGAAAGCATATATCCCATTACGATCCACATGATTATACCCATGTTGGCATGTAAACCCTTCATAATATCAGGAAGCGATATTAAAAGCATACTGCCGTTTAATACAGAAAAAAGGGCTCCAAGAGTCGTACAGGATAATGCTATCCACTTGTAACTAATATTTTTCATATTTAGTCTGCCTCCTTTGATTTTTGCTTTAATTTAGATAAATTTAGCAATAGCTCCTCAAATTTTTGTTTTGCCATCAATAGTTTTCTGCTCTTTTCCTCAATCAAATCTATTTGTTTTTCAATCAATTTAGCGTAATTATCGATTGTTTCTGTATCTGCAGTTTCACCAGATAATATGTTTTTGACATTTTTGTCAAGTTCAAGTGCTGCCTTGATTTCAGATAAACTGAAGCCTAGTGAATCCTTCAAAGATATTATCTTTTGGATTTTTTCTATGTCTTCATCTGTGTACAATCTATATCCGGACTCTGTCCTTTTAGGTGAAATAAGGTTTAAATCTTCGTAATACCTTATAGCTCTTTTTGTTAAACCTGTTTTTATTGAAACATCTTCGATTTTGTAATATTTTTTTCCATAGTAAAACCTCCAGAAAAATATTCTACTACTTATTAACATTAACGTCAAGGTTAATGTAAAATTATTTTATAATTTTCACAAGAAAAAACTTTAAAATGCATTATTTGCGGTATAATATATACTTGAAAGGCAATTATAACCAATGTGGAGGTAGGATTATGGGTAAATTAATGTCAGCATATTTAATGCCACACCCGCCAATAATTGTCCCTGAAGTAGGGCGTGGTGAAGAACATAAAATTCAAAAGACAATAGATTCTTTTGAAATAGCATCAAAAAGCATAAAAAATCAAAAACCAGATACAATAATTATCATTTCGCCACATGCGCATGTATTTAGTGATGCTGTATCTATAGATATGATGGAAGAAATTGAAGGTGATTTAGGGCAGTTTGGAGCATACAATGTAAAGATGAAGTTTCAAAGCGATTTATCGTTAGCAAAAGACATAGTTAAAAATGCAGAAAATGAAAAGATACCAGTAGCAAAAATAGACGACAAGATGATAAGTAGATTTAAGCTTTCCAAAAAACTTGACCATGGCTCAATTGTTCCGTTGTATTTTGTCAGAAAATATATTGATAGTTTTAAACTTATAAGGATGTCCTACGGCTTTTTATCATTTGAAAAGCTTTATGATTTTGGCGTCCAAATAGGGAAGTCCATCAGAGAAGGCGATAGAAATGTGGTATTTATTGCAAGCGGTGATTTATCACATAAACTGACACCTGATAGCCCTAATGGATATACACCGAAAGGAAAAGTGTTTGATGAGATGCTGCTGAGTTTGTTAAACAACATGAATGTTAAAGAAATAATCAATATGGATAAAACGTTGATAGAAGATGCTGCGGAATGTGGGTTTAGATCTGTTTGCGTCATGTTGGGTGTGTTGGATGGTTACAATGTCAAGGCAAATATTCTATCACATGAAGGGCCTTTTGGCGTTGGCTACTGTGTTGCTGAATTCATTCCTGAAAGTTATACAGGTATAAGTTTATTAGATGAACTATATAGGATTAAAAGGAAAATGATAGATGATATAAGGAAATCAGAAGACGATTATGTGAAATTAGCGAGAAAAAGCCTTGAATATTATCTAAGAAATAAAAAGTTCATGAATGTTCCTGATGGCTTACCAGAGGAAATGATAAAAACAAAAGCAGGCGTATTTGTATCATTGCATAAAGATGGAGAATTGAGAGGCTGTATAGGCACTGTATACCCTTCAAAGAATAATATCGCAGAAGAAATTATACGAAATGCAGTAAGCGCTGGTACAGAAGACCCGAGGTTCTATCCTGTTGAGATAGATGAACTGGACGACATAGTGTATTCAGTTGATGTTTTGACAAAACCTGAGCCTGTAAAATCAAAAGATGATCTTGATGCAAAAAAGTATGGAGTAATCGTTAAAAGTGGTTATAAAAGTGGGCTTTTGTTGCCAGATCTTGAAGGTGTTGATACAGTAGATCAACAGATATCAATTGCACTCAGAAAAGCCGGTATCTCACCGGATGAAAAATACACTATTGAAAGGTTCCAGGTCGTGAGGCATAAATGAAAGAAGCACTCTATTATGAGAAGATAGACGACGACAGTGTACACTGCTTGTTGTGCCCACAAAATTGTATAATAAAGGATGGGAAATATGGATTTTGCCGTGTCAGAAAAAATATAGACGGAGTGCTATACTCTGAAAATTATGGTGAAATAGCATCTATAGCAATTGATCCGATTGAGAAAAAGCCTTTGTACCATTTCATGCCAGGAAGCTACATACTTTCTGCTGGCACATATGGCTGCAACCTAAGATGCTTATTTTGCCAAAATTGGGAAATATCACAGCAAAGGGTAGAATGTCAGCACCTTCCACCGGAGAAATTAGTTGATATAGCCAAAAAACAGCGAGGCAATATTGGAATTGCGTATACCTATAATGAACCGTCGATCTGGTATGAATATGTGTTAGATTCTGCAAAGATTTCACATAAGGAAGGTCTTAAGAATGTACTTGTGACGAATGGATTTATAAATATCGACCCTTTAAAAGAGCTCTTGCAATATATTGATGCAGTAAATATAGATGTAAAAGCTTTTTCTAATGAATATTATAAAAAAATATGTCATGGAAATTTAGAAAGCGTTTTGAAAGTTGTTGAAGAAGCTGCGTTAAACTGTCATGTAGAAATAACAACATTGGTGGTGACAGGCGAAAACGACGATTATACTGAGATTGAAGAACTTTGCAAATGGGTATCAAGCATAAACAAGGATATACCAGTACATTTTTCTAAATATTTCCCTCGATATAAGATGAAAAATCCAGAAACACCGATAAAAGTGCTTGAAGATATTTATGCTATTGCAAAAAATCATCTGAATTATGTATATTTAGGCAACGTATCTGTATCTGACAACAATACTTATTGTCCTAATTGCGGACATCTATTGATTAAAAGAAAAGGTTATGTTCATGTTGTTGGAATCAATGATGGAAAATGTGAAAGATGTGGGATGAAATTTTACGGTGTGACATAATAGTACAAAACTTGTGTGGAATATAAAAATAAGTTACATTATATTGTCGAAAAAGACAACAAATTGTAACCTATTTTTAATTTTAAAATGAATTGATAATGTTTAAATAAGTTTAAAATAAAAATTTAATATAAATATTGACTTTATGTTTTGTATAAAATATAATAAGTTTAAACAAAGATTTTAGTTACATATTTAGGTTAAATATTAATTTTTTAAACACAAATTCTATAGTGTTTAATTCTTTGTAATCATCATAATAATATAACACTAAAAGTCAAAATTTCATCTTTTAAATTATTACAGTAAATGTTCTATCAAGGATTTTACTCAATATATTACGTATGTACATTTCACAAAAAAGATTTAAAATATATACAATATCACAGTTACAAAAGAACGGCCCAAATAAAAAATCATTGCTTTATCGCTTTCATAATTTAATTAAAATTTTAAAAAGGGAGGTGCCGTCTTTGTATTCTGTTGAAACATGGGGCCTTTTCACATGAATAAAATCTATGATTAGGCTCTAAAGTAAAAAAGAAAGAGGGGGATCTTATGAAATTCAGGAAGATTATAAGCGTGATACTGGTATTTTTAATGGTATCATTGCTTATAGTTGGATGCGGCAACAATTCAAATTCTAACAAGACATCTGAAAACGACAAGACCACCACTACAAGTGAGACTGCTGTAAAACCTGGAGAGGCTACGCCTCGAAATGAGACATTGTATATAAGCGGTTTACAATGGGGACCGCCTACGACGTTTAATCCTTTAAGCCCCAGTCAGACTTCACTTCCGCTGTCTGCAACCAGTATAGCAAGGGAGCTTACTTATGAAACATTGTTTATGTACAATCAGCTTGACGGAAAGATGTATCCGCTTCTTGGTAAGACATATCAGTTTTCGCCAGACAATACGGTTTGCACTGTAACTTTAAATCCTGATGCAAAATGGAATGACGGCGAAAAAGTTACGGCTGACGATGTCGCGTATACTTTTGAGTTGGGCAAAAAATATCCCGTTTCGTGGTCCAGCAACTGGAATTACCTTGACAGTGTAACTGCAAAAGATGAAACAACAGTAGAGTTTAAGCTGAAAAGCGATAATAAAAACCCCTTAATGGTTGAAGAAGCATTAGAATCAGTTTACATTCTTCCTAAACACGTTTGGACAAAAATAGAAGAAAAAGACAATAATGATTTTAGTAAAATATCAAGCGAAGTAAACGCAAATCCTGTGGCATCAGGTCCATACAAAGTTTACTATTATGACAATTCTAAAGTTGTCTTGATAAGAGATGACAACTACTGGGGCAAAACACCATCTATGTGGGGTAAATTGCCTGCACCAAAATATATAGTACACAACATTTTTAAGGACAATGCTGCTGGAGATACAGCTTTAAGACAAAATCAAGTAGACGTTTCACAGCAATTTACGCCCAACATACAGACATTTGGTCCAAATATAAAGACATACTTATCAAAACCACCGTATTATATGCCAGGAGTGATCCCGTGGCTTGTAATCAATGTCACAAAACCGGGACTTGACAATCCAAATGTGCGACGCGCAATAGCAATGGCCATTGACTACGATAAAATTGCTAAGAACGCCATGAGCGGCTATTCAGGAACGATGTCGCCATCACTGATGCTGCCACTTGATTCAGAGCAGAAGCTTATAGATCAAAACCAGTTAGCGCCTTTGCAGTGGAAATCAAATGATATCGCAGGAGCCAATGCACTGCTTGATTCGATTGGCGCAAAGAAAGGACCTGATGGAATAAGGGTGTTAAATGGTCAGAAACTATCTTTTAAGGTTGAATGTCCGACAGGATGGTCTGACTGGAATGCTGCATTGGAAATCGTAACGGAAAGCTGTAAAGAGATTGGCATTAATGTTCAAACGTATTTCCCACAACAATCCGTCTGGAACAACGACATGCAGACTGGCAATTTTGATATGGGAATGTACTCATATCAAGGCATTGGCATATCTTCACCATGGGCTCGTGCATATCAAGCAATGAGTTCAAATGGATATGTTCCTATAGGTCAGACAGCTTATTTTAACTATGGACGGTATAAAAACAGCGAAGTTGACACACTGCTTAATCAGATTCCGACTATAACGGACGAGAATCAATTGAAAGATGCATGGACAAAGCTTAATGAGATCTATCTAAAAGAAGTTCCGATGATTGGCTTAATGTACAGGCCTGCTGATTTCTACACCGTTAATACTTCTGTATGGAGTGGATTCCCTGTTGAAGGGGATGGAACAAATATCCCTCCAAATATCTGCATGGATGGCTATGGAATAGCGGCTCTTTACAAAATTCATTCTTCTAAATAAAAAATAGAGGAGAGTTTAAGGTGAAAAGTTATAGAAAATATATGACAAGTAAAATTGCGTGGTATGTCCTAACTTTTGTAGTAGCCGTATTTCTGAACTTTCTCTTACCAAGGTTGATACCGGGTAACCCGGTATCAACCATTGTCTCAAAAATTACCAGTGGCATGGCAGATACAAATTCAATCAAAAGGGTTTATGAGACGTTTGAAAAAGAGTTTGGACTAAATAAACCTATTTGGGACCAATTTATGATATATGTGTCAAACTTGTTTCATGGCAACATGGGTACTTCTTTTGGACAATATCCAAGGAAAGTTACGGATATTTTGGCGAGTTCAATTGTATGGACGATAGGACTTCAATTGCCGGCAATAATCGTAAGTTGGATTCTTGGCAATGTTTTAGGGGTTCTGGCTGCTTATATAAAAAAAGGTTTTGATAGAATTTTATTTCCAGTTTTTTTGTTTATAAGTTGTATACCTTCATTTGGATTTGCTATTGTAATGGTATGGTTGTTTGCAGTGGCGTTAAAAATAGCACCAGCCAGCGGAGGATATGCGTTTGATATGATTCCAAGTCCTACTTTTTCATTTTTCCTATCTGTTTTACAGCATTATCAGCTTCCATTTTGGTCAATTGTTTTAGTAGGTATTGGCGGTCAATCATTAGGCATGAGGGAAATGTCAATTTACGAGCTTAACGCGGATTATGTTAAATACTGTAGATTACTCGGACTTAGAGATTCAAAGATTGTCAAGTATGTCTTCAAAAATGCGGTTTTGCCACAAATAACAGGTTTGGCGCTTTCTTTAGGCACTATGGTTGGAGGTGCTCTTATTACGGAGATTGTCTTTAGCTATCCTGGTTTAGGCTCTGTACTTTTTAATGCGATAGCGGCGCAGGATTTTCCTCTTATATCAGGGTGTACTCTTTTAATTACTACTGGAGTTCTTGTTGCAAATTTTTTGATAGATATTGCGTATGGGCTGATAGATCCAAGAATAAAAGTGGCACAACGGGAGTGATGGAGCATGAAAGGTAATTTTAAGATGATTTTTAAGTCGGGCAAGTTCGATGTGGGAGTAGCTATCTTTGCTTTATTGATTTTATGTATTGTTATTTTTCCTTTATTAAACAAAGAAGATCCATTAAAGATGAATTACACAATGTTTCAGCCTCCGGGGGCGAATCTGCCATTAGGCGCAGATAATTTCGGACGAAATGAATTAGTTGAATTGATTGCTGGAGGGAAAACATCTTTAATTATAGGAATTTTAGCTGGAGCAATTGCTACATGTATAGGCCTTATCATCGGGCTATCAGGAGGGTATTTAGGAGGGCTGGCAGATAATATTTTGTCATCTGTCACAAATATTTTTATTGTAATCCCATCATTTATTATTCTCGTGCTAATATCTGTAAGCATAAGTTCAAGGTCGTTTTTGACAACAGCATTGGTGATTGGATTTACAAGTTGGCCGTGGACTGCACGAGCTGTAAGGGCACAGACAATATCCCTTCGAAATCGGGATCATGTGAATCTTGCAAAAGTTTCGGGTTATAGCATACCGAAAATTATCTTAATGGAAATATTGCCTTATATTGCATCTTATGTGGGTATGGCATTTATACTTCAAGTCGCGTCGGGAATTCTTTCAGAAGCGACTATATCAATGTTGGGGCTTGGTCCGCAAAATACTGTGACACTTGGGCTTATGTTGAATTGGGCTACCATGTATGAAGCACATATGAGCGGGGCATGGTGGGCTTTTGTACCGCCAGTATTGATGATTGCTCTTATTACATTTTCTCTTAATTTGATGAATACAGGACTTGACCAAGTATTTAATCCACAGATAAGGAGTTAATAATTATGGCTGAAATTTTATTGCAAGTTAAAAATTTAAAAAGCGTATATAAAACAAGGTTCAATGAAAGGATTATTGCTGTAGATGATGTGTCATTTGATTTGGAAAGCGGGAAATGCTTAGGTATAGCAGGAGAAAGCGGAAGTGGCAAATCTACATTAGCCATGAGCATCATGGGATATTACCATCCACCACTTTTTTATGAGAGCGGTGCTGTCTACATAGGCGGAATTGATATTGCTAAATTGCCGTATAATCAATTAAGGGAAAGAATTCTTGGAAAGGAAATGGCTTATATACCGCAAGCAGCTATGAATGCCTTAAATCCTACACAGAAGATAATAAATCTTGTTGCAGACGTCATGAAAGAGCATGTAAAAGGAATATCATTTAATGACGTGAAGAAAATCGCTGAAGAGAGATTTGAAACACTTAATTTACCTAAGGATGTTTTACAACGATATCCCATAGAGCTTTCGGGTGGTATGAAACAGAGAACAGTTATAGCCATCTCCACAATCCTTAATCCTAAAATTTTGGTTGCAGATGAACCTACATCTGCATTGGATGTTACATCGCAGAAGATAGTAATAAAGCTTTTAAAGGATTTAATAAAAAAAGGATTTATAAAAGCGATGATATTTATAACGCATGAATTGCCATTACTTTACAATATAGCCGACGAAATCATGGTAATGTACGCTGGAGAGATAGTTGAATCTGGAAAAGCAGAAGAAATCATATTTGACCCAATTCACCCTTATTCGTATGGACTTATGAATTCAATAATCGTCCCTGAGAAAGGTGTTAAAGGGAAAAAATTAGCAGTTATACCTGGTGCTCCGCCAAATTTAAAATCAAAATTGAATGGATGCAGATTTTTTGAACGATGTCAATTTGCAAAAGATGAGTGCAAGGGTGAGAAGATAAGTTTAAAAAATCATGGAGAAAGAAATTACAGATGCGCTTTTGAAATAGATGAGCTTAAGGAGATGTATGAAGATGGCAAAAAGTCTGCCACTACTTAGCGGGAGAGATGTAACTAAAGTTTTTGCTGACAAAAGGAAAAGAGTCGTGGCTGTTGATCATGTGAATTTCGATTTTAATAGCGGTGAAATAATATCAATTGTCGGTGAAAGCGGCAGTGGAAAGACTACATTGGCAAAAATGATATTAGGTTTGACAGTGCCGACGAATGGTAAAATATTTTTTAAAGATAATCCTATTGATTTGAAGACTAAAAAGAAAAGGATTGAATATTGGAGAAATGTGCAACCTATTTTTCAAGATCCTTTTTCTTCTTTTAATATATTTAGAAAGGTAAATAATGTACTGCTGGACTGCATAAAATTGATAGGAGTCAAACTAAAAAAAGATGAAGAGCATAAGATAATTGAAGAAGCTTTAAGCTTTGTGAATCTAAGATTTGATGAAATATACAATAAATATCCTTTTGAACTATCAGGCGGCCAAATGCAGAGACTTATGATAGCTCGAGTCTTGTTGATAAAACCAAGTCTTGTCATAGCTGATGAACCTACATCCATGATTGATGCTTGCTCGAGAGCCAGCATACTTGATGCATTGATGAAATTGAGAGATGAAATTGGCACTACTGTTGTTTTTATAACGCATGATATAGGCCTTGCATACTACGTCTCTGACAGGATATACGTTATGAAAGAAGGTAGGTTTGTGGAAGAAGGTTTGCCTGATGATGTCATATTAGGTCCTAAAGAGGATTACACAAAACATTTGATTGGAGATGTACCTAAAATAGAAAGTAAATGGGCTATATAAGAATCGCTGTTTTGGTATGGACATGTTCCTATATTGGAGCATGTTTTTTTGTTTTAAGCTTTTTTGAACAGTGTTTTTTGTGTTAAAATTATGATTAGTGTACAAGAGTAAATTTACATCAAAAGGAAGTTGATTGTATGAATGTTAATGGCATAAAGATGGTTGGAATAGATCAAAGCATCCCAATCGAAATTAGGGAAAGAGTAGCATTTAATAAAGATGTTGATGCTGCTTTAAATGTATTAAAGGAAAATGGTTTAGATGAAGCGATAATACTTTCGACGTGCCATAGAAGCGAGATATATTTTTTTTCTGAATCTAAAAGCTTTGAAGATATAAAAAACTTCTATATAAAGTATTTTAATTTGGATGATGAATTTAGAAAGTATTTTTGCTGCATATCAGGATTAGAGGCAGTTGAACATATATTTAGAGTTGCCAGTGGATTGGAATCTATGGTTTTAGGCGAGGACCAAATATTGGGACAAGTAAAAGAATCGTTGATGAATTCCCAAGTAAACGGAATTTCAGGAAAGATATTAAACAAGCTTTTTATGGATGCTATTTCAATGGGGAAAAAGGTACGGACAGAAACGGGATTAAAAAACTATTCATCATCTATAAGCCATATTGCGATAAAATTCGTGGAGAATGTGTTTGAAGATTTGAAAGGTAAAAATGCCTTTGTAATAGGTACAGGAGAGATGGGCAAAATCGCAATAAGGGGGCTTATCTTAAAAGGTGCCAATGTGTCAGTTTCTAACAGAACATATTCAAAAGTGCAGAAATTAAAATCAGAAATGCCGGATATCGAAATTGTCCCTTATTCAGACAAGTATGAACAGATTGCCAAAAGCGACATAGTGATAAGTGCTACAAACGCACCACATTATACTATTTCTTATGATAAATTTTATAATGTCTACAATGGCAAAAAGATCTGTATGGTTGATATTGCACTGCCAAGAGACATTGACCCTAAAATAGGTAGAATCCATGGCGTCAAGCTTTATTCGATTGACGATCTTAAAAGAACTGCTGAAGAAAACAGAAAGAAACAATTAAATGCCATCAAAAATGCTGAAGAAATAGTATTAAAAGGGGTAAATGAATTTAACACTTGGTTCAAAACAATAAAAGTTGAACCGCATATTAAAAAGATAACCATTTATTCTGACGAGATTTGCGACATGGAATTTGATAGGCTTGTAAATAAATTGGAAAAAATGACCGACAAAGACAAGGAAAATATCAAAAAGTCTTTGAAAAGGGTAGCTGAAAAAATGGCTAACGTAATGATAAAGCACCTGAAAGATGATGCTTTAGTCATGGATGAAATATCGTTTTGCATTGATGGGAGTGAAGTGAAAACATGAAGAAGATCAGAGTAGGAACTCGAGGAAGCGAATTAGCTTTGACGCAGACATTGATAATCATAAATGAAATAAAGAAATATAAGCCAGATTTGAAATTTGAAATAGTTAAGATAACCACAAAAGGAGACATTGTTAATGAGGCGTCTTTAAGCGAAATAGGAGGCAAGGGTCTTTTTATTAAGGAAATCGAAGATGCTTTGATGAATGGTGAAATTGATATGGCCATTCATAGCATGAAAGATATGCCCTTTGAAATACCTGAAGGATTGAAAATTTTGCCAGTCTTTAAAAGAGAAGATCCTCGGGATGTTTTTATTTCAAGATCAGATAAATTTATTGATTTAAAAGAAAACGCTAAAGTTGCCACAAGCAGTTTAAGGCGAAATGTACAGATTAGAAGTTTGAGACCGGACATTGATATAGTTCCTATACGAGGCAATATTGCTACAAGGATAAGAAAGATGGATGAATTAAATTTGGATGGAATAGTTTTAGCTGCTGCAGGCATAAAGAGGCTTGGACTTGATAAATTAGTGAAGGATTATTTTCCTGTTGACTTGGTTGTACCTGCGCCGTGCCAAGGTATATTGGCTGTTGAAATAAAAGAGGATTTTGAAAGTGAATTTTTCGAAATATATCCAATGCTTCTTGATGTAAAAACTTTTTTTGAGTCTTCTGCAGAGAGGAAGATAATGAAAAAGGTTGGTGGAAATTGCAAAACACCTTTAGGAGTATACAGTGAATACAAGAATAACGGTAATGAAGAATTGATTTCAATATTGGTTTCATACTATAAAGATGGCAAATTGCTTAAAATTAAAGAAACGGGTCTCATTAAAGATATCGAAAACATTAGTGAAATAATTGTTGAAAAAATTGGAGGGTTATGATGGCAGGTTTTGTTTATTTAGTAGGTGCAGGACCGGGTGACATAGGACTTATTACATTAAAAGCCATAAATGCGATAAAAAAGGCTGATGTAATTGTATATGACAGATTGGTTAATGAAAAGATGCTTGATTTTGCCAAAAAAAGCGCAGAATTTGTGGATGTTGGCAAGATTCCGGGACAGCATAAAGTTGCTCAGTCTGAAATAAATGAGATAATATCAGAAAAGGCTATTGAAGGAAAAGTTGTAGTTCGCTTAAAAGGTGGAGATCCATACGTTTTCGGAAGAGGTGGAGAAGAAGGAGAGTATCTTTACGATAAAGGAATACCGTTTGAAGTGATTCCGGGAATTACCTCTGCTATAGCAGTTTTAAATTATGCAGGTATTCCTATTACACATAGAAATTTAAGTTCATCGTTTCATGTCATAACGGGGCATGAAGCTGAAGGAAAATTAGAAAATTTAGATTGGGAATTGCTTTCGAAGCTTAATGGAACGCTTGTTTTTTTGATGGGTACGAAAAATATTGAATTTATAGTAAATAAGTTGATGGAAAATGGAATGTCTAAAGATATGCCTTCTGCTGTCATAATGAATGGAACAACTCCTTATCAAAAAGCGGTAGAAGGAACTTTATCAGATATTGTAGAGAAGACCAGGAATGAAGGCATCAATAATCCTGCAATAATAGTTGTAGGAAAGGTTGTAAGCATGTATAAAAAGCTTAATTGGTTTGAAAGAAAACCACTTTTTGGAAAAAGAATCCTTTTTACCGGTGATTTTGACTTGAACGTCGATGCAATCGATGAACTATTTAGTAGCGGTGCTGATGTTTTAATATGCCCGACTATCAAAATAGTTTATCAGGTAGATAATGTCATAAAACTTATTGATAATATTGATGATTATGAATATCTTATTTTCACAAGCCAAAATGGAGTCAAAGCCTTTAAAAACGCCATGAGCATGGTGAAGTTTGACTTGAGAAGATTGAATAAAGTAAAGATTGCATCCATCGGCGCAAAAACGAATGAAGCCTTGAATGAGATTTATATATATCCGGAAGTAGTACCAGAAGAATATACTTCAAAGGCTTTAGCAGATAAGCTCAAAAATATTCCAATAAAGGGGAAAGTTGCGCTTTTGACTTCTGATATAGGTGGTGATGTGCTTATTGGAGATTTAAAAGACACTATATTAATAGAGAAAATTGTGGCATATAAAAATGTTCCCAATCATGAAATAAAGGAAAAACTGATTAAAGAATTAAAAAATGGAATTGATATAGCTGTTTTTACAAGTGCATCAACATTTGACTACTTATCTTTGATACTAAAAAATGATGTTTCTCTGTTGAAAGATGTGAAGGTAGCTGCAATAGGTCCTGTGACAAAAGGCAGGATTGAAACGGCAGGTTACAAAGTTGATATTATCCCCAATATATACACACTTGAAAACTTGATTAGAGAGATTTTAAAGCGCGAAGCATGAGCTATATCCTTCGCGCTTTAATGTGTATTTGCTACGCTGAAATTTCTCTCGCTGCTTCAAAGCTGGCTTCAATCGTTCTATCAATGTCTTCATTGGTGTGAGCAGTGGATAAGAAAAACGTTTCAAATTGAGACGGTGGCAGATATATGCCTCTTTTTAACATGGCCTTGAAGTATTTTGCAAATAAGTCTGTATTTGATTTAGTGGCTGTTTCAAAATCGTGAACATTGCCATCTGTGAAAAACATGCACATCATTGTACCGACTCGATTTATTTCAACTTTTATGCCATTTTGCCTCATGCTTTCATATAATCCCATACAAAGTCTGTCAGCTTTTTTGTCAAGTTCATTATAGATAGAAGGATCTTCTGATAGTGCATTTAATGTTTCGTACCCTGCCACCATTGCAAGAGGGTTTCCTGATAATGTACCTGCTTGATAAACAGGTCCATCAGGCGATATCATCCTCATAATATCCTTTCTTCCACCATAAGCGCCAACAGGCAAACCACCTCCAATGATCTTTCCGAATGTTGTTATGTCCGGATTAATGTTATATAGCCCTTGAGCACATGTGTAAGATACTCTAAATCCAGTCATAACCTCGTCGAATATGAGAAGTGAACCATATGACTCTGTGACTTTCCGCAAAGTCTTCAAAAATCCCTCTTTAGGCGGAACAGTGCCCATGTTTCCTGCAATAGGTTCAACAATAACCGCGGCGATATCTTCTCCATATTTTTTAAATATCTCAACTATCAAGTCACTGTCGTTGTACCTTGCTATTATGGTGTTTTTAGCTGTTTCACTTGTTACGCCTTTTGAATCTGGTGTCCCGAATGTAAGAGCACCGGACCCTGCCTTGATGAGGAGGCTATCGGAATGGCCGTGGTAACATCCTTCAAATTTTACTATGATATTCCTTTTTGTGTATCCTCTTGCCAATCGTATGGCGCTCATAGTAGCTTCTGTACCCGAATTCACCATTCTTATTATTTCCACAGATGGTACAGCTTCTTTGATTTTTTCAGCTAATTTGATTTCTATTTCGGTGCAAGCCCCAAAACTTGTGCCACTTTCCAACTGATTTTTTAAAGCATTGACTATGCGGGGATTACAATGACCCAGTATAAGTGGACCCCATGAGAGAACGTAATCTATATATGTATTTCCATCTACATCTTCTATATGGCTGCCAAAGCCTTTTTTTATGAAAATGGGATTTGTTCCAACGGATTTAAACGCCCTTACGGGACTATTTACGCCACCAGGCATGAGAGTTTTGGCTTTTTCAAAGAGAATATTCGACATTTCATAGCTCATTTTTTATCATTCCCTCTCAAAATATTGTACTTATTTATGATATCGTCGTATAATTTTATTTTTTCTTCCTGTGTAGCAGAAGTTGTTTTGAGTTTATCCCTCAGATTGCTTAATTCAGCAATAAGATTTTCAACATCATCTTCAAACATATTGCCAAGCATTTCTTTTATTCGCTTTGCTAATAACGGACTTTTCCCATTTGTTGATACAGATATAGTAAGATCACCTTTTTTCATGACAGAAGGAACTATGAATGTAGAAAGCTCCTTGTCATCTACTACATTCACAAGTATATTTTTTTTCTTACATTCGTTAGAAATCTCTTTGTTTATGATTCTATCATTTGTTGCTACAACAACCAAAAAGTAATTATCAACATCATTTTTTTGATAGCTTCTTCTTATCAAATTAACTTTATGGTTTTTAGGCAGTTCCAAGATCTCATCTGTAAAATACGAGGATAATGCTGTAACAGTTGCGCCAAATTCAAGTAAAGGTAATATTTTTCTGTAAGCTACTTTACCACCACCTATGACAAGGCATTTTTTGTCTAAAATATTCAACATTATAGGATAGTAAGCCATTTTGCAACATCCTTAGCAAAGTAGGTTATTATGATATCTGCGCCAGCCCTTTTTATTCCAGTCAATGATTCCAAAACTGCTGATTTTTCATCAATATATCCCATCTGAGATGCGGCTTTTATCATTGAGTATTCACCGCTTACATTGTAGGCTGCGATTGGGATATTGAATGTATCTTTTGCCCTTCTTATTATATCAAGATACGGAAGTGCTGGTTTTATCATTATTATGTCAGCACCTTCCTCTATATCAAGTGAGATTTCTCTTAAAGCTTCGTCAGAGTTTGCAGGATCCATTTGGTATGATTTCCTATCGCCAAATTGTGGTGCTGATTCTGCCGCTTCTCTGAAAGGACCATAAAATGACGATGCATATTTAGCGCTGTAAGATATTATTGGTGTGTTTACATATCCATTTTCATCTAAAACGTCTCTTATTGCTTTTACACGTCCATCCATCATGTCAGAAGGTGCTACGATGTCTGCACCTGCTATCACATGGGATAAAGCGATTTTTGCAATGTATGAAGTCGTTTCGTCGTTTTGCACATAGCCATCTTTTACAATGCCACAATGGCCATGACTTGTATACTCGCACATGCACACATCTGTTATAATAAGCATTTCAGGTATTGCATTTTTTATGGATTTTATGGCTTGTTGAATTATTCCGTTTTCGTCGTAAGCTTCAGAGCCTAATTCATCTTTTTTTGATGGTATGCCAAAAAGCAATATAGCTGGTATCTTTAACTCGTTTATCTCTTTAACTTCTTTTAAAAGATTGTCAATAGAAAAACGGTATATGCCTGGCATAGAACTAATTTCTTCTTTTATGTTTTCTCCAGGTACGACAAACATAGGATATATCAAATCATCAATATTTATAGAAGTCTCTCTAATCATACTCCTTATAGTTTCGTTTCCTCTAAGCCTTCTTGGCCTCTTTAGCAGTCTCATGATAACACCTCACTTTTTATTTTATTTATATTATATCAACTTTTTGATTGATGTACAGAACACATTATCAAAATTGTGTTTAACAGTTCAATTAAAATTAGATTGACATTAATAAAACGATGTGTTAAATTATAAAAAAAGAAATCCATAAATTCATATCTGTTTACTATGAATTAAAAGGAGGATAAAATGATTTTCGATGATGATTTAGTGAAGGCATTAAAAGATGGTGGATTTATTAAACAAAAGCAAAAAGACTATTATTCGATAAGAATAAGAGTAGTCGCTGGCAATATAACTGCTGAGCAGATGAGGAAAGTATCAGAACTTGCTGAAAAGTATGGTAGGGGATATGTCACATTTACAGTAAGACTGGGGATAGAGATTCCATGGGTACACTACACTAAATTACAAGAAGTCAAGGAAGAGGTTGAGAGAATCGGACTTGCAATGGCTGGCTGTGGACCGAGAGTAAGACCGATTGTAGCTTGTAAAGGTACTGTTTGTCCATATGGATTGATTGACACTCAAGGTTTAGCTAAAAAACTGGATGACGAGTTTTTCCCCACACCTGGTTTTCCTCATAAATTCAAGATGGGCATTTCAGGCTGTCCTAACAATTGTACGAAACCTCAATTTAACGATATCGGATTTCAAGGGCAGGTAGAGCCTGAACTTAATGAGGATTTATGCACAGGTTGCGGACTATGTGCGGATGTTTGCGAAGCGAAAGCAATTTCGATTAAAGATGGTCTTGCTGTAAGAGACGATGATAAATGCATTTATTGTGGTTCATGCATAAGGGTGTGTCCAATGGATGCATGGAAGAAAAAAAGAAGTGGAGTAGCAGTCTTTGTGGGCGGCAAGTTTGGGAAGAAGTACAACTTTGGATACCATATTGCAGACCTTGTTGATGTAGAAAAAATACCAAACATTATTGAGAAAACAATGAATTTTTACAAAAGCAATGGAATCAGCAAAGAAAGGCTTTATGACACAATAAATAGAGTCGGACTCGAAAATTTCAAAAAAGAGGTTTTAGAAAATGAAGATGAAAAGTGAGGAGTGTAGCTATGAATATCAAAGTAAATGGCAATGATCAAAAAATTGACAGAGAGTATACTGTAAGGGAATTGTTAGATGTATTAAACGTTAAAATGAAAGAATATGTAACGGTTCAACTTAATGATGAAATATTGTCAAGAGATGATTTTGATAAAATAATTGTAAAAGACGGAGATACAGTTGAATTCCTCTATTACATGGGAGGAGGAAGTAGATGAATTTTTCCAATGAACAGTTAGAAAGGTATTCGCGTCATATTATATTAAAAGAAGTTGGTGCCAAAGGTCAGGAAAAAATATTAAATTCAAAGGTTTTGATAGTAGGGACAGGTGGACTTGGAGCACCGGCAGCTATGTACCTTGCGGCAGCAGGTGTTGGAACAATAGGATTAGTTGATTATGATAAGGTAGATTTATCCAACCTTCAAAGGCAAATAATTCATAGAACAAAGGACATTGGCAAAGACAAAGTTATATCTGGCAAAGAGACAATCAACGAGATGAATCCTGATGTAAATGTAATAACATATCATGAATGGATAAGCTCTAAAAACATAATTGATATCATAAATGATGAAGATTACGACTTTATAATTGACGGTACGGATAATTTTCCGGCAAAATTCTTAATAAATGATGCTTGTGTGCTTATAAAGAAACCTTTCTCACATGCCGGGATAATAAGATTTGAAGGTCAAACAATGACATATGTACCTGGTGAAGGACCGTGTTATAGATGTGTTTTTCAAGATCCGCCGCCGAAGGATGCCGTTCCTACTTGCAGACAGGCAGGAGTGCTTGGAGTCATGGGTGGGATAATTGGTACGATTCAGGCGACAGAAGCATTAAAATATATACTTGGAGTTGGTGAACTTTTAACAGGCTATTTATTGACATTTGATGCGTTAAAAATGGAATTCAGAAAGATAAAAATATCAAGGAGAAAGGGTTGTCAAGTTTGTGGTGTCCATCCTTCAATAAAAGAGCTGATAGATTATATAGGGCCACAGTGCGATCTTAAGGAGGAACGCAAATGATAATACTGTCAAAGAATGATTATAAAAAAATGTTGGATCATGCGAAGAAAGAAAGTCCTATTGAAGCATGTGGCTTACTTGCAGGAATAGTAGATGGTGAAAAGAAATTTGTTAAGGAAGTTCGTTTACTGACTAATATAGATAGAAGCCCTGAGCATTTTTCAATGGATCCAAAAGAACAATTTGAGGCTTTGAAGCATTTCAGGGAAAACAAACTTATGCTTATCGGGAATTTCCATAGCCATCCTCAATCACCGGCGAGACCTTCTGAAGAAGACAAAAGATTGGCATTTGATAGTAAACTCAGCTATTTAATATTGTCACTTATGGAAAAAGAAAACCCTGTCTTAAAGAGCTTCATAATTGTGGATGGGAATAGCTATGAAGAAGATATTTTAATTGAAGATTAAAAATTTTGGAAAGGAAGTATAGCCGTGAAAGATATAAAAGCTGACAGTTTTATAGATATAACTGATGTAGTATGCCCTATCACTTTTGTCAAAGCAAAGGTGGCTATAGAAGAATTAGAAGATGGGCAAATCCTTGAAGTAAGAATGAATGAAGGAGAGCCGATTAAGAATGTGCCATCCAGCTTTAAAGATGAGGGACATAAAATATTAAATGTTACAAATAACCGAGATGGGACTTATACGATATTTGTTAAAAAGGGAGGCCTTGTCAATGAGGTTTAATACAAAGCTATTACATCTGAATTATGGACCTGATGAAAAGACTGGAGCCTCATTGACGCCTATATATCAATCTACATCATTTAGCCATTCGGCAGAGGAATTGGAGAATATATTTAAAGGCAGCGAATATGGCTTTACATATACGAGAATAAATAACCCAACCATTGAAGCTTTTGAAAGAAGGATTGCATCACTGGAAAGCGGAATAGGGGCAGTTGCATGTTCCTCAGGAATGGCCGCTATAGCTTTAGCTATTTTAAATATCTTGAAGACTGGTGATGAAATACTATCTGGTTCAGGAATATTCGGCGGGACTTATGAACTATTTAAAGATTTCGAAAACTTTGGTATTACTGTAAAATTTGCAAAAGATAATTCCATAGACGCTTTTAAAAGATCAATAACTAATAACACAAAATTGATTTATATCGAAACGATTGGAAATCCTAAATTAGATGTTCCCGATATAAAAAGTCTTTCAGTTCTGGCACACGAAAATAAAATTCCTCTAATCGTTGATAATACTGTAACTACTCCATATTTAATTCGACCGATAGAAATGGGTGCAGACATCGTTATACATTCAACGTCAAAATTTATAAATGGACATGGAAATTCTATTGGTGGAGTTATAGTCGATTCTGGTAAATTCAATTGGGATTTTAATAAATATTCAATGCTTAAAAAGTTCGAAAAATATGGACAATTTGCTTATCTGGCAAAGCTTAGGAAAGGCCTTTTTAGAAATATTGGTGCGTGTATGTCTCCGTTTAATGCATATCTTAATAATTTGGGTTTAGAAACGCTTGGAATAAGGATGGAAAGGCTATGTCAGAATGCTTATGAATTAGCTGTTTTTTTGAAGAAATTTGATAAAGTGCTATCAGTTAACTATCCAGGGCTTAAAGAAAGCCCATTTCACGATATTGCTAAAAGGCAGTTTGGTGATGGATTTGGCGCTGTATTGACAATTCGTGTAGGTTCTAAAGAAAAAGCGTATAAAATGATTAACTCTTTAAAGTATGCAACAAATATCACGAATATAGGTGATACACGTACGCTTATAATTCATCCATCATCTACGATTTTTGCTGAAAGCAGTGATGAAGAAAAAGAATTCATGGGAGTGTTTGACGATTTAATAAGAATCTGTGTTGGACTGGAAGATATAGAAGATTTAAAAGAAGATTTTATGCAGGCTATTGATGGGCTATAATTTTTACTTAAATTATAAGTATTACGATATGTTTACTGATAATTATTTTGTGAGGTGTTAATATGGATAGATTAGATATGTTGGAAGCTGAAAGTATATACATATTAAGAGAGGCTTATAAAAGTTTTGGCAAACTTGGAATGTTGTGGTCGATTGGGAAAGACTCTACAGTAATGTTGTGGCTTGCTAAAAAAGCTTTTTTTGGACATTGCCCGTTTCCATTTATTCATATAGATACGACATATAAAATACCCGAAATGATAAGATTTAGAGATAAGATTGCGAAGGAGTATAATCTCGATCTTATCGTCTACACAAACTGGGATGCTATAAATAATGGCATGGGTCCGGAAAAAGGCAGATTAGTTTGCTGTAAGGCACTAAAAACGGATGCATTGCAGCATGTGATAGATAAGTATAAATTTGAAGGATTGATTGTGGGTGTGAGAAGGGATGAAGAAGGTTCAAGATCGAAAGAGAGGATTTTTAGTGAACGAAATAAAGACTCTGAGTGGAATTACACAAACCAGCCTCCAGAGCTTTGGGATCAGTTTAAGACAGATTTCCCGAAAGGTAATCATATCAGAGTACATCCTATATTGAACTGGACTGAGTTAGATATTTGGCAATATATAAAAAGGGAAAATATACCGGTTGTTGATTTGTATTTTGCAAAGAACGGCAAAAGGTATAGAAGCCTTGGGTGTGCGCAATGCACAGGACAAGTAGATTCAAATGCCTCAACAGTTGATGAAATTATAGAGGAATTAAAGCACACAAATATCAATGAACGGGCTGGAAGAGCTCAAGATAGAGAAGATGCTTATGCTATGCAAAAATTGAGGAAAGACGGTTATATGTAAGGAGGATAAAAATGGTTGAAAGTAAAGAGATTTTCAAAATAGTGGTAGTAGGTCACGTTGATCACGGAAAGTCGACAGTTATTGGAAGGCTTTTGTACGATACAAAGTCATTGCCGGAGGGGGCAATTGAAAAAGTAAAAAGAATATCAAAAGAAACCGGTAAGCCATTTGAATATGCATATTTATTAGATGCTTTTGAAGAGGAACAAAAACAAGGCATAACCATCGATACGACGCAAATTCAATTTCACACGAAAAAGAGAGATTACGTAATAATAGATGCACCAGGACATGTAGAATTTTTGAAAAACATGATATCTGGCGCAGCTAATGCAGAAGCCGCGCTGCTTGTTATCGACGCCAATGAAGGTGTAAGAGAACAGTCTAAAAGGCATGGGTACATTCTTTCGTTGTTGGGTATAAAAAAAGTTTGTGTCTTGATTAATAAAATGGACTTAATAGATTATTCGGAAGAAAAATTTTTAGATGTAAAAAGCGATATGGATATCTTTTTAAAAAGCATTAATGTCTTTCCACAAAAGTATATACCCGTATCCGCTTTTCATGGTGAGAATATAGCTTTAAGGTCAGAAAAGATGCCATGGTATAAAGGCGACACAGTCTTAGATGCATTAGATATTTTTGAAAAGGACAAAGAGATAACCGATAAGCCGTTGAGGCTGCCTATACAAGACGTTTATAAATTTGATAATAGAAGGATTATCGCTGGCAGGATAGAATCTGGCGTACTAAATGTGGGAGATGAAATAGTAATATATCCAAGTAAAAGAACGTCTAAAATAAAATCCATCGAATATTGGCAAGAAAAAGACAGGACGACAAAAGCTGAAGCAGGAATGTCAGTCGGAATTACGCTTTTTGACGAGTTTTTTTATAAAAGGGGAGAATTTATAACTGGCAAAAGCGATGAGGCTCCACTGGTGGGAGATACGTTTAAGGCGAATATATTCTGGATGAGTGAAAACAGGCTGACAGTAAATAAAAGATATAAACTTAAATTGGTTACACAAGAAACAGAATGTGAAATAGCTGCAATTAATAAAGTTATAGATGCTTCTACGCTTTTTTCAAATGATGACGCAAAGGAAGTAAATACTAATGAAGTTGCTGAAGTCGTGATAAAGACAAAAGATAAAATTTGCTTTGATGAATTTAGAAATAATCATGTAACAGGGCGTTTTGTCATTGTAGATGGTTATGATATAAGTGGTGGAGGAATAATAAATGGATTGGAAATTTTAGATGCAGCAAATAAATTTATAAAAGGAAATGTGGAACTTCAAATAACGTGCTTTGATGAATACTATTATTTAATACCATCTAATGAGATAAAAAAAGTAGCTGTTGAAAGAAAATCATACAAAATAGGAGATAAGTTGCCTATAAATGGAGATACGTATTATTACCCTGATAATTTTGATGTTGTTGACTTGAATAATGAGCTATCTGCCTTAATAAGAGACGGTAGATTGGTTGATTTAATCAATTTAAACGACTATGAGTATAAAGGTTATCCTGTATATAGCAGTGATGGATTTTTAGCAAATGTAAAAAATCAAGATGATTTTATCAATTTTAAAAATGATTTTAAGAAGTCAAAGTACGACTTAGTTGATTTCGCAAATAAATGGTATGATCCTATGGCTAATAAGCGGATTGTATATAAAGCTGTTTAAAAGCGGGAACTAAAGAGGTGTCTAATTTGTTTCTTATTGTTGAGAATATATCAAAAAGTTTTGGATTTAATTCAAAAGCGAATTTAGTATTGGATAATGTCAATCTTTTAATAAACAAGGGGGAATTTGTATGCCTTGTTGGCCCTTCCGGTTGCGGCAAGTCTACGCTGCTTAATATAATTGCCGGTCTTGAAAGTGCGTCATGCGGCAGAATTATTTTAAATGGTAGCGTAGTAAAGGATGCAGGCATTGACAGAGCAGTCGTGTTTCAAGAATCTGCTCTTTTTCCTTGGCTTACAGTAATAGATAATGTAGAATTTGGGATGAAAATGGCAGGCATAGAAAAGGAAGAAAGAAAAAGAAAAGCTATGAAATATTTAAAAATGGTCCATCTTACAAAGTTTAAAGATTCATATATTCATCAATTGTCTGGTGGCATGAGACAGCGGGTCGCACTTGCAAGAGCTTTAGCAATTGATTCTGAAGTGCTTTTGATGGATGAACCATTTTCGGCATTAGACAGTCAAACAAGAGATATTTTACAGATGGAATTGCAGCGAATTTGGATGGATACAAAAAGGACGATTGTCTTTGTCACACATAATATAGAAGAAGCGGTGATATTGGCGGATCGCGTCATTGTGATGTCCGCTAATCCGGGAAAGATTAAAAAAGAATTTAAGATAGAACTATCAAGACCGAGAAGACCAGAAAGTCCAGATGTAATTTACTATGTAAGAAAAATAACGGACGAATTAAAGGAGGAGGTAGAAAAAGTTGCAAAAGCTGAATACGACAGCGATTGGAGCATTGAAAAAGATTTGTTTCTATCTAATGCTGATAGCGATATGGGAATTGGTCTATAAAACAAATGTAGAAACTATAAAAATCTGGAATGCAAATGTTATACCTTCTCCAATCTCTGTTTTCCTTTTAATCGTTAGATTATTTAAAACCAAAACGCTTATATATGCAATATTATCCAGCATGAGAAGGCTTGTAATTGGATACTTAATATCTATTGTTATTGGTTTTTTCATAGGTTTTCTGATGATTCGTTTTAAATATATTGAAGAAAATTTCGGTTCATTGATATTAGGATTACAAACTCTGCCTAATCTTGCATGGGTACCTTTTGCAATTCTTTGGTTTGGATACAGTGAAAGTACAATAATTTTTGTTATTGTCATTGGCTCTATATTTTCCATTAGTCTTGCTGTAGATTTAGGGATTAAGAATATAAATCCTATTTATTTGAAAGCCGCAAAGACTATGGGGGCTAAAGGGTATAAATTGCATTTGAATGTGATTGTTCCGGCTGCACTTCCTAATTTGCTGTCTGGTCTTAAAGAAGGGTGGTCATTTGCTTGGAGAGGTTTGATTTCTGGTGAGATGTTGGTTTCTGCAACAGGTCTTGGGCAGATTCTTTCAAAAGGGAAAGACGCATCTAATATGAGTCTGGTTGTTGCTGTAATGGTGATAATTTTAAGTTTGGGCTTAATCATAGATAAATTTGTATTCGGACATATAGAAAAATCAATAAGGTATAGATGGGGTTTGATGTAAATTTTTCATAAAAGAGGTGAGATGCCATGAGCATAGATGAATTAGATCTTGAATTATTAAATAATGAATATAAAGATAAAAGTCCATTTGAGATTGTAAAGTATGTTTATTATAAAATTGGTGCACAACGTATTGCGTTAGCTTCAAGTCTTTCAATAGAAGATCAGCTTTTAACAGATATACTATTGAAGATTGATAATAAAGCAAGGATATTCTTTATCGATACTGGAAGACACTTTCAATCAACTTATGATCTGATGGATCGAACAATGAGGAAATATCATTTTAAATACGAGGTGTATGCGCCTGAAAGCCAGGACTTAGAACTACTGATTAGAGAACACGGTCCAAATCTTTTTTACCAAAGCGTTGATCTTAGGAAAAAATGCTGTGAAATTAGAAAAGTAAAACCGCTAAAAAGAGTTCTTGCTACGGTTGATGGATGGATATGTGGCTTAAGAAGAGAACAATCTGTAACCCGTGAAAATGTAAATATATTTGAATGGGATTGCGTTCATTCTATATACAAGGTGAATCCCATTGCATTTTGGACTGAAGATATGGTTTGGGAGTACATAAAAAAAGAAAATATCCCTTACAACAGCCTTTATGATAAAGGCTTCAGAAGCATTGGATGCCAGCCTTGCACAAGAGCTGTAAAACCTGGAGAAGATGTTAGAAGCGGAAGATGGTGGTGGGAGGACTCCGATAAAAAAGAATGTGGACTTCACATTCAAAATAAAACTGTAGAATAAGCAAAAAACTCGTTTAAGCTATGCTCATTATATGCATAAACTTAAACGAGTTTTTTGATGTTATATGCAAAAATTCTATACGTTTGATAAAAATTTTAGAAGGAATTTCTATACTTTTATAGAAAATATATATAACATAAGTACAAGTGGTAAGGGAGTTGATTTTAATGGGTAAAAATTTTTTTGACAAAGTAAATATTGATCCAAATAAACATATTTTTGATAACTCAATTAATGATGAAGAATTGAAGTATGAAAAAAAGAAAAATAACTTTTTGATATCAATACTTTATAATGCTATTACAAGATTTATTGGATATGAGTCTCTACTTAAGAGCGGGTACTTTTTTATTTTGTGCAATAAAAATGGATATATAATAAAAATTATCAATAATAATGAGTTGACTAATTATTTTAAAGAGTTAAATTTTAAAGAAGGTAATAGTTTGCGGATTGAAGATTGTGGGGTTAATGCAGTAAATCTTTCTATGAAATATAATAACTTAACTGAATTATACGGTAATGATCATTATTGTTGTCTGTTTAAAGATTGGTATTGTACAGCGATGCCAATTAGGGATGGTTACTATGGTAGAGTAATTGGTTATCTTGATGTTTCACGAATTGGAATTAACAACATTGTTCATCAAAATGCACTTCTAAAAAATATAGTTTCTTTTCTTGAAGAAAAAATATCCATTAAAAGCGAGAAGATTTCGCAAATATACGTGGGACTTGATGATATTGACACATTAATTCTATCTTCATTATTGCGCAATGGTGTAAGAAAAGCAGTGCTTGAGGAAATGGGCATTTCGGAGAAAACCCTGAGAAGGCGGGTTAATAAACTTTATAATTTGTTAAATGTAAATAATGATATTCGATTAATTATAAATGCTATGTATTTAAGGATTATAGACTGTTATGGGGATATATTATAAAATTAATATAATTCTTAAAATATTATATTTAATCGATGACCGAAAAAAGGTTGCAAAGAGACTTTCCATATTTTGAATTAAACTTTATAATACTAATTGACAGTAGTAATGTTAGCCTATTCCAGTGTTGTTTGGGGTTTTGGCGAGGAATCTGGAGAAGTAATATTGGCAAGCAATGGTCGTAATGATAATAGTTCTGGAACACGTAAGTGGGTTAGCAAATATGTTCACACATGGGCAGAGACTGTTCCTTCATTTAATATTTCATTAACTGATGTCGGCATTACATTGACTAATTCCAGTGCATCTTGGCAAATTGCCAGTTCTTTAATATATTAACGGTATATATTGCTTATATATAGGAAATAATAGAGGTGATGCTTTGAAAAAGAATAAAAATATTATTAGACTAATTGGTTTATTAGTAGTAGCTATCGTTTTATCAATAATTGTAGGCAAATATTTTTTTGCAAAAACAGTAAATCCTGAAAAATTCTTAAGAGATAAATACTCAAATAAACCCAATTATAGTATCAAAGTGCAAAAGACAAACAAGCATTTTTTAGGTTTTCTCGGACAAGATGGAGAAAATATTTATTTAGATTTGTTTAGAGATGGAAAATACTTTGGAGGATCAGTAGCATCAATAAAGCAAAGAGATTTGGTATGGGTTTATCAATTTCAGCAATATGAAACTCTTGTTGTTATTTATGGATATAATCCTGATTTAAATTATCTTTCATATTACCTCGAGATTTCCAGCACTACTACTGAACCCAAAGTAATTAAAAAGAATATATCGAAAGAAAAATATATCCTTGATATATATGTACTTGATACTAAGTATAATGGTATAGCTAATCTTCAACTTGTTAGAAAAAATTAAAAGAGCAGGATCCCTACATCCTGCTCTTTTATGATGCATAAAACAGCAACCTTTAAATTTCTTAGTCGATTATATTGCAAATTGTTTAATTATAAATTTGTTGAAATAATTCAAATGCCGAAGGTGGGACTCGAACCCACACGGTATCGCTACCACTGGATTTTGAGTCCAGCGCGTCTGCCAGTTTCACCACTTCGGCACGTCACATTAGATATATTATCATATAAAAAATAAAATTTCAATACCTATTTTAAAAATGTTGATTATTTTGTCAGTACAGGATAATATATATGTATCGAATACATGTGTGGAGTGAGTTTTATGGACAACAAAATAAATGATAGCAAGGAAAAGGCAGTATTAGTAGGTGTATTGATTGACGATGATGATAGAGAAAGCATTGAAGAATTGGAGGAATTGGCCAATACGGCTGGTGCAGAAGTTGTAGGTGTAATGACACAATCAAGAACAAATATAGATAGAACAAGTTATATAGGGAAAGGCAAACTTATGGAATTAAAAGAGTTTATCGAGAATAATGATGTTGATGTGATAATCGTTAATGATGAGTTAACAGGCATTCAGATTAAAAATATCGAGGATGTTACAAACGTAAAAGTAATCGATAGAACAGGGCTTATTTTAGATATTTTTGCAAAAAGAGCAAAATCAGCAGAAGGTATGCTTCAAGTTGAATTAGCTCAGTTGAAATACAGATTACCAAGACTTCAAGGAATCGGAAATGATTTATCGAGGTTGGGTGGTGGCATAGGTACAAGAGGCCCTGGTGAGACAAAGCTTGAGACAGATAGGCGACATATTAAAGAGCGAATAAGAGCAATCGAAGGCAAAATAGATGATTTGAGAAGACACAGAGAGCTTTTAAGAGAGAGAAGAAGGAAAAATGAAATTCCTGTTGTAGCCATCATAGGGTATACAAATGCCGGCAAATCTACATTAATGAATGTACTTACAAATTCATCAGTATATGCTGAAGATAAGCTTTTTGCTACGCTTGATCCTACAGCGAGAAAGCTCGTTTTGCCATCTGGGAGAGAAATTGTTTTGATTGACACTGTGGGATTTATAAGAAAACTGCCGCATGATTTGGTGGAAGCTTTTAAGTCAACGCTTGAGGAGCTAAAATATGCGGATGTCTTGCTTCATGTTATAGATATATCAGCGAAAGATGTGATGCATAAAATCGGTGTAGTTGAAAGTGTTCTTAAAGATCTTGATGTGATTGATAAACCTAAGATAAATGTGTACAACAAGTCTGATCTTTTGGACAAGATACCTGAAAACAAAGGTGATAATGTATATATTTCTGCTAAAGAAAGAATTGGCATTGATGAATTGTTAGAAACAATTGACAGATTTACATACAGCGATTTATCTGTTTTAGATTTCTATTTCGCATATGCAAACAATGATGAATACTTGTTTCTGAAGAAAAACTCAAAAATCCTTAAAGAAGAGTATGATGAAAAAGGTATTAAGATAAGAGCACAAGTAAGTGCAATGGAGAAAAATGTATTAAGAGATTTTATTATCTCTTAATGGCATTGTATTCAGCACTTTCTTGTGCTTTTACATTTTTCACAATTTGAACTATGTTTTTGTATGCTTTTGTCACTCCATACGATACTAAAGGCCTTCCTATTACAGGCATTTTCAAAGCTATCGATGTGAAACCACCTATTTTCATTATCCAGTTTGTGGCGGATGATGTATCTACAATAATCAGTCCATCATTTGTGTTGAATAAATGGTAATATAGATCTTTTAATGCTGGCTCTACAAGCTTTTTTACATTTTTTACGCCTAAAGAATATACGTTATTGCCATATTCGTCTGTACCTATTAATACTATATGACCTGTGTCGTTTTGACCGTTTAATCTATCAAACATAGGAATTCCTTCAATTTCTGATTTTGAAGGAATTTTATCTGTTGGCAGCATCCCAATATGGATGTAAGAAGCTATAACTGATGTATGAGTTCCTCCGTAACAATGGTAAATGATATGCATTCAAATCGCTCCTTTCAAATATATTTTTGTTAGAATCTATATTTATTATTCTAAAATTTTTAACCATTTTTAGAAACGAAGATAATTTTATACATAATTTTCTTTTGCTGTGGAAATAATAAAATAAAATTAAAAACAAAAAATTTTAGAAGGAATTTAAGAGTTTATAAAGAATATTATATAATAAGCAAATATTGTGATTAAATCACAATAAATATAAAAAGCTTAGGGGGCTTATATATGTTAATAAGAGAATGCTCTGGTGGAGTTGTATTTAGGGGAGATGAGGTATTTCTCCTAAAGAATGAAAAAAACGAATGGGTATTGCCTAAAGGCGCAATAAGAAACAATGAACTGTCTGTGGATGCAGCGTTAAGGAGAGTAAGGGCTGAAACCGGCTTAAAATCTTTGAATGTCCTATCTACTGCAGGCGAAACCAGTTATGAATTTTATTCTGTTACACGTCAACGTCCTGTCTATAATAAAATCACATGGTATTTAATGTCAACAGATGATAGAGAATTTAACATAAGCAACGAAGATGGCTTTTCAGATGGTGGATTTTACCCAATCGAGAAGGCTTTGGAGCTTATAACTTATAGTCAGGATAGAGCTTTAGTAAACGTTTCTTATTACAAATACAAATCCTTAAGCAAAGTTATCGCATAAAAATAAAAGCCATATGGCTTTTATTTTTATGCGAAAGTCTGGTATAATTTATTATGAGGTGGTAATTTGCTCTACAATTACAAAACGATATATGGGTATGGATGTAAAGAAATAGAAATAAAGAGATCACGGTTTATAGGACATGCAAAACCTGTACAAAATGAGGATGAAGCAATCGAGTTTATAAATAGCATAAAAAGTGCTCATAAAGATGCCACTCACAATGTATATGCATATATTTTAGGTGAAAGGGATGAGATACAAAGGTACAGTGATGATGGAGAGCCTTCTGGTACAGCCGGAGTTCCGGTTTTAAATGTCATAAAAAATGAAGGGCTAAAGAATACAGCCGTTGTGGTGACAAGGTATTTTGGCGGGATATTGCTTGGCGCTGGTGGCTTAATAAGGGCTTATGTTAAGAGCGCAAAATTAGGGCTTGAAGCTGCAACTATTGTTGAGAAGATTCTGTTTAAAAGTGTGCACATAACTGTTGATTATACTCTTTTTGGGACTGTGCAAAACGACCTAATAAAGAATAATTATCTAATAAAAGATATCGAGTATGCTGACAAGGTTACATTAACTGTGTACGTTCAATACGATAAAAAAGATGATTTTATAGAACACATTGTCAATTTGACTAATGCAAAATCTTTCATTGAAGACGGAAGCGATGTATATCTTTATAAAAAAGGTGATAAATATTTAGAATAATCATTTTGTACCTTGTATAGAATTTAATAAAATCAATTTGAATTGCCACATATTCTGGGGGTGCATTAAATGAATTATTACAAAGTCTTGATTTCATGCGGCCATTTAGGCAATTCAAAAGAAATAACTGTTACAAGGTACTTTAAAGCAAAAAATATAATAGACGCTTTTGAAAGCGGTAATAGAATGCCGAGAGCCAAAAGAAAACATTCCCATACATCTGTCTTACTTGTTAAACCTATTGATGAGATTTCATACATAAATGGAAAATGTCAGGAGAGAACAAATAAATATCTAATGATAAGATAGATTTGGAAGGTGATAGAATGGATTACGTTGAAGAAGCATTAAAAAGAAAAGTATGGGCTGTTGTAGGTGCTACAGACAACAAGGAAAAATTCGGGTACAAGATATATAAAAATCTGAAATTGGAAGGTTATACTGTTTATCCTGTCAACCCTAATTATGAAAGTGTTGATGGTGACAAGTGCTACGATTCATTATCAAAATTGCCAGTTGTCCCAGAGGTTGTTGATATGGTTGTATCACCTAAAAGAGGTGATGCTTTTGTGGAAGAAGCGGCAAAACTCGGTGTTGATATTATTTGGTTTCAGCCGGGAGCAGAAAGCGATGCACTGATTGAAAAAGCTGAAAATTTAGGACTTAATGTTGTTTATAATACGTGTGTAATGATGGAGACAGATAGGCGAAAATAATCATGTTTCGCCTCTGCCATCCCAAGTGATGTCATTTGTAACATAATAGTTTTCGCATATTTCCAGTTTTGATTTATTTATTTTAAATTTTTTACTGCTTTTTTTTATTTTGCGCTTTTTCATTTTGCTTTTCACCTATCTTTTGCTTTGATATTATTTCGTAAATTCCCATGATAAATAAGAATACTGCAAATAACCTTTTTAGCATGTATGAGTTGATGTAAATTGATATATACGAACCTATAAGACTTCCTATTAAACCGCTTAATATTATGTTTAAAATAATGTTTAAAAGTACATTTTTTTGTTTTAAATGATATAGGAGTGCGATGGTAGCTGTTGGAACGAAAGATAGCAAATTTACACTTTGAGCCATATGTTGTTCAATATTTGCAAAAATTGTCAAACCGGGGATTAAAATTGTTCCTCCACCAATACCCATCCCTCCGATGATACCGGATAAAAAGCCTATTATAAATAATTTCATTGCAATATATCCCTTTCGATTTATTTAGAAAATAAAATCCTTATCGACGCAGCAATCATTATTATTCCAAATATTTTGCGCAAATACTTTATAGGTACTTTATTTAAAATGGATGCGCCTAAAAGACCCCCTATCACACTGCCTAAAGTAACATTTAAAGTTATAGGCAAATTGAATATGCCGCTTTTTATGTATATGATAGAGCTAAAAATCGTCAGCGGAAGAATTATTGATATTGCTGTTGCATGTGCTTTATGGTCTTCGATTCCAAGCAAGAAAACCATAAAAGGCACAATGATAGTTCCACCACCAGCTCCAAATAGTCCATTTAAAAGTCCAGTCATAAAACCAATAATCATTAATTTTGTAAGTCTTTTCATTTCATCAATATCACCTTAAACTTTTTATTATATTATTCTTGCATAATTGACATAAGATATGTATAGGTTTAAAATTTTTATGTATCAGTATTAATGATACGACGGATTTTTTGATGTGATTTTAAATTTACTTATACGGCATTTTTTGATAAAATAAATTTTGGCACAAAGCAAAGGAGGTTTATTTTATGTCTGGACATTCAAAATGGGCTAATATAAAGCATAAAAAAGAAAAAATGGATGCACAGAAAGGAAAAATATTTACAAAACTTACGAAAGACATAATAATGGCGGCAAAAGAAGGCGGTGATCCTGAGACAAACAGCAAGTTAAGAGATGCCATAGAAAAGGCAAAGGCTAACAATCTTCCTAATGATAACATACAGAGGGCCATAAAGAAAGGTACCGGCGAATTAAGCGGTGGTAATCTCGAGGAAGTCGTTTATGAAGGTTATGGACCTGCAGGTTCTGCAATAATAGTGGAGGCTTTGACTGACAATAAGAATAGAACTGCTGGCGACATAAGGCATATATTTGATAGAAGCGGTGGAAGCTTAGGTTCAACTGGATGTGTCGCTTGGATGTTTGATAAAAAAGGCATTATAACTGTTGAAAAGAATGAAAATATTGATGAAGATGAATTGGCTATGGTTGCAATAGATGCAGGAGCCGACGATTTTTCATCTGATGGTGATGAATATGAGATATTGACGGATCCTACCAACTTTCAAGCTGTTAAAGATGCAATAAACAAGGCAGGATATGTCATGTCTTCCGCTGAAATAACGATGATTCCTCAAAATAGGGTAAAGCTTTCTGATAGCGATTATGAAAAATTCGAGAAATTCATAGAAAAATTGGAAGAAAATGATGATGTGCAAGAAGTATATCATAATGTTGATATGCCAGATGATGAGGAGTAGAAGAAATGATTACATTTCTTCTATCTCCTTTTTTTCTTTTTCAGTCAGTATTTTTTCTAAGTCTAAATTTATGATTAGGCGATCGTCATAGCTTATTACAGATTCTATGTATTCTTTTCCTATTCCTGCTATGATATCTGGCGCTTCCTTTATAGATTCAGGCTCTACGTGCAACACTTCTGTTACAGAGTCAACGATGAATCCAACAGATTTTTCATTGATTTTGATGATTATTATTCTTGTGTTATCGTCGTATTCTGTAAGTCTCATATTCAGTCTTTTTTTAAGATCTATGATTGGTATTACGGTACCCCTTAGATTGATGATGCCTTCTACAAAGCTTGGCACATCCGGTACTTTCGTTATCGACTGCATACGGATTATTTCTAACACATCCATTATATCTACGCAAAATTCCTCGTCGTTTAATTTGAATATAACAATTTGATTTAGCATATTATATTAATCAACTCCTTTCAATTGATAATATTCGATATAATTTTACAAAATCCTTCAAAAAATTTTAGTATAAAAAATTTTTTATTGGGTATAATTACAAAAAAGTTAAATTGTAATGGTGAAGGTAGGTAATTATTGTATGAAATATTTTATAAGGAAAATTATACCTATTGTATTGATTTTTGTAGCAGTTTTTTTGGCAGGATATTTGTATTATATAAGATATTACAGTCATTCTTCAAAAATGCCGCAATATACGAAAACAAAAGTCAATACCATTTTTACAAATAGCAGTGTCAGTCCAAATGGAAAACTGATTTTTGAAACTTTGTATAAAGGAACTGGAGATATAATAAAGGAAGAACAAAAAATAGGTGTTTCGATTGCTGGCAAAAGTGAAGACGAGATTTCAAAGATTTATAAAGGATGGAGCATCAAAAAATTTGACAGCGACGAGGTAATCCTGTACAAAGAAGAAGATGGTTTTCCACCAGGTTATTACATAATTTCCAGTTTAGATGGATATGTGTCACTATATAAATCAGATGGAAATGGTGGAAAAACACTTGTGGAAAAGACAGATATATTGGTAAATAATTTGAATCCAAACGATAAAGAGAGGATTTTAAACAATATTGTTGTGAAAGATGCGGATGAGGCATACTCAATACTTGCAAATTTAAGCAGTTAAACTCCCGATGTTTTAGGGAGTTTTTTCTTGTCTATGTACGATGTAGATGTTAAAATAGTATACGAGGAGGAATTTGATGAGAATTATTGGGATTGATCCTGGAATTGCAATCATGGGATATGGAGTAATTGATGACAATGGCGGAAAATTTAAAGTTTTGGAGTACGGAGCTATTACAACGCCGGTTGGAACTGAAAAAAGTTTGAGGCTTAAAGATGTGTACGATGGTGTAAAATTGCTGATTGAAAGGTACAAACCTGATGTTATGGCCATTGAAGAGCTTTTTTTTAATAAAAACGCTAAAACTGTCATAACCATAGGTGAAGCAAGGGGTGTGGCTATTTTAGCTGCAGTAAATTGTGGTATAAAGGTATTTGAATATACCCCATTGCAAGTGAAACAATCTGTAGTAGGTTATGGTAGAGCTGAAAAAAAGCAAGTTCAGAATATGGTAAAGGCGATTTTAAGATTGGAAGAAATACCGAAACCAGATGATGTAGCTGATGCGCTGGCAGTCGCACTTTGCCATAGTAACAGCAATATTTTGAATGCGAAATTGGGGTCATTAAAATGATAGATTATATAAAAGGTTATATTGTTGAAAAAGGCATTGATTATGTCGTTATTGAAACGCTTGGCATAGGTTTTAAAATAATAGTGCCAAGGAGCACTTTAAGCCAGTTGACAACTACAAGTGAGATGGTTAAGCTTTATACATATATGCATGTTAAAGAAGATGGATTTCAACTTTATGGATTTTTGACGATAAATGAGGTAGAAATTTTTAAAAAGTTAATAGCTGTAAATGGAGTTGGACCTAAAGCAGCAGTATCAATATTATCAACAATATCTATTGAAAATTTTTATGATGCCATAAGAAATAGCGATTCGAAAGCCATAGAGAAATCACCAGGTATTGGGAAGAAAACCGCACAGAGGATAATATTAGAGCTTAAAGACAAGCTAACGTTTGGTCATGAGGCAAAACTTGATGATTCATCGAATGATGTGGTTGATGCACTGTTATCGCTTGGATATACGAAACAGGAGTCCATAAAAGCATTAGAAGGAGTAGACTGTTCAAATTTAGAGTCTGCTTTAAAAGAGGCACTGAAAAAGCTTATGAAATAAGGTGATAAGATGGAGGAGAGGATTTTAACACAGAATTTTACACCAGAAGACGCCTCCGAGTATTCTTTACGTCCAAAAAGGTTGTCTGAATACATAGGACAGAGGAAGATTAAAGAGGAGCTAAAAATTTACATAGAGGCAGCTAAGATGAGAAGTGAACCATTAGACCATGTACTGCTTTTTGGACCGCCTGGCCTTGGCAAAACTACACTTGCCAACATTATATCGAATGAGATGGGTGTTGGCATTAGAATAACTTCCGGACCAGCCATAGAAAGGGCGGGGGATTTAGCAGCAATACTTACTAATTTGCAGGAAAATGATATTCTTTTTATTGATGAAATACACAGGCTTAATAGAAGTGTGGAAGAAATTTTATATCCAGCCATGGAAGATTTTGAATTAGATATAATAATTGGGAAAGGGCCCAGTGCAAGATCGCTGCGGCTTGATTTGCCGCATTTTACTCTTATAGGAGCAACGACAAGAGCTGGACTGATGACTTCTCCTCTAAGGGACAGATTTGGTGTAATCATGAGGCTGGAGTTTTATTCTGTTGAGGAATTAAGTGAGATCATAAAAAGGTCATCAGCCATATTGAATATAGGTATTGACGATGAGGCTGCTTATGAGTTGGGACGTCGTTCAAGAGGAACACCAAGGATAGCGAATAGGCTTTTAAAGAGAGTGAGAGATTTTGCTCAAGTGAAAGGCAATGGTTTTATTGATTTTCATATAGCAAAAGATGCTCTTGATATGTTGGGTGTAGATGATATGGGGCTTGAGCATATAGATAGAAAAATGCTAAAATCTATTATTGAGAAGTTTTCTGGAGGACCTGTCGGCATCGACACTATTGCAGCTTCAATAGGTGAAGAAAGCGATACTATTGAAGATGTTTATGAACCATATTTGATGCAGATCGGCTTTTTAAACAGGACTCCAAGGGGTAGGATAGCGACAAAATTGGCTTATGAGTACCTTAATTACAGTTTTCCTGAGTGAGGGGTCAATATGTTTCAAGAATTTGGAAAGACGTTGATTGTCATAGGTATAGTGCTTACAATAGTTGGTATAATCTTATTTTTTGGCGGCAAGTTCGGAATCGGACATTTGCCTGGTGATATTGTATTTAAGAAAGGCAATTTTACTTTTTACTTTCCATTGATGTCGTCAATAATTTTAAGTGTTGTTTTGACTTTAATACTATGGCTTTTTAGAAAATAAACGCAAAGGGGTCATGATTGTGAGGTTCAAAAAGTTTGTTTCATTTTTCTTGCTTTTCACACTTATTTTGATGAGTACCGTCAGCTATGTAAACGCCAGTATAAATATGCCGTCTTTGATAAAAATAGGGCTTTTTTATGCTTCCAATTCGTTGCCGTCCTATACAATAGTTTCTTCCAATGGATTTAAGGTTGGTACAGATGACGGCACTGGCAATGTAAAGGCTATATACAGTATTTCCTATAACAATGTTCAGGTGATAAAAGATGACAACTTTTACTTGCAAGAAGGCAATTTCCCTGATCAAATGACGGCGGACGGACAACAAACAAAATTAAGCTCTGATGTTTCAAATTCAATTGTGGGATACGATGGTAGTTATCATATTTATATTGGACCGTATTCAAGCCAATCTGATGCAAACGCAGCAATGAATAGCCTCAAATCTAAGTTTTCGGATATTAAGTTGGTATCTCCAAATGATCATATATTGATAACACAAAGTGGGAAATCTATATTTTTATATGTAGTAAGTAATCAGATTTACCTTATGGATACATCTGGAGATGGACCGATATCTATTAATGGGAAAAGATACAGAGGGTATTTTGAATTCATAAGGCAGCAGAATAGCGACATGACTGCGATAAACGTTTTGCCGTTGGAGGAATATTTGTATGGTGTTGTTCCTGCAGAAATGCCTGCCTCTTGGAATGTAGAAGCTTTAAAAGCACAGGCTGTGGCGGCAAGAACTTATGCAGTTTACAATATTGGGAAATACAGCAAATATGGATTTGATTTGACAAACGACGTCAGTTGCCAAGCATACAATGGATACGATGGAGAAAATCCAAATACAAATAAGGCTGTTGACGATACAAAGGGAGTAATAGCAATATACAATGGTCAGCCTATAGAAGCCATATTCCATTCACATAGTGGTGGTTACACAGAAGACAGCGAAAATGTCTATACAAACAGCGTTCCTTATTTAAGAGGCGTTGAAGATAAATATGTTTTCGGGTACAATGAGTCCATTGACAATTGGACTGTGAGTGTTACTGCCGATTCTATTACACAGAAATTAAAAGACAGTGGCATTGATATAGGCAATATCACAAATATTCAAGTCACCAGTAAAAGTTGGACTGGCAGGGCTATACAGGTAACAATTTATGGTGATAAAGGTAATTATGTTTTAAATAAAAACGACATAAGGAATTTTTTTGGACTTAAAAGCAATATGATAACAATAAGTGGGAATGGCAGTGCTTCAAATAGCAATACTGCTTATATTCAGTCACAACAGGGTATTGTCAGCAAATCATTGTCTGGTCTAACGGTCATATCTGCAAATGGACAAAAGACTGTTGGCAATAGTGATTTGTATATTTTAGGGCAAAACAAAACGATTAAAATTGCCAGTCAGAGTGGACCATCTACTATATTTACTATAAATGGCAGTGGATACGGGCATGGCGTCGGACTGAGCCAATATGGAGCTCGCGGGATGGCAGATCATGGGTATAATTATATAGACATATTAAAATACTACTATAAAGGAATCGATGTTTATGATACAATAAACAATAAGGCTTTATAAAATTTACGCAGAAATCTGGAGGCATTATTATGAACTTGCACGAATTTTACTACGATTTACCTGAAGAACTTATTGCACAGGAACCTCTTCAAAATCGCGATGAATCAAGATTGATGGTTTTAAATAAAGCTACAGGAGAAATTAAGCATGACATTTTTAAGAACATACTAAACTATTTAAGACCGAATGATGTTCTTGTTTTAAATGATACAAAGGTCATACCAGCAAGACTATACGGTGTTAGAGAGGACACTGGGGGGAAAATAGAATTTGTTCTTCTAAAAAGGCTTGGAATTAATGAATGGGAAATATTAGTAAAGCCAGGGCGGAGAGCTAAAATAGGTTCTAAGTTTATTTTTGGCAATGGAGAACTGAAGGCTTTAATATTATCAGATACAGATGCTGGCGGGAGAATTGTAAGATTTAGCTATGAAGGAGTTTTTGAAGAAGTGCTTGATAAACTTGGCGAGATGCCTGTACCGCCATACATAAAGAAAAAATTGAAAGATAAAAACATGTATCAGACGGTGTACGCAAAACATGAGGGATCTGCTGCAGCTCCTACTGCTGGTCTTCACTTTACGAATGAGCTTTTGGATAAGATAAGAGAATTTGGAGTTAAGACGGTTTTCATAACTCTTCACGTTGGGTTGGGAACATTTAGACCTGTTAAGGAAGAAGTAATAGAGAATCATAAGATGCACTCTGAATTTTACATTGTGAATGAAGATGCAGCGGATGCGATTAATGCTGCCAGAAAGTCAGGAGGCAGGATAATATCGGTCGGCACTACATCTACTCGAACTTTAGAGACCGTTGCCGATGATGACGGAATCATTCATGCTGGTAGTGGTTGGACTGACATTTTTATTTATCCTGGGTATAAGTATAAAGCAATAGACGGGATAATAACAAATTTTCATTTACCAGAATCGACGCTTATCATGATGATTTCTGCATTTGCAGGAAAAGAAAATGTCATGAATGCTTACAAGACTGCCATAGACAATAAATATAGATTTTATAGTTTTGGCGATGCTATGCTAATTATTTGATAGGAGGAAACGATGACAGCTATAAAATACGACTTAGTAAAAAAGGAAAAGAATACAAAAGCAAGATTGGGAGTGCTTCACACTCCACATGGCGATATTGAGACACCTGTTTTTATGCCAGTTGGCACTCAAGCGACGGTAAAAGCTATGACTCCTGAAGAACTTAAAGAAATTGGGGCTAATATAATATTAAGCAATACATACCATTTATACTTGAGACCGGGACATGAACTTATTAAAAAAGCTGGTGGATTGCATAAGTTTATGAATTGGGATAGAGCTATATTGACAGATAGCGGCGGGTTTCAAGTGTTTAGCTTAGGACCTTTGAGGAAGATCACAGAGGAAGGTGTAGAATTTCGTTCACATATAGATGGCTCAAAACATTTTTTAACGCCAGAAAAAGTGATAGAAATAGAAAATGCATTAGGTGCAGATATTATAATGTCATTTGATGAATGTGCGCCATATCCGGCTGATTATGGGTATGTGAAAAATTCTATGGAATTGACACTAAGGTGGGCAAGAAGGGGAAAGGATGCGCATAAAAATACAGAGAGACAAGCACTATTTGGCATCGTTCAAGGAGGTACTTATGATGATTTAAGAAAAGAATGTGCCAATAGATTGGTTGATATGGATTTCCCTGGATATTCTATAGGCGGATTAAGTGTTGGTGAAGAGAAACAATTGATGTATCATGTGGTAGATCTAACGACGGACTTTCTTCCTCAGGATAAACCTCGGTATCTTATGGGTGTTGGAAGTCCAGGTGACTTGATAGAAGGGGTAATAAGAGGAGTTGATATGTTTGACTGTGTTTTGCCAACACGTATAGCAAGAAATGGAACAGTTTTAACCAGTACAGGTAGACTTATAGTAAGAGATGCTCCACATGCAGAAGAGTTTATTCCATTAGATAGCGAATGTGATTGCTATACATGTAAAAACTTTTCAAGGGCGTATATAAGGCACCTTTTTAAAGCTAATGAAATTTTAGCAGCAAGGCTTGCAACAATACATAATTTAAGATTTTTGACAAGACTTATGGAAGGCATTAGAGAGGCCATTAAGCAAGACAAGCTGCTTGAATTTAAATCACAATTTTATAAAAAATACGGGTACAAGGAGGAATAAAATGAACGCTCAAACAATATACTTGATTGGCGAAATAGTAATTTTTATGGCAATCTTTTACTTTTTATTGATATTGCCGCAGCAGAGAAGAGAAAAGAAAGAGAAAGCTATGATTGATGCATTAAAGCCTGGTGACGAAATTATCACAAAAAGCGGCATTTACGGCAAGATATTAAACATAAAAGACGATGCGCTTACGATTGAAGTAGGTGCTGATAAAGTCAAATTAAAGATTGCCAAATGGTCTGTAGGAAAAGTATTAAGTTCACAAAGCGATAATAAATAAAAAGATGCGGGAAACCGCATTTTTTTGCTTTAATTAAGATGTAATATTGTCTTTTTTACAAGCATAAAATTTACTGATGAAAAAAGGGAGGTGCTTTAATGAAAAGCAAAACTCAAAATTACAACGATAGAGTATTAAACATACCTGGAATAATAGTCGGATTGTTAGTAAGCTATATAATTACGCTTCTGTTTTTTATAATTTATGCGTTGGTATTGACATATACACCACTTTCAGAGTTGACGCTTCCCACGCTGACAATGCTTATAACAATAATTGGCATAGTTTTATCCGGTGCTATAGCTGCCCGCAATACAAGAAGCAAAGGCTGGTTAAATGGAGGTTTGGCAGGTCTTCTCTATGTTCTCCTTATGCTGTTTTTAGGAGTTTATTTTGTAAAAGAAGCTGGCATAAATGCAGGAATAGCTTTAAAGCTTATTTGGGGAGTTGTTTTAGGTGCTATAGGCGGCATGATAGGCATAAATCTATAGCTTTTATTGTCGTGAATTATATGTTATAATCAAAAAGGAAGAGGAGGTATGAAAATGAGACATATTGTAACAATCAACAGATCATCATTGAAAGATAGCCTGAAAAAACCTGGATGTGGAGAATGTCAGGCATCATGCCAATCTGCTTGCAAGACTTCGTGCACTGTTGCAAATCAGGAGTGCCAAAATTAATTTACATAGGTTAGTGGCAGTAATAATACGTTACTGCCATTTAAAATGTATAGGAGGTTAAGATGCATAGCATAATACATAAATTTAGACAATTAGGGATGAATATTGTATTAGATCCTGTCAGTGGAGCAATACATGTTGTAGATGATTTGACTTATGAATTATTGGATTTATATTTGGATAATAATTTTGATACGATTGTTGAGCTATTGAAGGATAAATATGATGAATCAGAAATTAAAGAAGCGTATGATGAAATAGAGTCCCTCCGTCAAAAAGGGCTTCTTTATTCCGAAGATGTGTACAAGGATATAGATGTAAGCAGAAAAGATTCTGTGATAAAAGCTATTTGCCTTAATGTGGCACATGATTGTAATTTAAGATGCAGTTACTGTTTTGCGTCAACTGGAGATTTTAAAGGTGGCAGGAAGTTAATGACGTATGAAGTAGGCAAAAAAGCCATAGATTTTTTGATTAGAAATTCAGGAAATAGGAAGATTGTAGAGGTGGATTTTTTCGGAGGAGAACCGCTTTTAAATTTCGATGTTGTGAAGAAATTGGTTGATTACGGAAGGGAAGAAGCAAAAAAATATGGAAAGACTATTAAATACACTATAACTACGAATGCTGTATTATTAGATGAAGAAAAAGCCACGTACATAAATGAGAATTTCTCCAATGTTGTATTAAGCCTTGATGGCAGAAAAGATATAAATGATGCCATGAGAAAAAGGATTGATGGCAGTGGTTCATACGATGTGATTTTTCCTAAAATAAAGAATTTTGTTTTAAAAAGAGGTAATAAAGAGCATTATGTGAGAGGAACTTTTACAGCTAAAAATCTTGACTTTTCTGAAGATGTATTGCATTTGGTCGATATGGGAATAAGGGAAATTTCTGTAGAACCTGTAGTTGAGAAGGAAGATACAGATTACACATTAAAACAAGAACATCTGGAAAAGATTTTAAAAGAGTATGACAAGCTTGCAGAAAAGTATGTAGAGAGGATGGAAGATGGCAGACCTTTTTCATTCTATCATTTTAAAGTAAGTTTAGATAATGGCCCTTGCATTAAAAAAAGGCTTCAAGGCTGTGGTGCTGGGTTTGAATATGCGGCTGTAACTCCTGATGGTGAAATATATCCATGTCATCAGTTTGTGGGAAATGAATCTTTCAGATTAGGTAGCGTTGACAGTGGGATTAAAAATAAAGAGTTACAGGAGAATTTTATGGAAAGCGATATATACAAAAGAGAAGAGTGCAGCGAATGTTGGGCAAGATTTTACTGCAGTGGTGGATGTTTTGCCAACAATTATAATATAAATGGTGACATAAATAAGCCATATGAGCTATCCTGCGAGATGCAGAAAAAGAGGTTTGAGTGTGCTATAGCAATCAAGGCTTATGAAATGCTAAAAGAAAATGATATTTACGAAAAATAGCAAGCCATGGCAATTTGATAATTGACCGTTTACAATAAAAGTAATATAATAAAACGTAGCGAACAAAAGAAAGGGGATAATGATGAAATCGAGAGGATTGGCAAAATTTTTATCAGTAATCGTGCTTGCCATAATAGTAGCTTATGTTGCTTTTTATGGTGTAAATGCCGGAAATTATTCGATTAAGCCAGTTCAAGACAGTATAAGGCTGGGACTTGACTTAAGGGGTGGTGTCTATGTCTTGGAACAGGCGCAAGGAAATGTTTCACAAGACGCGATGACAAGGGCGATCTCTATAATAAGAAACAGGGTAGATGCTTTAGGCGTATCACAGCCGCTTATAGTTCAACAAGGGTCAAACAGAATAAGGATAGAGATTCCAGGTGTTAACGATCCTGATCAAGTTATTTCTTACTTAGGGCAGACGGCGCAGCTTAAATTTATAGGGCCGGACGGCAAAGTAATATTGACAGGTGCGGATGTTAAAGATTCAAAAGCAGTTTATCAGACGAGTCAGACTGGCGTGCAGGAGCCTGTTGTCACATTGGATTTGAACAGCAAAGGTGCGAAAGCTTTTGCGGATGCGACAGCGAAGTTTGTAGGCAAACAAATAGCGATAGTCCTTGACGATAAGACCATATCTGCACCAGTAGTGCAAGAACAGATTCCGGATGGCAAAGCAGTTATAAATGGTATGAAAGACTTTGATGAAGCGAAAAATTTGGCCAACCTTATAAGAGGTGGTGCGCTTCCAGTGACGCTGAAACAGGTTGAATACAGCTCTGTAGGTGCTACATTAGGACCAAGTGCATTAAAGGCCAGTGAAGAAGCGGGTATGTATGGACTTTTAATAGTTTTATTGTTTATGATAGCTTTCTATAGGCTGCCTGGATTGATAGCAGATATAGCTCTTGGTATATACATTTTAATAAACTTTATCGTATACGCATTGTTGCATGTTACGTTGGACTTGCCTGGTATTGCCGGTATGCTTTTGTCAATAGGTATGGCGGTTGACGCTAATATAATCATTTTTGAAAGAATGAAAGAAGAGATGAGAGCAGGAAAATCTATAAGAGCTTCCTTAGACGCCGGTTTTAGAAAAGCATTTGTGGCAGTATTTGATTCAAACATCACAACGCTTATTGGTGCATTTGTCCTGTTCTTCATGGGGGTAGGTACTGTAAAAGGGTTTGCATTGACGCTTATAATCGGTGTTATATCGAGTATGTTTACTGCAATAACTGTTTCAAGGTTCTTATTAAAGTCGATTATTGAGACAGAGTTTACCAAGAATATCAGAGTATACGGTGCATAAGGAGGCGAAAACTATGAGATGGAATAACATAAAGTGGAATATAGATGTCATAGGAAAAACCAAAGTCTGGTTTACTATATCAGGCATAATAATATTGGCAGGGCTTATTGCTTTGTTTACAATGGGTTTAAATTGGGGACTTGACTTTACAGGTGGTACTGTAGTTGAATTCAATATGCATAAACCTGTGACAATTGCTCTGAATAATGAAATCACAAGTATATTAAAAAGCAATGGGGTTAAAGATTCGCAGGTAAAAGCTATTGGGCCTAATAACACGCATGTTTCAATAACAACGCCGAGCCTTGACGATAAGACAAGGACTGCAGTTATAAATGCCATAGAGTCTAAGTACAAACTTACTGTTAAAGACCTTGTGTCATCACAGAATGTCAGCGCATCTATAGGAAAAGAGATGCAGTTTGGGACGATTTTGGCATCTGCGGTAGCTGCTCTTTTAATACTTATTTACATTGGCTTTAGGTTTAATTTTGAGATGGGTGCTGCTGCTGTTTTAGCGTTGATACATGATATTCTAATAATGATTTCAGCTTATGCGTTGCTTAGAATTGTTGTAGACACACCTTTTGTAGCAGCTATACTTACTGTTTTTGGTTATTCTATAAATGATACGATTGTCATATTTGATAGGATAAGGGATAACATTAAGTTGATGAGAAAGGCCAGCTACAAAGAAATAGCAAATGTCAGTGTGAATGAGACGATGACACGGTCTATAAATACTGTCATGACAGTTTTGATTATGCTTGTCCTCATGTATTTCTTTGGACCTTCATCTATAAAAAGCTTCGCTTTACCATTGTTAATTGGTATAACAAGTGGTGCGTATTCTTCAATTTTTATTGCAAGCCCACTTTGGGTTATATTTAAGGATAAAGAAGGAAAAAATAGTGTTGGAAACAAGGTAGGAAATAGACCTCAAAAAGCATGATAGGAGGTGATTACATGCTTAAGGAGATGTTTCTTGCAGGGCTTGGTGCTGTTTCACTGACGAAAGATAAGATAGAAGAGATCGCTCAAGAGCTTGTAAAGCGCGGCGAACTTACGGCAGAAGATAAAAATAACTTCATAAACAGTGCATTGAATTCTGTAAACAAACAGAAGCAGGTCATTAAAGAAAAGGCTTATGAGAACATTCAGCAATTGGCTAAGGAAGCGAATTTGGTGACGAGAGAAGAATACAATCTTTTGCTGGCGAGGATAGCCGAACTGGAAAGCAAGTTAGATCAGCTTATGCAAAACAATCAAAATATGTAAATTTCTTAATTAGTGGCATAATACTTTTAAGTATATTGCCGCTATATTTTTATTGAGGTGTTGAAATGAATCTGTTTAGTATTTTTTCAACGAGAAAGTATATAAAAAGGTATAGGGAGATACTAAAAATACTTACAAAAAACGGTTTTGGTTTTATCAGCGAAGTATTGTCAAAGAAAAAGAGCATACCGTTTGTTTACATACGGAAGAACGATTTGCCGATCGCTTTATCTGAAAGGATTCGAATCACTTTGGAGGAATTAGGGCCTACATTCGTCAAGATGGGACAGCTATTAAGCACAAGACCCGATTTGCTTCCACATGATGTTATTAATGAGTTATCAAAGCTTCAAGATGATGTTCCACCTGTAGAGTTTGATACAATGCGCCAAATCGTTGAAGATGAATTGGGAGATGAAATTTCTAATCTATTTTTGTCATTTGATAAAGAGCCGATAGCATCGGCATCTATTGGGCAAGTGTACAAAGCGGTTACGAGGGAAGGAAATGACGTTGTAGTCAAAGTCCAAAGGCCTGGTGTCTACGAGAAGATAACGGCGGATATTATCATATTAAAGACGATTGCAAAGATATTAAACGAGCGCCTTACTGATTCACCTGTTGATTTTTTGGATGTCGTCAATGAACTGTCAGAATCGCTTTTGAATGAATTAGATTACACATTAGAAGGAAACAATGCAGACAAGTTTAGAGAAAATTTTATTAATGAACCGTATGTCTATATACCAAAAATACATTGGGAATACACGACAAAAAAGGTTTTAACAATGGAGTACATTGACGGAATCAGCGTTAAAAACAAAGAGAAATTGCGCCATAGTGGCTTTGATTTAAAGAAAATTGCATACAACGGTGCTATGTCTATATTCATGCAGATATTCGTCTATGGATTCTTTCATGGTGACCCGCATCCAGGCAATATTCTAATAAGAAGGGATGGCAAGCTGTCATACATAGACTTTGGCATTGTAGGATATATAGACAGATCAAATCGCGAGATGATAGTAGAACTTTTTAAAGCTTTTGTTGACAATGATACAGATGAAGTTGTTTCGATTTTAACAGATATGGATGCTATAAGAGATGGAGTGAATATAAGACATTTGAAGTACGATCTTAGCGGAATCATAAGCTATTTTTACAACACTCCGCTTAAAAACATAAACATAAATGATTCTGCTAAAAAGATAACTGCAATCATCTACAAGTACAAATTGATCATGCCTGCAGAATTTACACTGTTGCTTAAGTCATTGGCTACCATCGAAGGAGTTGGCAAAGAATTAGATCCTGACTTCAGCATCTCTGACATTGCGAAAGACTTTGTAAAAAAGATATACATAAGCAATTTCAATTTTGCCAAAACGCTAAGTGAAAATGCGAAAGATCTTCACAAAATATACGTTCATCTAAAAAAGCTTCCATCAAAGCTTCAGGGTATAATTTCAAAGATATTAAAAGACAATGTAAGAGTAAAATTGGACATTGAAGAAACTGAAAAGATGAAGTACGACCTTAATTCAATGATAAACAAAATGATCATAAGCATTATAGCTGCGTCGCTTATAATAGGTTCATCACTTATAATGTCTTTAAACGGTGGGTATAAAATATATGGTTATAATGCGGTAGGATTGATTGGATATTTAATATCCTTCATATTATGTATGGCAATCGTCTATTACATACTTTTTATAGAGAAGAAGCGAAAATAATGTGTTTTGTGAGGTAACGGAATATTATGATCTACAACTGGGTATCTAAAAAAATCAAAGATGACAAATTGGTGCAGGAAATTGCAATCAAATTTAATTTAAAAACTTATGTTGCACAAACCATCGTCAATAGAGGATATGATGATTTGGAAAAAGTTTATGAATATTTAAACCCAACATTAAACGCGCTTAATAACCCTTACTTGTTAGAAGGAATAGAAAAAGCGGTTTCAATCATAAAATATCATGTCGGATTAAATAACAAAATAACAATATATGGTGATTACGATGTGGATGGCATAACCAGCACTTCAATTTTATATATGACATTAAAAAGGCTTGGTGCCAATGTAGATTTTTACATACCGGATCGCCTCTTAGAAGGTTATGGAATAAACATGGATGCTGTTAAAACATTGTGCGATTCTGGAACGAAGCTTATTATAACCGTCGATTGTGGGATAGCGTCATTAAAGGAAGTGCAGTATGCCAGAAACCTTGGACTTGATATTATTGTCACAGACCATCATCAGGTTCCGGATGTATTGCCGGAGGCTAATTGTATCGTAAATCCACACATTAAAGATTGTACATATCCATATATAGAATTAGCAGGAGTTGGAGTTACTTTTAAGCTTTGTTTGGCACTCTTAGGGGATGAAGCATTGGAATTTCTTGATATAGTTGCTTTAGGCACTGTGGCAGATATAGTGCCGCTTACTGGAGAGAATCGTGTGATCGTAAAAGAAGGATTAAAGATGATGAGACACACAAAAAACAAAGGATTAAGGGCTTTAATAAATTCTGTTGGCCTTAATGAAAAAGATATAGATACATACCATGTTGGGTTTATATTGGCCCCCAGGCTAAATGCTGCAGGAAGGTTGGAAAGTGCCGTATTGTGTGTGAATTTGTTGGTGACAGATAATCCTGTAGAAGCTGACAGAATAGCAGCCTATTTAAACAGCGAGAATGCGAAAAGGCAGGAAATCGAGAAAAAGATATTAGAAGAAGCTATCATGAAGGTTGAAAATGATGTGGACTTAGAAAAAGAAAAGGTCATTGTCCTTTATAGTGAAAATTGGCATCCTGGTGTAATTGGCATAGTTTCTTCAAGGATAACAGAAAGCTATCATAGACCGTCTATTTTAATAAGTCTCAGTGATGGTTTTGGTAAGGGTTCAGGAAGAAGCATAAAAGGATTTAATATATACGAGGCAATAAAATATGCTGGTGATTGTTTGATTAACTTTGGCGGACATGAAATGGCTGCAGGCTTGACTATAGATAGCAGTAAAATAGATGATTTTAAGCTTAAAATCAATGAATATGCCAAGACAAAATTAACTTCTTTTGATATGATGCCGATAATCGAGGTAGAAACTTCTATTGATGATGTACTGGATCTTGAAGGAGCAAATCAAATAAGTTTGTTAGAGCCTTTTGGCAGTGGAAATCCTATGCCAATGTATGTTATTAAAAATTTGGTTGCAAAACAAATCTTCCTCTTTGGAGATAACAAACACGTTCGAATAATGGCTGAGAAAAATGACGCGATGTACAACATCGTTTTATTCAATAGGGCTTGCGAATTTGATAAGATTAGCGCAGGAGCGGTTTTAGACATTGCAGGTTTTGCCAAGATAAATGAATGGAATGGAGAGAAGAAGCTTGAGATAATAGCTAAAGATGTTTTAGTGAAAGAGAAAAATGTATTATTTTTCAGAAATTTATACAATACTTTAATAGGTTTTAATGATGATTTCCGAGGATTAGAAAGCTATAATTTTATTGATGCGCGAAATATCGATGATAAAAGATCTTATGTTTTAAAATTGTTTAAAAATGATGATAGCACAGCAGTCATAATAAATACTCGATACCACATAAAAGAGATTATTAATTATCTTAATGCTTGCAACTATTATAATTTTAAGTTAAGCAATAAAATTGTCGATGCAAAAAATGCAGTTTTATGGTGCGTTAATGCTGATGAAATTATGCAGTTGCTTTCAAAATATAAAAATATAGTTTTCTACGATATACCATTTGATTCAAAAATGTTTTATAATATATTAGCAAACAACAGAGGAAGTGTTGTACACCTTTTATTTGGAAAGAAAGACTTAAAAAGCAGTTTAAATGATATCTGCAATATTGTGCCGAGAAGGAGTGATTTTGCTAAAGTATTTTTAAGCATAAAAGAAAATTCAGATACGTTGTTATTGAGAGATCAAATCTACGATTATTTTAATTTGAATTCTATAAAGTCAATGATATGTTTAAAAATTCTTAAAGACAATGGATTGATAAATATAGAAGAAAGTGATAATATTTTTGTGTTAAGGAGAAATAGCGTCGATTCAAAAGTGGATATTAAAGATCATCAGTTATTAAAGAAGCTGTACATGGCGGAAAAAAGTTTTATAAAATTTGCTTTTCAAATATTGAAAAAGAATGTTAAGGAGGAAACAGCATGACATTAGAAGATGTTAAATCACTGATAAGGGAGATACCGGATTTTCCGAAGGAAGGAATTGGTTTTAAAGACATAACACCTGTTTTAAAGGATAAAGATGCGTTTGTGTTCTCAATAGATATGTTAGCTGATGCCATAAAAGACAGGAATGCTGATTTGATTGCAGGTCCAGAGGCCAGAGGTTTTTTGTTTGGAGCACCACTGGCATATAAAACGGGATTAGGATTTGTGCCTGTAAGGAAACCGGGGAAACTACCTGCTGAAACTGTCAATTACCAATATGAACTTGAGTATGGTATGGATTCTTTGGAGATACACAAAGATGCTATTAATAAAGGACAAAGAGTCATTATCGTCGATGATTTATTGGCAACTGGTGGCACAATATATGCCGCAGCGAAGTTGATTGAAGAATTAGGCGGTATCGTTGATTGTATATTATTTTTGACAGAATTGACTTTTTTAAATGGACGCAAAAAGTTAGAAGGCTATGATGTCATTTCATTGATAAAGTTTTAAAATGTCGGTTTTAAAAAGGTGATCATTAATAATGATTGAAAAAATTATTGAGAGGGTCAAGAAATACGATCAGTCTGAAAATGATATTAATTTAATATTAAAAGCTTATGATTATGCGGTAAAAGCTCATAAAGGCCAATACAGAAATTCCGGAGAACCGTATATTGTCCATCCTGTAGAAGTTGCGATGATACTTGCTGATCTGGAACTTGATGTATCTACTATTGCCAGTGGACTCCTTCATGATGTAATAGAAGATACATCTATTACTTATGAAGACATAAAAAATGAATTTGGTCAAGAAATTGCTGATTTAGTAGATGGTGTGACAAAGCTTGGAATGATAGAGTACAAGTCGAAAGTAGAGCAGCAAGCTGAAAATATGCGCAAAATGCTTATTGCTATGGCTAAAGACATACGAGTCATAATGATAAAGCTTGCCGATCGCCTTCACAATATGCGTACTCTTAAATTTTTAAGCGAAGAGAAACAAAAAGAGAAAGCGCAAGAAACACTGGAAATTTACGCTCCTATTGCGCATAGGTTAGGTATGTCAATGATAAAATGGGAGTTGGAGGATTTATCATTGAGATACCTTCATCCTGATGAATATTATAGCCTCGTTGAAAAGGTTGCAAAGAAAAGGAAAGAGAGAGAAGAATCCATAAAGGAACTTATCGAAAAATTGAAGGAAAAATTGAATGAAATAGGAATAAAAGCCGATGTTGATGGAAGGCCTAAGCATTTTTACAGTATTTATAAAAAAATGAAGCAGCAAAACAAGACTTTTGAGCAGATTTACGATTTAATGGCTGTCAGAGTAATTGTCAATACTGTGAAAGATTGTTATGGCACATTAGGCGTTGTCCACACTTTGTGGAAACCAATGCCTGGCAGATTTAAAGATTATATTGCTATGCCGAAGCCAAATATGTACCAGTCTCTTCACACTACTGTAATTGGACCGAAAGGCGAACCTTTTGAAATACAAATTCGAACTTGGGATATGCACAGAACAGCAGAATACGGAATCGCAGCTCACTGGAAATATAAAGAAGGCAAATCTTACGAAGATGAGTTTGACGCTAAGCTTTCATGGCTGCGACAACTTTTGGAGTGGCAAAGAGAGCTAAAAGACGCTAAAGAATTCATGGAGACCTTAAAAATAGATTTGTTTACAGATGAAGTTTACGTTTTTACTCCTAAAGGCGATGTCATAAGTCTTCCAGCAGGTTCTACACCTATTGATTTTGCGTATAGCATTCATACTGAAATAGGCCACAGATTAAACGGTGCTAAAGTAAATGGAAAGATCGTTCCGATAGATTATGAGCTTAAAAATGGTGATATAGTTGAGATTCTTACAACGACAAATGCTGACAGGGGACCCAGTAGAGATTGGCTTCAGATTGTAAAAAGTTCACAAGCAAAAAATAAAATACGGCAATGGTTTAAAAAAGAAAAAAGAGAAGAAAATATCGAACGAGGACAAGAGATTTTTTACAGAGAGTTAAAAAGACAAGGGATACAGCAATCCCAATTAAAAAGCGATATAATGGAGTCTGTATTAAAAAAGCTAAACATGCATTCTGAAGAAGATTTGTATGCGGCGATTGGTTTTGGTGGACTTGCTTTAAATCAGATAATACCCCGCATAAAGGAAGAATTAAAGCAAATAGAAAGTGAGTCTAAAAGGCATATTCCTACTGTATTGGAAGCAAAGAAAAAGCAAAAGATTGGTGGAATGGGCGTCGTTGTAAAAGGCGAAGATAATGTCATGGTTAGATTTTCAAAATGCTGTTCTCCTGTTCCTGGCGATGAAATAGTAGGTTATGTCACAAAAGGCCGTGGAGTTTCAATACACAGAAAAGATTGTCCGAATATAAAGGATTATGTTTACGATAAAAACAGAATTATAGAAGTAGAATGGGATCAAGGCAAAAATATTGCGTATCAAGCAGATATTCAAATTATGGCTGTTGACAGGTACGGGCTTTTAACAGATGTAACCAGCATATTGGCTGATATAAAAATCTCTGTAAGAGCTGTAAATGCGAGAACAACAAAGGACAATATTGCAATAATCAATTTGACTTTAGAGATTACATCGAAAGAGCAGCTTGAAAAAATTATGAATAAGTTGAAAGCTCTTGATGGTGTGACGGATGTATACAGAATAAGTGCATAAAATTTACGCGTGACAAAAATGCAGCATTGGAGGTATTAAAACATGAGAGCTGTTGTTCAAAGAGCTTTGCAAGGAAATGTCACAGTTGAAGACAATATAGTAGGAGAAATTGGCAAAGGACTTGTAGTATTGGTAGGTATTTCAAATGATGATGATTTAGAAGATGTAGAATATATATCCGATAAGATCGCCAACTTAAGGATTTTTGATGACGAAGAAGGTAAGATGAACCTTTCTATAATTGATGTTGGTGGGGAAATTTTATTAGTGTCGCAATTTACACTTCTCGGGGATGTGAGAAAAGGGCGAAGACCTAATTATATGAATGCTGCCAAATCAGAAAAAGCATTGTACCTTTTTGATATGTTGTGCAATAAATTAAGTGAAACGGGACTTCCTGTTAAAACGGGAAAATTTGGAGCTATGATGCAGGTTTCTTTGATAAACGATGGACCAGTAACGATACTTTTAGATTCAAAAAAGGTCTTTTAAGGTGAGTGCAGTATGAGAAACGATTTAGATATTAAAAAATTTTCATTAGGGCGTTTACAAGCTAACTGTTATATAGTATCTGCAAAGGGTAGTCATGAATGTGTAATGATAGATCCTGGCGATTTTGCATTTGAAATAGAAAGTTATTTGGTAGATAATGATTTTAGCTTGAAATATATATTGATAACTCATGGGCATTTTGATCATATTGGAGGCGTTGATTATTTTAGAGACAAATTTGGGGCAAAAGTTTGCGTTTCTATCGATGATGCAGCAATGCTGACAAACCCAGCGATGAATTTGTCTGAGTTTGGCTTTGAAAAAATAATATCAAAAGATGCTGATATTTTGCTAATGGATGGTGATAATTTATCATTTGGAGGAGACATTATTATAACAACCATTTATACCCCGGGACATACGCCTGGTGGAGTATGTTATAAAATCGAAGATGTCTGCTTTACGGGAGATACGCTTTTTAAAGAATCTATAGGCCGAACGGATTTACCAGGTGGCGATTTCAATGAAATCATAAATTCAATTAAAAATAAATTGTTTATGCTGCCTGATACGACTTTAGTTTTTCCGGGGCATGGCGATATGACCACAATTAAGGATGAAAAGCTTAGAAACCCGTTTGTACGGCTCTTATGAAATTTTATATATTTCATCAGAAGCTGGCGAATTTATTTCTATTTTTTTGTTGCCATCTATAAGATATTTTCCGTATTTTGTAATTTTACCGACTATTGTCGCATCGATATTTTGCTTTTTCAATTCATCTACTATTTTTTTGCCGTTTGATGATGTAATAATCATTGAGCCGCTTGAGATAAGTTTAAATGGATCTAAGTTAAAATAATCGCAGATAATCTTAGTTTCATTTCTTACAGGAATTAAATCGCTGAAAATTTCAATTCCTACATTTGATGCTTCTGCGATTTCAAAGGCTGCACCGAGTATTCCGCCCTCCGTTATGTCATGCATACAATTTGCACCACACTCGGCCGCAATTAATCCCTCTTTTACTACGCTTAAATCTTTAATAAAGTTTTTCGCTCTATTTAAAACAGATTCAGAAATATGATTTGATAGCTTTCCATAGTAATCGTTGGCGATTATTAAGGTTCCTTCAATACCTACTGATTTGGTGACTATTACGTCATCATTTAATTTAGCACCGCTTGTCTTAATGAATTTGTCTTTGCTGCATATACCGATGGCAGTAGTCGATATTACTGGTTTGTTTACAGAAGATGTAACTTCGCTATGGCCGCCAAGAACCTCAATGTTAAGCTCTTTGGCTCCTCTATCTATTTCCTGCATGATTTTGTACAATGATTTTTCATCAGAATCTATTGGTAGCAAAATGGTTTCAAGTACGCCTATAGGTTTTGCACCGCATGATGCAATGTCATTGCAGGAAATGATTACAGATAAATATCCGCTTAAGTTATTTGAGGCTGTTATGGGATCTGTAGACAAGACAGCCGCATACTGGCCAAATTCAATAATGCTGCAATCTTCTCCTATACCTGCATGTACAACTACTTCGTCTCTCTTTACGCCTAAGTTCGTGTATACGAGTTTTGATAAAATGTCTGTTGGCACTTTTCCTTCTTTCATAGTAAGCACATCCTTTGAAAATTTTTGTATATATCTATATTAGCATAAATAATTTTTATGTTCTACATAAATGCAGTGTGGTAAAATATAAATACATGGAACATGATTTTATTAGGAGGCGGACATATGGGGAATAACAGTAATTTTAAAAAGATAGCCACGTTAGAAAGTGAGATAGAAGCAGGCCTTTTAGACAGTATACTTACTGATCGAAATATTCCTCATGCTATATGTTCATACAATGACTTGGTCTATGATGGCATATATCAAATGGTTAAAGGCTGGGGTTATGTCAGCTCTACAGATTTTTATAGTCAAGAAATTTTAGATATATTAAACGATATACGTAAGTTTTCAAATGATGACTGATTTGCTTTTTCAATTGATTTTAATTTATACATGAGTAATTTTTAAAAACCTATAGACAAACATAAAATATTGTGGTATCATATTTTAAAAGAAAGATTGAGCATCCTTTAACTGGTCCTGTGAGGCTGGCAAGGAGTTGAAATAGGTGATGACTTCTTGCTTTGTCGAGAAGTTTTTTGTGGAGGTATAAGATTTGAATTATAAAGCTGAGATAATGGACGAAAAGGCAATTGATAGAGCTTTAATTCGAATTTCACATGAGATTGTAGAAAAGAATAAAGGCATTGAAGATATTGTATTGGTTGGCATTATGCGCAGGGGTGTGCCTCTTGCAAATAGACTTGCCAAGTACATTGAACGCATTGAAGGCATAAGGCCTCCTATAGGTTCACTGGATATTACTTTATATAGAGATGATTTAACTACGAAGTTAGAGCAGCCAATTGTAAAAAAAAGGGATATAGGAGTAAATGTCGTCGGGAAAATTGTTGTTTTGGTGGATGATGTAATATATACAGGAAGAACTGTAAGGGCTGCTATGGATGCTGTTATAGATTTAGGGAGACCTAAGTCGATACAGTTGGCAGAACTCATTGATAGAGGGCATAGGGAACTTCCTATACGTCCTGATTATGTAGGGAAAAATGTGCCTACATCGAAAAGCGAAATTGTAAGTGTCATGCTTGAGGAAATTGATAATGTAAATAAAGTCGTAATAATAGAATAACAACCTTTAAATTAGTCCAGCGAGACTGATAAGGGAGAATTGCGGTTCTCCCACTTTAAGAAAGAAGGGAGATTTTTTATGGTTATTTTAGAATTCATAAGATTCAAAAAATATTCAAAAATCTTATATTTAAGAGCAGAGCCATTTTAAAATGTAAAAATGGTTGCTGCTCTATTTTTTAATAAAAAAGAAAGGATGGTTAAAAATGATAGGAAAAGATGTGTTAGGCATAAGGGAAATGTCAAAAGAAGATCTTTTAGAAATACTGGATACGGCAGGAGAAATGAAGAAAATCTTAGTTGGTAATAAAGATTCTGATATTTTGAGAGGAAAGACAGTCGTTACGATATTTTTTGAGCCAAGCACAAGGACAAGATTGTCATTTGAAATGGCGGCAAAATACCTTGGAGCGCATTTTGGAAACATAGAGACCAAAACAAGCAGCGTCGTAAAAGGTGAATCACTTATTGATACAGTAAGAACGATAGAAAAAATGAAAGCAGATGTAATTGTAGTGCGTCACAATATGTCTGGTGCTCCACATCTTATGGCAAAATATCTCGATGCATCAGTAATAAATGCAGGTGATGGTCTTAACGAACATCCTACACAGGCTTTGTTGGATTTAATGACAATAAGAGAAAAGAAAGGATTCTTTGACGGCTTAAAAGTAGTAATAGTTGGAGATATAGTCCATTCAAGAGTCGCAAGGTCTAATATATGGGGGTTGCAAAAATTAGGTGCTGAAGTTAGATTGGTGGGTCCTGCTACATTATTGCCAAAGACTTTTGAAAAGCTTGGAGCAAAAGTCTATTATGACATAGACAAAGCTGTTGATGGAGTTGATGTAGTCATGGGACTTAGAATTCAATTAGAAAGGCAGAAAAATGGCTTGTTTCCATCAAAAGATGAATTCTCAAAGTACTTTGGTATAACAGAAGAAAGAATGGGACTTGCAAAAAAAGATGCAATACTAATGCATCCTGGACCTATCAATAGAAATGTGGAACTTACATCAAAAGCAGCTAATGCCACATATTCAGTTATTGAGGAACAGGTTACAAATGGCGTAGCTGTAAGAATGGCATTATTAAAAATATTATGTGAAAGGAGAAAATCAAATGAAATTAGTTATTAAAGATGGGATAGTAATAGATGGAGAAAGATTTAATGAAAAAGCAGATATCTTAATAGAGAATGGGAAGATAAAAGGGATAGAAAAAAGAATATCACTGAATGATGCAATTTCAATTGATGCAAAAGGGAAACATGTATTTCCAGGATTTATTGATATGCACACACATTTGAGGCAGCCTGGCTTTGAAGAAAAAGAAACGATAAAAACAGGTACACATGCTGCTGTTGCTGGTGGGTATACAACTGTTGCATGTATGCCAAATACAAATCCTGTCATAGATAATGAAATTGTCGTGGAATATATAAAAAGTATTGCTGAAAAAGAAGGGTATTGTAAAGTAATTCCGATAGGTGCTATGACTAAAGGCATGCTGGGCGAGGAGATTTCAGAGATGGCGAAATTGAAAGATGTGGGAATAGTGGCTTTATCTGATGATGGATTCCCAATAATGAATTCAGGGCTCATGAAAAGAATAATGACTTATGGAAATATGTACGGTTTGCTTATGATAACTCACTGCGAAGATAAGATGTTAAGTGGTGAAGGTGTGATGAATAACGGGATAATTTCAACAAAAATTGGTTTACGGGGAATACCACATGAAGCGGAAGAGGTAATGTTGGCGCGAAATATTATATTGGCGAAATCTACTGGAGCAAAACTTCATGTAGCACATGTATCAACAAAGGATAGTGTTGAATTGATAAGAAGAGCTAAGGCGGACGGAGTAGATATAACGGCAGAAGTAACACCACACAATCTATGCCTTACTGAAGATATGGTTGATGGCTTTGACACGAATACAAAGGCTTATCCTCCATTAAGGACAAAAGAGGATGTAGATGCTCTTATAGAGGGATTAAAAGATGGCACCATAGATGTTATTGCAACAGATCATGCTCCACATACGAAAGATGATAAAAAAGTTCCTTATGAGATAGCGGCTTTTGGGATATCAGGAATCGAAATCGCCTTTTCTGTAGTGTATACGTACCTTGTTAAAAATGGATTGATTGCGATAGACGATTTGGTAAAACGCATGTCAATAGTACCTTCGAAACTATTAAAATTAACCCATGGCTTTAAGATAGGGAATGATGCAGATATGACAATAGTAGATTTAGGCAAAGAATATACAGTCGATGTAGACAATTTTAAATCAAAAGGCAAAAATTCACCATTTAATGGACAAAAATTGTACGGAGTGGTGGAATATACGATTGTAAATGGAGAAATAAAATTTAAAAATGATGGCAATTATCGAGTAAGTAATGTATAATATATATAGAATAATTATACATTGATATGAATAAATATTTATAAGAGGTGTTAATATGTTTTCGGATAATTTGATACATGCAATAAAATTCAAAAATAATCCCACGGTTGTCGGTTTGGATCCAAGAATTGAAAGCATTCCAGAATTCATAAAGAAAGCGGCCTTTAATAAGTACGGGAACAATACAAAAGGAATATCTGAAGCGATGTATAATTTTAATAAAGGCATTATTGATGCTGTATTTGATGTAGTACCAGCGGTAAAGATTCAAATTGCCTTTTACGAAGTTTATGGAGCAGATGGAATAGAAGCTTTTTATAAAACTGCTGAATATGCCAAAGAAAAAGGGCTTATAGTTATAGCAGATGTAAAAAGAGGTGATATAGCAGACGTAGCAGAGATGTATTCGAAAGCATATTTGCAGAATCCATCTATTGACGCAATTACAATCAATCCATACATGGGAGAAGATACCATGACACCATATATACATGACGTAATAGAATACGATAAAGGACTGTTTATTCTTGTGAAAACTTCCAATGTTGGTTCTGGTACAATTCAAAATTTAAAAACTATGAATGGCACTGTGTATGAAAATGTGGCATACATGGTTGATAAGATTTCAAAACTGGCCAAAGGCAGTTTAGGATATAGTTCTATAGGTGCAGTTGTTGGAGCTACGTATAAAGAGGAGGCCAAAATACTGAGAAAAATAATGCCATCTGCTATCTTTTTGGTGCCTGGATATGGAGCACAGGGTGCTACTGCAGAAGACGTCATTAATTGTTTTGACGAAAACAACTTAGGTGCTATAGTTAACTCATCGAGAAAAGTTATCTTTGCTTATAAAAGTCAATACTGGAAAGATGTTTATTCTGAATATGAGTATGCTCAAGCTGCACGTGCTGAAGTTCTTCTGATGATGGGGATGATTAATAATGCGTTTTTAAAAAGAAGATATGTTGCGTGTTGAGGTGAAATATGAGATACGTTGTTAGAGAAAATAGAGAAATTAGCAATGGAATATACAGACTTAGATTAGAATTTGATGGGATTCCTACGCCAGGGCAATTTATCATGATAAATTGCGGTGGCAATACATTATTAAAGAGGCCATTTAGCATATGCGATCATGATGCAGATGAAATCACAATTGTTTATCGGATAAAAGGAAAAGGCACTTATAATCTTTCGAAGGTTAAAGCTTTAGATACATTAGAGGTAACTGGTCCTCATGGTCATGGATTTGATATGTTTGATAAATTCAACAATATTCTCATCGTTGGTGGTGGCATAGGGATACCACCACTACTATTTCTTTCAAAAAAATTGAAATCGAAAAATCTAAAGATTGCTCTTGGTTTTAAAAGCGATGTATTTCTTGTGGATGAATTTAAAAAATATGGTGATGTCGTTATTGCGACTGAAGATGGGAATACCGGTATTAAAGGGTATGTTACCGATGCAATGAAAGATGAAATAAAGGATATTGATATGATTTATGGATGTGGCCCAATGCAAATGCTTAAATCTGTAAAAGACATGGCTGAAAAGTACGATGTGCCTTGTCAAATCTCTATTGAAGAACATATGGGTTGTGGAATTGGTGCGTGTATGGTATGTGCCTGTAAAACAAAAACTGATTCTGGATTTCAATATAAAAAAGTCTGTAAGGATGGTCCTGTATTTTGGTCAAGGGAGGTAGTATTTTGAATCTGAAAGTCAATATAGGAAACCTTGAACTTAAAAATCCAGTTCTTGTGGCATCTGGCACATTTGGCTTTGGGAGAGAGTATTCACATTATATCGATTTAGATGATTTAGGAGGAATAATGGTAAAGGGGCTTACATTGTATCCAAAAGAAGGAAATCCTCCACCGCGTATATACGAAACGCCATCAGGAATTTTAAATAGCGTTGGGCTGCAAAATCCAGGTGTCGATGCATTCATAAAAGATGAATTGCCATTTTTAAATAGGTTTAATACTAAAGTGATCGCAAATATAGCAGGAGAGACAATAGAAGAATTTGTATCATTAGCCCAAAAACTTAATATAGACGGTGTAGATGCATTAGAGATCAATGTTTCATGCCCAAATGTAAAAGAAGGAGGGATGTCGTTTGGAGTAGATCCCAACAGTGTATATGCGATAACTAAAAAAGTAAAACAAGCATCAAACAAAACAGTAATTGTAAAATTGACTCCAAATGTAACTGACATAAAGATTTATGCTAAAGCAGCAGAAGATGGTGGTGCTGATGCAATTTCTCTTATAAATACAGTTACTGGAATGGCTATAGACATAAACACAAGGCGACCTGTTTTCAAGAATGTGTTTGCTGGTTTATCAGGACCAGCTATAAAACCTATAGCGCTTAAAAATGTGTATGAAGCTAAAAGAGCTGTATCAATACCTGTGATAGGGATGGGAGGAATTTCATCTGCAGAAGATGCTTTAGAATTTATGATAGCAGGGGCCACTGCTGTAGCCGTTGGAACTTATAATTTTATCAATCCCGCCGGTTCAATAGACATTTTAGAAGGCATAAAAAAGTATATGTTAAGAAATAGCATATTTGATGTAAATCAATTGATGAATTCTATTAACGTATAATTATTATGGTAAACTAAAAGGAAAGGAAAATCAAAATGGATAAAGAAAAGGTACTTGAAATATTAAGTGATTTAAAAGTATTGAATAAAGGACATTTTCTACTGACTTCCGGTAGGCACAGCGACACATATCTCCAATGCGCCAAGATTTTTCAGTATCCTAATTACAGTGAATTATTTTCAAAAGAAATAGCAAGTAAATTTATTAAAGAAAAAATAGATGTAGTAATTGGGCCTGCCATTGGTGGTATTATATTTGCGTATGAAGTTGCGAGGCAATTGGGTACAAAAGCCATCTTTGCTGAAAGAGAAGACGGGGTAATGAAATTAAGAAGAGGATTTGAGGTAAACGAGGGAGATAGCGTCCTTGTAGTGGAAGATGTTGTCACAACAGGGGGCTCTGTAAAAGAAGTCATTGACCTAGTAAAAAGTTATAATGCAAATATTGTCGGTGTTGCAAGCATCGTCGATAGGAGCAATGGGAAAGTCAATTTTGGAGTAAAATTTGAATCTATAATATCAATTGATGTAGTGTCGTATGAAAGCGAAAAATGTCCACTATGTGAAAAGGGATTGCCTATATACAAACCTGGAAGCAGAAAATTTAAATAAGAAGCGAAAAGCTTCTTATTTAAACTAAAACACTTGCAATATTAGACACTTTAGATATTCAGTTTCACTGGACGCCAACAGTATAGGATGATCTTTTGATTGTGTTCTTTTTTCTATTAGCCTTGTATTCTTACGTGTGTCGTGTGCAGCTTCTTTAATTATGTTTAGAAACGCATCTGGACTTATGTGCTGTGAGCAAGAACAAGTAATGAGGAACCCACCCTTTTTCAAGATCTTCATTGCTCTTAAATTTATTTCTTTATATCCTCTTATGGCATCTTTTACTGTCTCTCTGTTTTTAGTAAATGCAGGTGGGTCAAGTATTATTACGTCAAATTGTTTATTTTCCTCATCGTATTTTTTTAACAGGTCAAATGCATTTTCACACGTAAAGTGGCACCTATCCAAGTATCCGTTTAGAGCTACGTTCTTTTTTGCCATGTCTAATGCTGATTCTGATATATCTACAGTTTCGACGCTTTTAGCACCGTAATGTAATGCATGTACTGAAAAAGAGCCAGTGTGGCTAAAACAATCTAATACATCAGCATCTTTTACATATTTTTTTATTGCTGCTCTATTTTCTTTTTGGTCTAAAAAATAACCGGTTTTTTGACCGTTCTCTATGTCAACCCAAAACTTAACACCATTTTCTTCAAATTGTTGAATTGTATCGAAATTGCCATATAAAAACCCTTTCGTTTCAGGCAATCCTTCCAGCATTCGCACAGATACATCATTTCTCTCATATATGCCTTTAGGTTTTAATAATTCAAGAAGTATATTTACTATTAAAGTTTTGTACTTTTCCATTCCAAGCGAAAGTGTTTGAACAACTAAATAATCGCCGAATTTGTCAACAATAAGAGCTGGCAAAAAATCAGCTTCTCCAAAAATTACCCTGCACGAATTCAAATTATCCATAATCCTTTTCCTGTATTCCCATGCTCTTAAAATTCTTTTTTTAAAAAAATCCTCATTTATTAACTCATCTTTTTCGTATGTGAGAAGCCTTACAGTTATCATGGATTTAAGATTTATGTATCCTCGCCCGATGAAGTTTTTCTTATGATCATATACATCAACGATTCCCCCAGGCTCATAAT